>LDXQ01000005.1:0-51580 GCA_001443485.1 Candidatus Sysuimicrobiota bacterium CSP1-3
GACCCGGCAAGACCGGATCGGAGGAGCCGGAGTGGATGGTCCGGCTGGTGCCCACGCCGAAAGCGGTCCGCCTGGTGAAGGAACTGGCGCCCAAGACGTTCCTCGCCGCCTTCAAACTCGAGGTCGGCAAGGGCCGCGATGAACTGGTGGCGAGCGCCCTGGAACTGCTGCGCAAGAACCGCTGCGACCTGGTCGTGGCCAACGACCAGAAGGAGATCGAGGCCGGCGAGCACACCGGCTACTTCGTCGATCCGTCCGGCGAGGTGCTGGCGGTCGCGGAGGGTAAGGACGCCATCGCCCGCACGCTCATCCGGCTGGTGGAGGAACGCCTGGCCGGGTGAGCAACCTCGTATCGCGGCCCGCCCGCCTCAGCCCGCCGCGTTGCGCGATCATCCTCGTGGTCGGTGCGCTGGCGCTTGGCGTTCTGCTGGCGCCGACCGCGGGTGTCGCCGCCCCTGCGGTGACGATCGCCACTCTCAGCGCGGACGTCTGGCCCGAACACGACGATCCGCGGGTGCTGATCATCTACCGCGGCACGCTCAGTGCGGACGCCCCACTGCCCTACCCGCTGAGTTTCGCCATCCCGGTCGGGGCGCAGGTGCACGCCGCCGCCTACCGGCGCGACGGGCAACTGTTCGCCGCACAGTCCCAGACGAGCCGGGACGGCGACCAGGCACGGGTCGCGTTCCTGGTGCCGGTGCGGGACTTCCAGTTTGAGTACTACGCCGACGTCATCTCCGGGCAGCCGCAGCGGGCGTTTGCCGTGGCCCTGGTCTTCCCGCTACTCGTGGAGAGCCTTCAGGTGTCGGTGGAGCAGCCGCTCCGATCGTCCGGTTTCACGCTGACCCCGGCCTCCACCCGCACCGCCACCGGCGGTGGGTTTACGTATTACCTCTACACGGAGGAGCGGTGGCCGGCGGGGAAGGTCTGGAGCATCCGCGGGGCCTACCGCAAGGAGGACAACAATCCCTCGCTCCCGCGCGCGGCGCCGCCGCCCGCCGCAGCGCCCGCCCCGGTCACGGGCGGAGGTGGGCCCCTCCTCTGGCTTCTGCCCGCCGTCATCGGCGTCGTCCTCGGTGTTGCGGGAACCCTGACGGTCACGTATCTGCGCCGCCCCAGAGCATCGCGCCACGCGCCGTCTCCGCCGCCCTCGCGCCGCCGGGACCGGTCAACCCGTCGCGACCAGGAACCCGCAGAGCCCCACTATTGCGCCAACTGCGGCACACGGGCGGGCCCCCGCGACCGCTTCTGCAGCAACTGCGGCCGGCCGCTGCCCCACACCTAGTCTGAACCCGCTCTACCCGGCGGCGACCCGCTGCGTCGTGCGGTGGGCCATCGCCATGATGGCGATCATCGGATTCACACTCGGCGCGGAAGGGAAAACGCTCGCGTCCGCGACATACAGCCCGCGGACGCCGTAGACCTGTCCGGAGGGATCCACCGCGGCCCGCCGGGGGTCCGATCCCATGGGCAGGCCGCCCATCAGGTGCGCGCTAAAGAGCGCGAGCGCATTGGGCCGGATGCCCGCCGCGCGCACGCCCCGTGCGAAGCGGGTGGCCGCGTCGGGCTCATCCCGCCGCACCGCGACCCGCCGCGTGTGCAGGCTGTAGATCTCCCGCGCCCCGGCGGCGAGGTGGATCTTTCCCATCTCTTCGAGTCCCCGGAGCATGAGCCGCTGGTCCTCCGGGTGCAGCCGGTAGTGCACCACCGGGTCACCCCGCGCCGTCACCGTCACCCGACCCCATCGGTAATCCCGCACGAGGACGATAAACGCCGCCAGGTGGGCCAGGCGGGCCATCTGGCGCTTGTGATCCTCGCCGCTCGCCCAGGGGATGGCCATCGCGGCCAGACCCGGATGCGCCGGGGCGACCTCGATGGTGAACCCATGCGTTCCGGTCAGCCGCGCAAACTCGGTGCAGGCCGCGGTCTGCGGATGGCCCGACCAGAGCTCGATGGGGTGCGCGTAGATACCCACCCCCGCCGTCACCGGGTGGAGCCGGAGGCGCTGCCCGACCATCGCGTTGCCGATGCCGGACCGGAGCAGGAGGGCCGGCGAGAAGATTGCGCCGCCGGCCAGGACGACCGTCGTGCAGCGAACCGCCACACGGCGGCGCCGTCCGGAGGCGGGATCGGTCGCCGTGGCTTCGACGCCAATCACCTGTCCGCCGCGCGTGAGGATGCGCTCGGCCGCGCAGTGGACAAGAACCTGCGCTCCCGCCGCGTACGCATCCTGCACGTAGGTCACCAGCGCATCTTGCTTGGCCCTGTGAGGGCAACCGTAGGCGCAGGGTCCGCAGTCCCCGCAGCCCTGCACATTGCGCGGCACCGTCTCCACACGGTAGCCCAGGGCCCGCGCGCCGTCCCAGAGCGCCTGATTGTTGGGATTGCGGTGACTCTCCAGCGTATTGACGTTGAGCCGCCGCTCGACGGCATCGAGGGCATCACGAAACTCTACCCCCGTGAGCCCGTCGATGCCGTGGTCGCGCTCCCACTCCTCCAGGACATCGGCCGGCGGGCGCAGGCTCGTGCACCAGTTCACAACGGTGCTGCCCCCCAGGCAGGTCGCCGCGAGCAGGCCAAACGCGTTGTCCGCCGTGGCAAACAGCCCTTTGCCCAGGGAGAGACCCTGCAGCATCTCGTACTCGTCCCCGGGTAGTCGCGCTGGCTGTAGTACCCGCCCCGCTCCAGCAGCAGCACCTGCCGGCCCGCCTGGCTCAGGACGGCGGCGGCGACGCTCCCGCCCGCGCCCGATCCGATGACGCAGATCTCCGTGGCGATCTGTGTGTCAGAGGTGACGGCCAGCGGCGTGATCGCCCTCGGCACCCCGCGCGGTGGCACCGGCGTCCCCGGAAACCCGATGGCCGGCCAGTTGGGATTCGCTTCGTCCGCCGCGTGCGCGGCATAGAAGAGGAAGGTGAAGATCTGCTTGAGGGCCTGGAATGCCATCCGCTTGAGAGGCAGGCGGCTCCGCGCCCACGAGCGAAGGTAGGCCGCGGCCTCACCCGGCGACATCCGGAAGACCGCCTTCGGCCGCCCGGTGAGGAGGAGATTGACCAGTGGGTTACTCATGAGCCGCAGCAGCAGGCGCAGTTGTGCCCGGAGGTGTGCGGGAGCTTCTTCGAGCCCCGCTTCAACCAGCGGCGGCAGGTTGAGATCAGAGCCGCGCCGGTGGAGGAATGCGCGCCAGGCCGGTTCATCGCGGACGGCGGCCGGGGGGTCTCCCTGCTCCACGACCTCGGGTACGAGGGCGTCGCACAGCGCCTGGAGGGTCTTCCGCTCTCGGTCAGTGAGCATTCGGCGGCGCCAGGATGTGGTCCCGCAGCCTGAGGGCGCTCGAGTACTTTCCCGCTTACTCTGGCTTCTCCTCCGACCGTCTCGCCCGCGCACCCGGGACAGGAGTTGACCGCCCACCTCCAGAACCACGCCAGACGTATCCCGCGGGCACGGACAACGTGACGCATTTCAGATCAGCCAGGGTGGAGGGCAGGATCGCAATGGGGAAGGTGCAGGTCGAGATCGAGTATTGCGCGGAGTGAGGGTACGAAGGACACGCCGCCCGTGTGGCGGAGGAGATCCTCACGGAGCACGCGGAACGTCTGCAGGCGGTGGTGATCGTCCCGTCGTCCGGCGGCAGATTCGTGGTGAAGGCCGGGGGAAAGAAGGTCTTCAGCAAAGCGGATGCCGGCCGCTTCCCCCGCGAGGGAGAGGTCGCGGCCGCGCTGGCCAAAACCCTCTAGGTGATATAATCCACGGTAGCGAGCGGGCGTAGCTCAGCGGTAGAGCATCGGCTTCCCAAGCCGAGGGTCGTGGGTTCAAATCCCATCGCCCGCTCCAGCTAGAATTGGCCGGGGATACGGGTTTCAGCCCGTGTCCCCTTCTTCGTTCCTGTCGCTTCAGGGTGGGAGTCGAGACGCTCCAAGGTTTTTTCATGGTCAATCCGCGAGGAGGATCGTGACGACGAGAACCAACTCGAGCAGACCCACCACTATCTTCATTTGGGATTCCCGAACACTTCCGTTGGAGGGTTCCGGCCTGGTTTCCTCGGTTTTCAGTCCAGACTGTGCCCGGCGACCCCTAAGGAGACTCCGAGAAGGCACGGCTCGGAAGCCAAGATGCTGACAGGACGGCACCCTCCGCCTCTGGATGGAACAGGGGGAACAGCGGCGCTGAGGGAAGGGACGCCCGACTCTTGTTTCCCCCGTATCAGCTCAGCCGATCACCGCGCCATCCCGGCCCTCCCGATCCACACTAACGAAGCCAGGGTGGCCTCCGCGGCGTTGTTGGCCGCGACCTGGAAGAACGCGCGAATCTCCTGGGCGGCCGTCGCTGACCCCGATCCGCCTGCCAGATCGGACGCGGACCTCCAGGGGAGAACCTTCACCGCTCCCGTCGGCGTCCGCAGGGACGGGGTGAAGAAGGCGGTCTGCATAATCGCCGTGGTCTCCATGTCCACGCACTGCACTTCCTTGTCGGGGCGCGAGAACCTGGCAACGAAGTCCTGACGCACCTGCGCGTTGTCGAGGAAGATGTTCCCGGAAACTCCGATGCCGCCGACCTTGACTTCCGGCACCCGCCCCTGGACGGGAGCGAGCTTCACATCACGCGAGGCTGCGAAACCGATCACGACGAGTTGGGGGTCCACTTTGAAGTACGCGGTGTACAGCGGCCCCGTGGACACGTTGGCATTAGCTCCGTCGAGAGGGCCCTGACGCACCGTGATCTTGCCGTCCGCGCCGACGTACCCGAAGTCGTGCTGGACCCATTCATCTTGTAGGAGTATGTCGCCGATGTGGTTCGTGGGGCTCATCCCACCACAGATCCCCGAGAACACGATCAGGGGCGGGTCATACAGGTCGATGGCGCGTTGCGTCGCGCGGGCCGCGTGGGTCATCCCCACCCGTGTTCCGATCAACGCGACCCGGACTCCGCCGAGAGTACCGACGTCCACCTGCCCGAGACTCGGGTCCGTGTGGGACTGCCGGTCGGTCATGCGCTGTCGCAGGAGCACCCCCTCGGGAGCGAACGCATAGAGCAACACGACGGTACGGGGATTCTGCGCGATGACGCTCGCAGGAATCAATAACGTCACCACTAACACGGCGAGCAGGCGTTTCATCGTCCTTCCCCCCTCCATCTCTTACCTCGACTCAGTTTCGCATGATCGCCCCATAGAGGGCCACGGCGATAACTCCTGGCGGACAAGAAAGGTGCTCTTCATCCTGGCTAATACTAAGTTCCGCCTCGAAGACCTGCGCTCCACGGCCCGCGCCTGAGCCGATCCTCGAATGCCGAGAGGGAAAGCCGCGCGGACTGTAGAACGGTCGCGCAGCGGCGGATGCTTCCAGGGACATCCAGGCACGTCTACCACAACACCCAATTCAGGAGGGACGGAGGGGAGGCCAACATGGACCGGGCACTTCGGTGGCGTATGAGGTTCGCTCCATTCCGGATCGTCATCCCATCGCTTGTGCTTGTCGCGCTCCTTGCGGGTTCCGGAGGCGGGATGGGCTCGTCAGCCTCCGCGGCGGCGGCGAACGCGACGCTGGCGATCCTGCACTTCAGCGTGATCAAGGGGACCACTTGGTCCGGCGCCCACGACCGCGCCGGCCAGCGCATCGCGAAGAAGTACCCGAACGTGAAATACGTCTTCCGTGAAGAGGTCGGACCGGACCTCACCATCCCCTACGCCGAAGAACTCATCCGGCAGGGCGCCAACATCGTCATCGGGAACGCGGAGTTCATGGGACTTCCCCTCAAAGACATCGCGGACAAGTATCCCAAGGTGTACTTCGGGTCGGTGGTCGCCAGCGACGTCACGACCAAGCGGAACTTCATCCGATTCTTCCCGCGGCAGTACCAGGCCCTCTACCTCGAGGGGCTCATCGCGGCCGCGCTGACCCGCACCGGGAATGTCGGCATCGTCTCCGCCTTTCCGAATGTCCAGGTGATCCGCCGGCAGGCCGGCTTCTTCCTGGGCGTGCAGGACGGGGCTAAGGCGCTCAACAAGCGCGTCACCGTGTACGTGAAGTACGTGGGTGACTGGTACAAGCCCGCGGAGGAGCGCGAGATCGCCACGACCCTGGTGAGCCAGTACAAGGTGGACGTGATCACTCAGCAAACCGACTCCGGCTCCCCGCTGGACGTGGCGGGGGAGCGCAAGATCTGGTTCGTCGGCAAGGACATGGACGTGGTCGGCTTCTACGGCTGGTCCAGCACCGACACGGTGGCCGTCTCCTTCGACACACGCTGGGAAGTCATCTACGATCGCATGGTCAGGGACTTCCTGGCCGGCAACCAGAACCCGCGCGCCTTCCTCTATCTGGGGATGCGGGACACTATGACCCTGGCGGACGGCACGGTGGAAGCTGCCGTGGACATCATGAACAACAAGAAGGTGGGGGCGGACGCGGTCAGCCCGAAGGCGCGGCCGCTCATCCCCGCCTCGATCCTCAGGCTGGTGACCCAGCGCCGAGACCAGATGATGAAGGGCCAGTGGGATCCGTTCCAGGAGCACGCATTCGTCAGCAACGGGACCGGGCTGGCCCTCAAGGACACCCCGATTCCCGCCAAGGGGACGGTGGTGAAGAAGGCCGGGCAGATGCCGGCCGACACATGGCTGCTGGGGAAGTTCAACTTCGACCTCAACGGGATGACCATCCTCAAGTGAGGCTGGTGCCGGCAGGGACCCGCGGCGGGGTCCGGTGACCGGCCGTTCCTTCCCAGAGGGTATGAGGCTCCTCCGTTCGCCCAGACCGCGGCGGAGGAGCCTTCTCCCTTCCGGACGGCTCCCGGAGGTGTACCGACGTGCCGTTGACGTTGCCCGCTGACCGAGCTCCCACGGAACCCATCCTCGCGGCCAGGGGCATCACGAAGCGCTTCCCCGGAGTGCTCGCCCTCGACCACGTGGACTTCGAGGTCCAGGCGGGCGATGTCCACGCGGTCCTGGGCCAGAACGGGGCAGGCAAGACCACGCTGATGAACATCCTGTTCGGGCTGGTGCAGCCCGACGAGGGCGCCCTGTACCTGCGGGGGCAACGGGTCCACTTCCGATCCCCCCACGACGCCATCGCGCAGGGGATCGGCATGGTCCACCAGACCCGCCGACTGGTGGCCGCGCACACGGTGTTGGAAAACATCGTGCTCGGACACCCCCGCGTGCGCGGCTTTCTCAACCTTCGCGGCGCGCGCCGCGAGGTGGAGGCGTTGTGCAACCGGTACGGCTTCACCGTGGACCTCGGAGCCAGGGTGTGGCAGCTCTCCGAAGGCGAACGGCAGTGGGTGGAGATCCTCAAGGCTCTGTACGGCGGCGCGAAGATCCTGATCCTGGACGAGCCCACCTCCGTGCTCACGCCGCCGGAAGTGAAGACGCTCCTGGCGGGCCTGCAGGCCCTGGTCCGCGACCGGGGCGTCACCGTCCTCCTCGTCACCCACAAGCTTCCCGTCGTCATGGCCGCAAGCCACCGGGTGACGGTCTTCAGGTCGGGGAGCGTCGTGGCGCGCCTGCGGACCGGGGAGGCCACCGAGGAGATCCTGGTCCAGCACATGATCGGCCGCGAGGTCGCCTTCCGTACCGCGGACCGATCCGCCGAAGCGGGGCGCCCGCTGCTGCACGTGGAACAGGTCTCCGCCTTCAACGACCGGGGCCTGCTCGCCTTGCGTGACCTCTCCTTCTCCCTCCGCGCGGGCGAAGTCCTGGGCGTGGCGGGCGTCACCGGTAACGGCCAGGAGGAGCTCGCCCAGGTCCTCGCCGGCCTGCGCCCGGTGACTTCAGGGAAGGTCCGCTTTGCTGACCGGGACGTGACCCACCTGTCGCCCCTGGAGCGATGGCGGATGGGGGTCGGCTACATCCCGGCAGAACGCATCGAGGTCGCCTCCATCGCCGCCTTCTCCCTGGTGGAGAACACCGCGCTGAACTATCATTTCGACCCCGCGTTCACCCCACGCGGCCTGCTCGACGACGCGGGCCTGGACCAGCTCACCCGGCGCATCCTGTCCGCCTACAACGTGAAGGCTCCCCACCAGTACGCCCGGGCACGGCACCTATCGGGAGGCAACCTGCAGAGGCTCATCCTGGGCCGGGTGCTGTCCCGCAGACCCCGGCTCCTCATCGCGCACCTCCCCACGCAGGGCCTGGACGTAGAGGCCACAGCGTTCGTTCGCGCCAAACTCCTGGACGCCAGGGCGGAGGGGGCGGCGGTCCTGCTCATCTCCGAAGACCTGGACGAGATCCTGTCCCTGAGCGACTGGGTGGCCCCCATCTACGAAGGGCGATTCGTCGCCGTCCTCCTCCGGGAGCAGGCTGACAGCGAGACCGTGGGCGCCATGATGGCGGGGCTCCAGAAGGAGGCCGGCGCCCGGTGAGGTTGGGGCGGTATGAACTTACTCTGGAGCCACGGCCCGCTGTCTCTGCGGTCTACACCGTCCTGACGGCGGTCGTGGCCATCCTGCTGGCCCTCGCGCTCTCCAGCTTCCTCTTCCTCTCCGCCGACGCCAGCCTCCTCGGGGCGTATCGGGCCGTGTTCTCGTACGCCTTCTTCAACCCCCGCGGCATCCTCGCCACCGTCCAGCGCGCCATCTATCTCCTGTTCTGCACCTACGCCTTCCTCGTGCCCCTCCGCGCCGGCCTCTGGAACATCGGCCTCCCGGGCCAGGTCTTTGCCGGGGCGCTGGCGGCGTTCGCGGTCCCCTTCGTCCTCCGCGCGCAGGAGGCCCAGACGCTGGCCCTGGCGCCTGGGCTCCTCATCCTGCTCATGGTCGCGGCCGCTGCCGCGGCGGGTGCGATGTTGGGCGGCTTCGCCGGCCTCCTCCGCGCCCGGCTCCAGGTGAACGAGATCCTCGTCACGATGATGCTGAACTCGATCCTTTTCTGGCTTGTCGCGTATATGATCAAGGAGGGCGGGCCCTTCATGGGTGCCACGGCCGAAGGGGAGGGCTTTACTCTCCCAGCCCCGTTGACCGCGCCCCTCCTGCGGGGCGTGCCCTTCACGGCCGCGCTTGCGCTTGGCGCAGCGGTCCTCCTCGACCTGCTCTTTGCCAAGACGGCGCTCGGATATCGGATCCGGGCCTTCGGCGAGAATCCCGCCGCCGCGCGCTACGGCGGCATCAGCCCCGTGGCCCTGTCCCTGTTGGTTTTCCTCCTGGGCGGGGCCTTCGCCGGTCTGGCCGGGTATCACGCTTTCACCGCTGTCCCCGGCGTCTACAAGATCCCGGGGAACTACGGCTTCTACGGGGATCTCGCGTTCTACGGCATCATCTCCGCCCTGATCGCGCGTGGGTCTGCCGTCGGAGCAGTACCTATTGCCGTGCTCTTTGCCGGGCTCTCCCTGGGTGCCCGGTTCGCCCAGGGAGCGCTGCACCTTCCCTTCGGAGTCGACTACGCCCTCCTGGGCCTGCTCATGATGACGTTCATCGCCTCCCACGCTCTGTACCAGTTCCGCCTCGCCTGGCGGCGGGTCCCCTCCGAGGTCCTGCAACCCGCTCCGACCGAGCTTCCCGAGGGGTAGGGTCGATGTGG
The DNA here is from genome assembly GCA_001443485.1 of Candidatus Sysuimicrobiota bacterium CSP1-3. Classification (GTDB taxonomy): domain Bacteria; phylum Sysuimicrobiota; class Sysuimicrobiia; order Sysuimicrobiales; family Humicultoraceae; genus Humicultor. The sequence goes on from LDXQ01000005.1 coordinate 9,515, forward strand.
GACCTCCTTGCCCGAAGCCTGGGAGCGTCAACCATCTTCCTCTTTGCGGCGCTGGGCGAACTCGTCAACCAGCGCTCGGGCGTGCTCAACGTGGGGCTCGAAGGCCTCATGCTGTTCGGCGGCACCGCGGCCTTCATCACGGCCCAGACCACGGGCAGCTACCCGCTGGGCTTCCTCGCCGGCCTGACCATCGGAGGACTCCTCGGCCTTGCCCACGGCTTCTTCTCCATCACCCTGCGCGGCGATCAGGTGGTGAGCGGGATGGGCCTCTGGATCCTCAGTTTCGGTCTTACCACCTACCTCGGCAGCGCGTACACGGGACCCTTAGGGCTGGCACGAATCCCGAGCCTCATGGGCCTCTCGCCGTTCTTCCTTGTCGGGGTCGCCCTGGTGGCGATCACCTGGCTGCTCATCTTCAGGACGAGCCTGGGGCTGGCGATCCGGTCCGCGGGAGAGAATCCGGCAGCCGCAGAGGCCTCCGGCATTTCCGTGGTAGCCATCCGCTACCTGTGCGTCACGGTCGGCGGCGTGCTGGCGGGCCTGTCGGGGGCCACCTATACGCTGTCCTACAACCCGGTGTGGAACTACAACTTTCTCATGGGCTGGGGGTTCGTCAGCCTGGCCCTCGTGTTTTTCTCCATGTGGAACCCCTGGATCTTGCTGGCGGGTGCCTCGCTGTTCGGGATCATGTGGCAGCTGTCGCTCAGCCCGGAACTCGTCCTCCCCGGGGTTCTGTCTCGGTATGTGTGGAGGACGGTGCCCTTCGCCATCACGATCCCGATTCTGGTGGTCATCTCCACGCCCTGGTTCCGCACTCGCTGGGGCCTCGCGAAGCCCGAGGCGCTGGGCCGGCCCTACGCGAAGGGTTGAGCAGGAGTGGCAGGGCCCGGCATTTTGGCTCATTGGCGTTGGCTCGGCGTGAAAGCCCGGCTTCCTAGCACGCTGCCGATATCTTGCAAATGCACTGATCGAAACTAAAGGGAATTCGGCGATACGGAGGCACCCAGGATTGCGGCCAAAACCCTGACAGGACGGCACTCTCCGCCACTGGGAGGAACAGGTAGGAACAGCGCCAATCGACTTCCCAAGCCGAGGGTCGTGGGTTCAAATCCCATCGCCCGCTCCAGAAGCCCCTTCCCGCCCTCACCCTAGAAACTGCTACCGGGTTGCTACCGAAACGGCGCAACGGCCCCAGAGTGACCGGACGGACGTAGACCCCTCGTTGCGAACGAGTGCGGGACGCGTCTAGGGCGTTCTCTCGAATCCCCTCCAGTCGCCGGAACCCCCCGCCGGGACTGGAGAATTCTGTCTCTCCCGTCTACGAAGGGATCACCGAGGAAGCCCGTCCGTGCGTGCCGTGCTTATATGGTGCTATTGGGGGTCACCTGAGGATCTGGCAGCATCAACCCGGAAGTACGTAGGTGCCGCCGAGAACAGGAATGATCCGTCACCCTCCGGAGGTGCCCCAGATGCCGTCGAGAGAACCGGATTGGGAAACTGAGGAGTTTCTCACAGTCCTGCAGAACTTGCAGCTCTCGGACGAGGAATTGGCACGGAAGGTCAAACGATCTCGTGATGCGGTTTCCGTCGTAAGAGCGGGAATCCTTGACTACGCGCGAGGGAAGACTCATACGACCCTTCTGAGCGACTTGATGCGCGATCTGATCCGTGGTCGGGAGCACCTACTCCCAAAGAAAGCAAAGAAAGATAATCAAGGATAACGTGGGACGATGCTCGCTGACTATGACAGGATTGACCGTGACACCCGCGAGTTGACCCGTCTGATGTCGGAGGCTCGCCGCGCCCATGTCAGGACAGCCATAGGAACGGACATGTCGATGTCCCCGCAAGGGCGTGAGGCGATTGCGCTGACCGGGCGCGTCGTTGGGCCAGGTACGTTTGCGGCGATGCCCGATGGAGAGGCTGCCATCGCGCCCGTTGAGGGGACAGCGGAGGGGACAGTCGTCGTAGAGCACACCATGGACAATCTCGGCCTCCTTGATGCACCAATCCGGATGGAGGTGCGAGCAGGCCGGGTGATTGGCATCCCGGGAGGAGCGTCTGCGGCGAGCCTACAAGCTTTGTTAGCCTCAGCAGACGAGAACGCACGGAATATCGCTGAGTTCGCCATTGGCACAAACGATCAGGCTCGGCTGATTGGGTCGATGATGGAGGACAAGAAGTATCGAGGATCTGTGCACGTTGGCCTCGGCAACAATCATGTCATTGGAGGGACGGTGGTGAGCTCGCTCCATTTGGATGGTCTTGTATTGAATCCGACCGTGGAACTGGATGGCAGGGTTATCGTGGAGAATGGACGGCTGCTCATCGGCTAAGGAGGACTCCTCGACAACAACAATGATGAAACGGAGCCCGCGGGTGGGCTCCGTTTCGCGCTGGATGCAGCGACCTATGACACGATCCAGAGGTCCTTCGGAAACCTGCTGATGATTTCGTGTCCCGTCGGCGTCACCACGACCACGTCTTCCAGAGCGAAGTTCCCGATACGGCCGTCCGGTTGATCCGTGAAGATCGGCTCGACTGTGAGGACCATACCTTCCTCGATCAGCGTCTCGCTGTTGGAAGCGATGGAAGGGGGCTCGTGCATGTCCAGTCCCACCCCGTGGCCGACACGCTCAATCGGAGCATGGTGGGCCAGTCCCCGCTCCTTGATGACGCCGGCGCAGGCATTGAAGATCTCTTTGAGCGGCCTCCCCGGACGGATGGCCGCGACGCCGGACTGCTGCGCAGCCAGGTTGCAGTCGAAGAAGGTGCGTTGCTCCAGGGTTGGTTCGCCGATAGAGGCCATGCGCATGAAGTCCGTCCAGTAGTCTTTGTAGGTCGCCCCCGCGTCGACGATCACAAGGTCTCCCCGCTCCAACGGTTTGTCAAACGCCTCCACGTTGATCATCCGGTACTTGAGCCGGCCGGATCGGACCATGACGAACCCCGGTTTGTAGTCCGAGCCCGCGAGCCCACGAAACATGAGCCCGGCCAGCTCGCGCTCGGTCATCCCTTCCCGCAGGGCAGTGAAGGCGCTGCGGAAAGCTTCCGACGTCGCCTCGCACGCCCCCCGGATGCACTCGATCTCCGCCCGCGATTTGATCATGCGCACCTTCCACAGGGCGCCTGACGCATCGACGGCCTGCATGCGCGGCAGGCCTGCGCGCAGCGCATCGAAGTCAGCCTGGCTCATGCCCATCCGCATCCCGTAACCAAGCTCCAGGCCGATCCGCGCCGCGGTCAGGCCCAACTCCTGCAGGGCCTGCCGGATGGCAAGGATGGGATCGCTCGGCGCGGTGGGGACACGCACTCCGCCCCATAGCCTGACGTCCTCGACACAGGACGACTCATAGGCGACGAACTCCAACGACTCCGCCACGACCAGGACCGGTCCTCGGCTATCCGCAGGGACGATCAGCCCCAGCGGGCGGTGCTTCGACTCCCAGCCGATCGTCTGGATCCCGCTGAAGTACACGACGTTTTCCTTGGCGGTCAACAGGAGGGCATCGATGGCCTCCTCGGCCATCACCGCACGCATGCGTGCCAGGCGGTGCCGGTACTCCTCAACGGGGAAAGGCGCGTAGCGTCCGTGCGTCACGACCTGGTGGATCGTCATCGGCTATCTCACCTCGAATGTCTCCAGCGTGTGATGCCGCAGTTTGTCCTCGTCGAGCGCGACGCCGAGGCCCGGACCAGTCGGCACCACCAGACCGCCGTCGCGGAAGTGGAGAGGCTCCGCGGCGACGTCCTCCTCCAGGAGGAACTGGCCATACAGCTCGCAACCATAAGTCACCGAGGGAGTGCTGCCGGCGAAGTGCAGCCCCGCGGCCACCCCGATGGGGCCTTCCAGGGCGCCGCCCACATACCCGGCGATCCCGTGAATGGCACCGAGATCGCTCATCTTCTTCGCGTTGAGCAATCCGCCTGAGCTGCTCACGTAGATGCTGAAGATCTGGGCGGCGCGGCGTCTGGCGACCTCCACGGCGCCGAACAGGGTCGTGGCGCTCTCGTCCGCCATGATGGGGAGGACGGTGGCCCGGCTGACCTCCGCCAGGCCGTCCAGATCCCACCAGGCGACCGGTTGCTCGAAGAACTCCACGTCGTACTTCTCAATGCGTTGCGCTACGCGGATCGCGGTCTTGACATCGTAGGCCTGGTTGGCATCGACCCGGATTCGCACCTGCGGGCCGGCGGCTTCGCGGATCGCCCGGACCATCTCGACGTCCTCCGTTGGATCGGGCCGGCCGAGCTTTAGTTTCAGGATGCCCCAGCCCTGCGCGATCTTCTCCGCGGCCTCGCGGGCGCCGGCGTCACCGTCGGTGATGGGGATGGACCACGAGAGCGGCACAGTGTCTCGCACTCGGCCGCCGAGGAGGGTATGCGCGGGTGTGCCCAGTGCTTTGCCTACCAGGTCGTAGAGGGCGAGGTTCACAGCGCTCTTCGCCCGGTAGTTCCAGGGAACGGCCCGCTCCATGACCTGCTGGATCCGCTCGATCTCGAATGGGTTCATCCCGCGCACCGCGGGCAGCAGGCGGTCGCGCAGCATGAGCATGACCGTGCCCGGCGACTCACCCTTCAGCGACACCCCAACCATGTGCGGGGCCTCGCCGAGCCCCTCCAGTCCATCGTCCGTGTACAGGCGCAGGATAATGTTCTCCTGCGCGAGTGTCGTGCCGATCGCCATCCGGTGCGCCCGCCGGACGGGGATCTTCGTCATGGTGACGACGGCCCGCTCAATGCGCACGCCGCGTCCCTCCTCTCATGATGCTCATCTCATGATGCTCATCGCTCCCCTGTTTCCAGGTATCGTTGGAGCGCGGCCCCGCGCAGCCCGGCGATCCCCAGGCGTTCCACCGTCCGGCCGGATGCCCAGTAATCGACGCCGCGAGCGATGGAGGCGAGCGTGTTCAGCGCATCGTTAATCGGCGTGGGCACGCCGAGCAGCCGGCCCAGCGACGACATGAAGACGCTGCCGTAGGGGATGTCCTCATCGATGTAGCGGAAGTGTATGCAATCCCGCAGGCCCATCGGCTCGCCAGGGCTGCGGTAGATTGCGGGGCTGCTCCCGAACTCACGATAGAGGTCGTCAAGCGAGATCGGCATTAGGCCTGCGGCTGCCTGTAGCGCCATGCGTTCGCGGTCGTGCGCGTCCATCGCCCGCAGCACGGCCTCCGTCATGCCCTCATTCATCAATGAGAGGGCACCGTCGGCGCGCTCGATGGCGGCGTAGTTCAGGACCATGGGCGCCGGATGGATGATGAAGTTGGGATTGTTCAGACCGGTGTCCAGCACGTTCTTCGCCTGCAGTGTGCGCAGCAGTGCGCCAAAGTCGCCAAGCCGTTCAACCAGTTCCGGGCTATTGCGCGCGGGAAACGCTGCCGTCCGCACTGTCCACGGGAAGCGGATCTTGACCTGGGCGGGGCCGATCATGCGAGCCGATTGGGGCAAGGTGGCCGTTTCACCAAGCAGCGGCATCCGGGTGAGTCCGCCCTCACGCCAGATGCGCGCGACCTCCAGACTGCCGGCCGATCCAGACGCCAGGAGGACGACATGATCGACGCGGACGCGCGGGGCCAGCAGGTGGGAGAGAGCAGCGTGGGCGTTGGCGACCGTGAAGATCAATAGGAACGCCGCTCGGCCCGCATCGGCGATGTCAGAGGTCAGGTGGGCGATGGGAACGAATCCATCGCCCCGGTCGCCGGTGATCTCCAACCCGCCGCGGTCCCGGATCGCCTCCAGGCGCTCTGGCGCGCGGCTGAATAGCGTGACCTCGAGGCCGTGGCGGGCAAGCACGGCCGCCGCGGCACATCCTCCGGCACCCGCCCCGAGAATTGCGACGTCACCCATTCGAAGATGTCCAGCTATGTGCTAGTCCACGCTTGGTGCTCATTAAGAAACTTAATTTCTCCCTGATGACCTGATTCTACCTCACGGGAGCGCCGCCGTCACGAGGTACATGGCAGGCGTGGCGGGGCCCAGGTACTTGACTCCACTAGCCCCATTGTCTAGCGTATAAGTATCCGATTGAGAACCAATATTCCTATATGAGAAACGCCGAGTACCCTGTCATCCGGTCGGTACAGAAGGCGCTCCGCATCCTTCGCGCGTTTGACAACCAGCGGCCAGAGTTCGGTCTGACCGAACTCAGCAATCATTGTGGCTTCCCCAAATCCGTGACCCACAAACTAGTGCGCACGCTGGCCGACGCCGGGTTTCTCGAGCAGGATCAGGCCACCCGCAGATACCGCATCGGGCCGGTGATCCTGACGGTGGCGGGCACCTACCTGGGTACGAATCCGCTCATCCGTGAAGGCACGGCAGTGCTGCACCGACTCGCCGGCACCACGGGCCACACCGCCACGCTCGGGGTGCTGGACCGATCGGAGGTGCTCTACATCGCCGCCGTAGAGGGGACGCAGGCCGTGAAGGCCAGCGCACGCGTCGGCGATCGCCGTCCTCTGCACGCCACGGCGACGGGCAAGGTCCTCCTGTCCGGTCTCTCCGAGACCGAGGTAGACAGGCTGCTCGGCCCCGGCCCGCTGCCAGCTCTGACGCGCTCCACGATTACCAATCCTGCTGTCTTGAAGCAAGAACTGGACGCCGTCCGCAAGGCCGGCGTGGCGTACAACCTGCGGGAGCGCAGCGAGGAGGCATCCGCGATCGCCGCACCGGTGTACGACCACACACGGCGCATCGCCGCCGCGGTCAGCGTAGCATTTCCCGCCACGGTGCAGGATCAGCGCGTCCTGGACGAGCTTACGGCCGGTATGAAGGCACACGCCCAGGAACTCTCCCGCCGGCTAGGCGCGCCCGATCAGGGTGACGGCCAGGTCGTCACGGCAGGATCATGGAGTCAGTAGACCGGTGAGCACGCATGCGTCCGACACCGAAGCGTTGGTGCAGTTCATCGCCACCACGCGCCTGGAACGCCTCAGTGCGGGGGTCGTCGAGCAGGCGAACCGCTGCGTGCTGGACGCCGTGGGGTGCGCGGTCGCCGGGTCTGTCACCGACATCGGCGTGCGGATCGGGGACTTGGTGGTGAGTGCGGGTGGCGCGCCGGAGGCCACCGTGCTCGGCCGGCGAGGGATCCGCGTCCCTGCGTCAGCGGCGGCGCTGGCCAATGGCACGGCGACCAATGCGCTTGATTTCGACGACACGCTGCTCGGGCATCCAGGGGCGACGGTCATCCCGACCGTCCTTGCCCTGGCCGAGGCTTCACAGAATCCGGGGGCGGCGATGCTGGCCGCCGTCGTTGTCGGGTATGAAGTTTGCGCGCGGCTCGTTGCCTGCCTCTCACCTGTGGGCGGGCGGTTCACGCGCATTTGGGACACCGCCACGCTGCAGACCTTCGGAGCCGCATCCGCGGCTGCATCGCTGCTCGGGCTCGCGGAGTCCCAGATCCACGCAGCCCTGGGCATCGCCGCCGCCACCGCGCCGCTGGTACGCGTGCGAAAGTCCGTGCAGCACACCACCCATCGGCCGATGCTAAAGTCGGCCTGGGGATGGGCGGCAGAGGCGGGGGTGCGGGCGGCCCTGCTGGCTCGCGCCGGGGTCACCGCGCAGGCACACGTCCTCGACGGCGACCTTCCGGTCTGGGAACGCGAGGCGGCGCCGCCGTTCGGACTGCGCAGCCTCACCGACCGGTTGGGGGAGAGCTTCCTCATCGAACAGCTCGAGTTCAAACCGTATCCCTGCTGCCGGTTCATCCACCCGGTCCTGGACGCGTTGCGGGAGGCCGTCGGGGACGGGCGCATCCCCACCGCTGAGATCGCCGAGGTGCGGATCGCGACGTTCGCGCTGCTCGGCGATCCCTATCACACGGCCGTTCCGCCGACGAGCGTCTCCGACGCGCAGTTCAGCACGCCGTTCTGCGCTGCGGCGCTGCTGGCGGATGGCGGGCTGCGGCCGCACCGCTTCACGCCGGACGGCATCCGGGATCCGGCCGTAACCGCGCTGGCGGGACGGGTGAAGATCACGCGAGCAGAGGAATACGAGCGCCGGTTTCCCCGGCAGTTCGGTGCCGCGGTGCGGGTGATCACCACGGACGGCCGCCGGGCGGAGGCGCGGGTCGATCATCCGCGCGGCGGACCGGACCGCCCCCTGTCCACGACGGAGCTCGTCGACAAGTTCCAGACGCTGGCGACACAGCGCTATCCAGAAGACGACGCCACGGCTTTTGCGCGGCGGGCGCTCGCGCTGGAACGCGAGCCCGACGTCCGCAGGCTGGTCGATGGCCTGGCGTCATCGGAGCGAATTTCGACACCAAGCAGGAGGTGAGAGATATGAGGCATGACACGAGGGTATGGGCCCGCGGGATGGCGATCCTGCTGGCCGCGGCACTGGTGCTTGCCGTCTCGGGAGGGGCGATCGGGGCGCCCGCGCCCGCCAGCCGCTCGCCCGTGAAGGTGCTGCTCGTCGCCCCGGCGGTGACCTACGACCCACTGCGTTGGGAGAGCACGTTGCTAGCGGCCAACGCCTGGAAGCAGCTGGGGATTGACGTGGAGGTTCGGCCGTTTGCGGACTTTGCGTCACTGACCGCACGCCATTCCAGGGAGCCGTTTGACTTCGATGCCTTCGTCTCCGGATACGTCGGACGGCCGGAGCGGCTCGATCCCGACGCCCTGCTGTACGGGCCGTTCCACAGCAAGGGCATCTTCGACAACGGGCCGAACTACTTCGGCTACGCGAATCCGGAATACGACCGCATCGTCGAGTCCCAGCGCAAGACGGTGGACCTCAAGCAACGCCAGGCCCTGGTGTACAAGGCTCAGGAAATCCTGGCCAAGGATGCACCGGAGATCACGTTGTTCCACCGCCAGGAGATGTTCGCGTACAACACCAGGCGTTTCACCGGCATGGTGCCCATGGTGGGGCGCGGGCTGTGGAACCCCTGGACGGTGCTGGAGGCGAAACCGATTGGGAGCGACAAGACCTTCCGCATGGGCTGGGCGACCGACATTGACGGCACCAACCCGCTCAGCATCACTAGCGCGGTCGAGTCCCTGCGGCTGGTCTACGACTTCCTGGCGCGCGTCGACAAGGACGGCCAGCCGATTCCCTGGGCGGCGGAGTCCTGGCGAAAGGTCACCGACACCCAGGTCGACGTCACCCTGCGCCAGGGGATGACCTTCCACGACGGCCGGCCCGTCACCGTGGAGGACGTGGTATTCAGCTTCGAGTTCATCCGGCAGAATGGGACGGCCCCGTACTTCAGCGGGGCCCTGGAGCCCATCAGGAGCGTGCGCGCCGTCAACGACCGCGTCATCCGCTTCGTGCTGCACTACCCGTACCCGCCGCTGCTCATGGTGACCTTCACCCAGATCCCTATCCTGCCAAAGCACATCTGGCAGGATGTGGTGAGCCGGGAACGGGTGGAGACGCCGGCGAAGTGGAACAACCCGAACCCCATCGGCAGCGGACCTTATCAGTTCGGCCACTGGCGGCGCGGCGAGGAGCTGCTACTGCGGCGGTATGCGCGGCACTTCCATCCCCCACAGGCCGGGGCGTTCCTGGCGGTGAAGTACGCCAGTGCCGATGCTGTGTTCCAGGCCATCGTCAAGGGCGAGGTGGACATCCCCGACCGCAGCATCACTTCGCTGCAGATCGAGGAGGCGAAGCGGGCGAGCAACGTGAAGCTGGTCTCGCTGCCGGACTTCGGGGTATTCTACATGGGCTTCAACCTGCGCCGGCCGCCGTTCAACAACCCGAAGTTCCGCGACGCGATCAAGCACACCTATGACTGGAAGACGATCGTGGAAGCGGCACTGGGCGGGTTCGGCCAGCCGGGCACTGGCATGATCGCGCTGGTGAACAAGTTCTGGCACAACCCGGCGTGGGAGCAGTGGCTGAAGACAGACTACAGGTTCGATCTGGCGCTGGCGCGGCAGATGCTGCAGCAGGCAGGATACACCTGGGACGCCCAGGGCCGGCTGCTGCATCCATAGAGATGTCATGCCGCACCTGAGCTATTTCGTCCCGACGTCTGGCTATGATCCTCAGGAGCGCGAGCGGCGGCTGGCGGTGATGCGGCCGCTGCTCGCGCCGGGGTTTACCATCGACATGCTGACGCTGAGCAACACACCGGAGTTCCTGGATCAGGCCGCGGACTTCGACGCCGCCGGCCGTGCGGCCCGCGCGGCCCTGGGTGCGGTGGGCCCCGACATCTGCGATGTCATCATCTCCGGCGGGGCGCTGGATCCGGGATTACGCGAACTGCGGGCGGCGGCGCGCGTCCCCATCGTCGGGCCGGGAGAGGTGTCGCTGTTCCTGGCCCGCCTCCTTGGACGGCGGTTGAGCATCGTCACCGTGGACGAACACGCGGTGGCCGCAGCGAAACAGATGGTGGCGGAGATGAAGGACCGGCCGGAGGTGGTCTCCATCCGCTCTATGGCGACCCCGGTGCGGCAGATCGTCGCCGATCTGGAGCGCGGCCGGCAGGCCCTGCGCCGGGAAGCCACCGCCGCCGTGCAGGAGGACGGCGCCGACGTGCTGTACCTCGGCTCCATGACCCTGCCCACGCTGGGGATCACTGAAGAACTGCAGCGCACGCTGCGGGTCCCGGTCATCGATCCGCTCGCCGTCGCGCTGCACGCCGCACAGGCCGTCGCGTTGGCGCTGCCGCCTCGCTAGCCGGGCTTGTGGGGCTGGCGGGCGGGCCGGCGCGGATCACACACGGCAGAGGGGAGACGCGTGCGGGTCCGATATCTGCTTCGGCGCATCCTGCAGCTCGCTCTGACGATGTGGCTCGTCGCGACGATCGTCTTCCTCATGTTCCGCCTCATCCCTGGCGACCCGACGAGCACCCTCGTCGATCCCACGTTTCCGGCCAGCCTGCGCGCCGAGATCCTGCACCGGTTCGGGCTGGACCGGCCCCTGCATGAGCAATACCTGACCTACCTGGCACGCGCGGTGCGCGGCGATTTCGGCTGGTCGTTCTACTACAACAGCCCGGTAGTGGAGATCGTCGGCGACATGATCATCAACACCCTGCTCCTGGCGCTGGCGACGTTCTTCCTCACCTACCTGTTTGGCATCCTGGGGGGCGTCGTACTCGCCTGGAAGCATGGTACGCCGGTGGATAGTGTGGGCTCGCTCGTGCCGCTGGTGTTCCGCGCCGCGCCGGTATTTTGGACGGGGATGCTGTTCCTGATGGTGTTCTCGTACCGCCTGGATTGGTTCCCGCACGCCGGGATCCGCACCGCGGGCTACGCGGCCACGAACCTGTTCCAGAAGTACGTCAGTCTCGACTTCCTGTGGCACCTGCTGCTGCCGGCGGTCGTCTCCACCCTCTACTACATGGGGCTGCCGATGCTGCTGGTGCGGAACGCCATGCTGGAGAACTTTGGCGAGGAGTACGTGGAGTTCGCCCGCGCGCGGGGGATGTCCGAGGCGCGCGTGATGTTCCGCCACGTGCTGCGCAACGCGCTGCTGCCCGTGGTCACCTCCGCTGCCGTCTTCCTGGGCCTCGCCCTGGGCGGACAGATCGTGGTGGAGTACACGTTCTCCTGGCCGGGACTGGGCCGGGAGATCGTCATGGCCACCCAACGGCGGGACTACCCAGTGGCGCAGGCGATGTTCCTGCTGCTGGCTGTGGGCGTGGGCTTGATGAACCTGCTGGCGGACATGGTCTACGGCTACCTCGATCCGCGCGTGAGGCTGCAGTGAGCCGCAACCTCAGTGAAGGTTTGACGCTGGCCGCGGCGACGGGCCCATCATGGCGGACGCGCCTGGGCATCCTCCGGCGGATCCTCTTCCGGGATCTGTCCACGGCGGTGGGGATCACCGTGATTGTGCTCTTCGTGCTGGTGGCGCTGCTGGCGCCGGTGCTGATGACGGACGACCCATGGGCGATCAACCGCCGACCCAACGGGACTATCGCCCGGCTCGACCCGCCTTCGCGCGCACACTGGCTGGGCACGACCGACCTCGGTCGGGACATCTACAGCCAGGTAGTGGTAGGCAGCCGCGCGGCGCTGTTGGTCGGCTTCCTGGCCGCGCTGATGACCACCGTGGTTGGCACCAGTGTGGCGGTCATCGCCGGCTACTTCGGCGGGTGGGTGGACGACCTGCTGATGCGCGTGGTCGACTTCGCTTACGCCGTGCCCTTCGTGCCGTTCGTGATCATTCTCGTCTCGCTACTGAAGCCGTCACTCGCGAACGTCATCATCGCCATCGCCCTGCTGTACTGGCGCTCGTCGGCACGCGTCATCCGCGCCCAGGTTCTCTCCCTGAGGGAGCGGCCCTACATCAAGGCGGCGCGCGTGGCCGGGGCGGGACCGTGGCGCATCATCTACCATCACATCACGCCCAACATCCTGCCGCTGGCGATGCTCTACATGGCGATCGGTGTGGGGTGGGCGATCATCACCGAGTCCAGCGTGAGCTTCCTCGGCCTGGGTGACCCACTGGTGATCAGCTGGGGCAGCATGCTGAACCTGGCGTTCACCACCGGGGCCATGCAGCGCGCCTGGTGGTGGGTGCTGCCGCCGGGGTTCAGCATCATCCTGCTCGTCGTCGCCACGTTCCTGGTGGGACGCAGCGTCGAGGAGTACGCCAACCCCCGGCTGCGGGGTGAGGTCTGATGCTGCTGCAGATCGAGGATCTCGTGGTCTCCTACCGCACCCGCGCCGGGCTGGTGCGGGCGGTGGACGGCGTGAGCCTTTCCATCGCGGCGGGACAGTCGGTCGGGCTGGTCGGGGAATCGGGGTGCGGCAAGACCACCGTCACCCGCGCGCTGCTGCGCATCCTGCCGCCAAATGGCTTCATCGAGCGCGGCCGCGTGCTGCTGGAGGGCGTCGATCTGACGAGGCTGTCCGCCTCGGAGATGCGCCGGGTCCGCTGGCGGCGGATCGCCATGGTGCCGCAGAGTGCCATGAATGCCCTGAACCCGGTGCTGCGGGTGGGAGATCAACTCGTGGAGACGATCCGCATCCACGAGCACGTCGACGCCGCGGCAGCGTGGCGCCGCGCAGAGGACCTGTTCGAGCGCGTCGGGATCGAACGCCGCCGGCTGTACGACTACCCGCACCAGTTCAGCGGGGGGATGCGGCAGCGCGTGGCGATCGCGATGGCCATTGCGCTGCAGCCGGCCCTGCTCATCGCCGACGAACCCACCACCGCGCTCGACGTGCTGGTGCAGGACCGCATTCTGAACCTGCTGGAGCAGCTGCGGGCGGACCTGGGCCTGGCCTTCCTCTATATTACGCACGACGTGCCGGTGGTCGCGGAACTGTGCGACGCCGTGGCGGTGATGTACGCGGGCAAGATCGTGGAGTTCGGACCGCTGGCGCAGGTCTTCGGCAGCCCGTCGCATCCATACACGATGGGGCTGCTGCGGGCCTCGCCGAAACCCGCCGCCGAGCAGAGTGAACTGATCTCCATCCCCGGAGCGCCGCCGAACCTGGTGGCCCCGCCCCGTGGCTGCCGGTTTGCGGAACGCTGCCCGTTCGCCGACGATCGCTGCCACCTGGCCGAACCGCCCCTCGAGGCGGTGGCGCCGGGGCATCTCGCCGCCTGCCACTTCGCCGCCGACGCCCCACGCATGCGTCAGACCATGGCCACAGGCGACGCCTGGGCCCGCGCCTTCGCCGGGACGCCATGAATCCCATCGTCGTGTTCGACGCGGTGACCAGGATCTTCCAGGTGCGCGGGTCCACGGAGGCCGGGACCGCGCCGGGGGCACGGATCGTGCAGGCCCTCGACCGCGTCTCGTTTGCCGTGCGGGAGGGCGAGATCCTCGGCCTGGCGGGGGAGAGCGGCTCGGGCAAGAGCACGATCGCGGAACTGATGGCCGCCCTGCAGACGCCCACCAACGGACGCGTGCTGTTCAACGGAGAGGACCTCGCCGGGCTGCGCGGGGCGGGCCGCCGGGAGTTCCACCGCCGCGTGCAGATGATCTTCCAGGATCCGTACGAGAGCATCAACCCGCAGCACCTGATCCGCTGGTGGGTGGAAGAACCGCTGGAGATCCACGGGATCGGCGCGCGCGCCGACCGCCTGGAGCGGGTGCGGCGGGCGCTGGCGCAGGCGGAGCTGCGTCCGCCCGACGCGTTCCTGAACCGGTACCCCCACCAGCTCAGCGGGGGGCAGCGGCAGCGCGTGGCCATCGCCCGGGCTATCGTGCTGGAGCCGAGCCTGCTGGTGGCCGACGAGCCGGTGTCGATGCTCGATGTCTCGGTGCGGGCCGGCATCCTGCGGCTGCTCCGGCGGCTCCGCGATGAGTTGGACCTGACGATCCTCTACATCTCGCACGATCTGTCCACCGTTCGCTACATTGCCGACCGCGTGGCCATCCTCTACCAGGGGAAGCTGGTGGAGATCGGCGGCACCGACGCGGTGATGCGCACGCCGCTGCACCCGTACACGCAGGCGCTCATGTCCGCCGTGCCGACGCTGGTGGTGGCGGGACCGCGGCGCCCGCGGGTGCTGCTCCCGGCCGGGAACGGATCGGCGGCCACCACGCCCTCGTGCCGGTTCGCCGCGCGCTGCCCGCATGCCATGAACGTCTGCCGGCAGCGCGAGCCCCTGCTCGTGGAACTGGCGCCCGGCCATGCCGTCGCCTGCTTCCTCCACTCGGAGGCCGCGGTGCCGCAGCCGGGCGGACGGGCGTGAGCGAGATGAAGTTCGGGATCAAACTCCCCAACTGCGCGGGCGTCATCTGCGATCCCGACCTGGCGCGTCCCGAGCACATCGACGCCATCGCGAAGACGGCGGAGGCGCTGGGGTACGATTCCGTCTGGCTGCATGACCATCTGGCGACGCCGGATGAGTTGCGGCCGCTGTCCCAGCCCGACTTCTACGAGCCGCTGATGGTGATGGGCCGTCTCGCCGCGCTCACCTCCCGCCTCCGCCTGGGGGTGGCCACGGTCATCCTGCCGCTGCGCGACCCGGTGCTAGTTGCGAAGCAGGTCGCTACCGTGGACGGCTTCGCGCCGGGCCGCGTCATTCTGGGCGTGGGAGCCGGGCGCTACGAAGACGAGTTCCTGTCCCTGGGCAGCGACGCCTATCCGGCGCGTGGCAGGATCACCGATGAGTACATCCGGATCATCCGCGCGCTGTGGCGCGACGATGAGGTCACCTTCAGCGGCACGTACCGCACGCTGGCGCGGGCCAAGGTCTACCCCAAGCCACAGACGCCCCCGCCCATCTGGATTGGGGGCAACTCTGAGGCGGCCATCCGCCGCGCCGCGCGCGTGGGCGACGGATGGGTGCCGGCCGCGCTCACCGTGGAGGAGGTGGCCGCCGGACGCCGGCAGCTGGAGGAGACCGCGCGCCGGCACGACAGAGATCCTGGCCGCCTGGAGATCGGTCTGTCGCTGACCGTGGAACTGACGCGCCCCGGCCGGGAGACCGCGCGGTCCCTGCACGGTCATCCCAGCAGCAAGCGCGTCGCTGGCGAACCCGAGCAGGTCATCGAACGGCTGCAGGAGTACGGCGGGGCTGGCGTGTCCACCTTCCTCCTCTCGTTCAGCGCCCGCGACGTCGCAGAAACCGTCGAGCACATGGCGGCGTTCGCCGAGCAGATTGTCCAACTCCAGTGAGAAGGAGCGTCCTGCCATGACAACTCTGACCGCGGAGGCCACCGCGCTGCACCGGGAGGCCATCATCATTGACGGCCGGGATCCCACCCACCTCATGTACCGCCTGACCTATGACGAGAAGCCCGTCTATCTCGATGTGCTGCGCGAGGGTGGTGTGACGGCGCCCGTCGTCGACGCGGTCTGGATCGAGGACGACTTCACCGAGGCCGCCAGAGGACTGGCTTCCTGGCACCGCCGCGCCGTCGCGAGCAACGGGCGGGCGCGGATCGCGCTGCGCAGCGAGGACATCCGCGCGGCCAAGGCGGCGGGGCTGATCGCGTTCGTGCTGAGCGCCCAGTCTTCGGCGGCCGTGGAAGGGGATTTCTCGCTCGTGGAGATGCTGCAGCGGATGGGCCTGCGCGTGATGCAGCTGACCTACCAGCACCGCAGCTTGGCCGGAGACGGGTGTGGGGAGGCCACAGACGGGGGACTGAGCCGGTTCGGACAGGACCTCGTCAGGGAGATGTGCCGCGTGGGGATCGTCGTGGACCTCTCGCACGCCAGCGACCGCACCGTGTTGGAGGCCGCGGAGGCGGCCACGAAACCGGTCATCCTGTCCCACACCAACGCTCGGGCCCTGTGCGACACGCGGCGCAACGCCAGCGACGCGATGATCCGTGCCGTGGCCGCCACGGGCGGGGTCATCGGGGTGTCCGCGTACTCTGACATCATCGTGCCCAAGGGTGGCACAACCGGGACGACGATCGAACAGATGCTGTCCCACGTTGATTACCTTTGTGGTCTGGTCGGCGAGGACCACGTGGCCATCGGCCTGGACATCGGAGAGGGCCGAAACGAGCTGGAGGTCGGCATCCTGCACGCGCGCATCCCGGGACTAGGTGCGGGTCCTAAGTACCGCTACGTCGGTGAACTGACCTCGCGCGCCAATCTGCCGGCGCTCACCGCGGCGATGGCGGCCAGAGGCTACGCGCCGGCGCGCATCAGGAAGGTGCTCGGGCTCAACTTCCTGCGGGTCTTCGAGACTGTCTGGGTGGGGGCGGAGCGGTGACACCGCCCGCCGGCCGGGCAGGGGCACGGTGCGCGCGGTCGTAGTCGGCGGCGGCGCCATCGGTTGCGCGGCCACAGCGCTGCTCGCGGCCCAGGGTGTGGACGTCGTCCTGCTCACCCGCAGCGCGGAGCGGCGCCAGGAGCTGCGCATGGCGCAGCGCATCGAACTGCGCGGGGATGTGACCGCGAGCGGCGGTCCAGTTCGAGTAGAAGGGACGTTTGAAGCCACCGCCGGGGCGGACGTGATCTTCGTCTGCGTGCAGTCGGCCGGCCACGAAGCCGTCGCCGCCTCGCTTGCCCCGCACCTGCAATCCGGACAGGCCGTGCTGATCTTCTCCGGCCTGGCCGGTTCACTCCTGTTCGCCCGTGCGTGGCGGCATCGTCCAGACATCCTCCTAGGTGAGACGGCGACGCCGCCGTGCTCGGCGCGCTTGGTCGGCCCTGGCGTGGTGCAGGTGCGGATGCGCACACGGCTGCGCGCCGCCGCGTTTCCGGCATGCCGCACGGTTGAGTTGCTGGCCCGTGTGCCGGCGGGGATCCCGCTGCATCCGGCCATCCATGTGCTGGACGTCGCCCTGCACCACCCGAACCTCATCGTCCACCCCCTGCCGATGCTCCTCAACTATGCGGCGATCGAACGCACGGACGGCGCGCTCTCCTTGATGAACGAAGGCATGACGGCGCGGATCGTAGCTGCGATGGACGCTCACGATGCGGAGCGCGTGGCGGTCCTCCGCGCCCTTGGCGTGGACGCGCTGCCGCTGGATGCGGTGTACCGAGAGTTTGGCGGCAGCCCAGAGGTCTATCGCCAACCGGGCGAACCCATGGGCATCCGGGATCGGATTCACTGGCGGTACGTCGATGAGGACGTGCCGTACGGCATTGTGCTCATAGCATCTGTGGGGCGGCTGGTAGATGTGCCCACGCCAATCTCCGACGCGGTGATCACGCTGGCCTCCGTCGTCCGCGGCGTGGACTTCTGGGCCCAGGGGCGGACAGCGGAGCGCTTGGGCCTAGCCGGACTCAGTGCCGGTCGGCTGCGCACTTACCTAGTGGAAGGGACCATGGCATGAGATTCAGTTTCTCCGCCCGGCCGGCCGATGACGTCGCCACGACGGTGGCGACGATACAGTTCGCCGAATCCCTGGGATTTCACGGCGCGTGGTACCCGGATCAGACGTTCTTCCGAGAGGTCTTCAGCGTGCTTGCCGTCTGCGCGGGGGCGACCCGCCGGCTCACCCTGGGGGCGGCGGTCGTGAATCCCTATACGCGGCATCCTGCGGTGATCGCGCGGGGGGCGGCCACGGTCAGCGAAATTGCCCGCGGCCGGTTCCGGCTGGTGCTGGGGGCCGGGAACCGGGGCGAACTGCTCACGCCGCTGGGGATTCAACAGCACGAACCAGCCCTGCGTCTCGCTGAAGCCGCCACCGTCATCCGTCGGCTGCTGGCCGGGGAGACCGTACAGTTTGACGGCCGCACGGTGCGGGTGCAGGGTGCGGCGCTGGATTTCCAGGCACGGTATCCCCTGCCGGTTCTCTTTGCCGGCCGCGGGCCGCGGGTGCTCGAAGCCGCAGGGGCGGTGGCGGATGGGGTAGTGATCGGTGCGCTCGTCTCGCCGGAGGGGTTGCAGTACGCCCTGCGTCACGTCCGAATGGGTGCGGAGCGGGCAGGACGTAGTCTGGATGGGTTTCAGATTATCAGCTGGGCGACGTGGGTCCCGGGGCGGGGGATCCACGAGGCCGTGGACGCCATCCGGCCGGCGATCGCGCACATCGTCGGAGGGGCTCCGCCTGAGGTCCTGCGGGCCATCGAGCCTGATCAGACGCTCATCGCCCGCATCAAGGCCCGCTACTGGGAAGGCGGCGCGGCCGAGGCGGCGGCGGATGTCACAGACGACCTGGCGCGCAAGCTCGCGCTACTCGGAAGCGCGGAGGACTGCGCGCAAGCGGTGGCGCGGCTTGAGGCGGCGGGTGTGGACGAGGTAGCCATCCTACTGCCCGGTCGGGGCACCCACGGCGGCGCCGTCACGCCACCCGAGGAGCAGCGCCGCCTGCTGCGCGCCTTCGCCGAGACGGTGACGCCGCGATTCGGGTCATGAGCACCCATTCGGGCGCCGCGGACGCTGCATGGCCGCGCCGCGCGATGCCGGCCCCTTCGGCTGTTCGCGACCGGGCGTGCGCTGCGCAGCAGGGACTCGTGCTCTTTCAGACGTGCTGGCCCCGCGGTCAGAACCAATCGTATCCCTGTCCGGCAAACTCATCGGTGATGTAAGACTCGTTCCCGCAGTTGGGACAGGTGAAACAGATCACGTGCATCGGATCCCTCCCAGCGCAGCCGCGCCAGTACCTCCGGCGTGATGCACCTGGTTAGCGACATCCGATCCATCACCTCCTGCGACACCCGCCGTCGCTTGGGGTAGGGGCGGTCCTTCGGCTCCGTGGCGTCGATGATCAGGAAGCTGGGGTCCGGGGGATCATCAATGGACGGGGAGGTGATGGCGCCAGCCACCCCTCGGACGACATTCATGGATCCTGAGCGGCTCTGGAGACGAATCCGACCTGGACTAAGAGACCGCGCTACTCTCTCTGGAAGACGGCCGCCTGATACCGGTTTGAGGGACTCCACAGGAGCCAGCCGGAGCGGAGTCCGGCATCCAAAACCGCCTGCATCTCCCTCCGGACGGCACTGGGCGGGTAGGGCGCGCCCAGGTCGAACGCCTGGAGCCAGGGCCTGATCTGCCCGAGGGGATGCGTCCCGCCCCGCTCGCTTTCTGCCGAAAGAGCCGCAAGGGTCTTGGCCAGGCGCTGCCGGCGCAGGACCGCTCGGTTGAGAGAATACACGATGACTTCGTAAGGATGCGCCGCCGGGTTCGCATACCCGAGAAAGCCCCGGGCGTAGTGTGATGGATAGACCATGGGCGCGACGACGTCGAAGTGTAGCAGCGCGTCCTCCAGCACCTGTCCGATGCCGAGGTCGTCCTCCCGCACGGTCGCCAGGCCAAACAGGTCGGCCGACAGGACCGGGCCGGCGTCGCGCAGCTCCGCTGTCAGGTAGGCGAAGAACTGCTGCAGCACCTCCCGCCGGGTCTGCGTCCCCGCCTTGAACACCGGATACCGGATGCCGGACAGGTTGCCGTCCGAGGGAAAGCGGATGTAGTCGAAATTCAGCTCGTCCACGCCGGCGTCCGCGGCCGCGCGCGCCACCTCGACGATGTATGTCCAGACCTCTTGCGACGCCGGATCAACCCAACCTAGGCCCTTCCGGTCGCGCCAGACCCGGCCCGCGGGATTCCGGACGGCCAACTCCGGCCTCACCTTGATCAGGTGCTGGTCCTGGAAGACGGCGATCCGCACGATGACGTAGATGCCGTTCTCGTGGAGGCGCCGGACAAGGACGGCCAGGTCCAGTCTCCGCTCGACCGAGCCGACCGCGGCGACGCCGGGGTTTGCGGTCTCGAAGACGACCTTGCCGCTGTAGTCCTTGATGTCAATGACGACCGCGTTCAGCTCCGTCCGGGTGATGAGGTCCACGGCCTGAGCCAGCCGGCTGGGGGTGGCGGCACTCCACGACGTCAGGTAGATCGCCTTCACCACAGCCGGCGCGGCACGGACGCCGGACCGGATGGGCCGGGTGGCGTCTGTCTGCAGTACTTCGAGGGAGGCCTCGGATGGGGCCGACCGCATCTCGGCGGCAGGTTCGTCTGGTCCCGTGAGAGAACCGGGAGAGGGCGGAGGATCCGCCGGGTCGGAGACCGGCGGAGTCCACGTGACGGGGGGCGCGGAATCCCCGGCAGGCGGACCGGCGGGGAGCACGGCCACCAGCACGACGCTGAACACAGCAACCGCCAGGAATACGACTGCAGAAGGGCGTATCGGCACGACGGCTCCCGAGAGCAGCGGTGCAGTGGTGTTCCTTTGAGGACTTGCCCAATATCCGCGGCGCTAGACGCGGGTGGAGCTGCCGACCGGCAGGTGCCGCTGGAACCACTGGTCGACGTCGTCCGCCACTTCCGCGTGGTTCAGATCGTAGGCCTCAACGACGGCGTCAGGGCTTGATCAATCGCTGCAGGGTCGCACCCGTCTGCGTCATCCGGGGCGGATCCGCCGTCATGTTCCGGCCCGCCGCCGCGTTTGCCAGCCGGGAGAGTTCGCCTGGGGGCAGCCGGCCAGTCCGCTCGCTGTAGTCCACGTACCCGAAGAAGTAGCGGGACCAGAAGAACGAGGTGAAGTCGATCTTCACGGCATGGGAGAGTTTGACGACGGTGGTCACGAACTGCGCGTCGAGGGGTTCCCAGAAACTGAAGACGTCGCGAGCGAACAACCCCGGGGCGGCCGCGACGTTCCCGGCGCGCAGGTCCTGGTCGCTGGCTTTGTAGAGCCAGGCTTCGCCCAGAACCAGGCGCTTGCCGGCGCGCTGCGCGATCTCGGCGAAGCGAAACGCCCGGTCGTTCACGTAGTCCCGGGTGATCGGGTAGATGTGCATGTCCAGGTAGTCAATCGCGCCGATCCGGGACAGGCTCTGCGCGTACGCGAGATCCTCCCACGTCCCGGCGCCCGCCCCCACCAGCGTACCGCGCTTGTCCAGCCCGCGGGTGACGGACTCCAGCAGATCGGTGACGTTCTGCACCGTCATGGGCAGGCCGGTGTTGTGCGCCTGCGTCCCCGGCTCATTCTGCACGGTGAGGTAGTCGGGCCGGATCTCGCGGATGATCGTCTCCGCCATCTGCCGCTTTTCCCGCCGGTAGCGCTCCCAGGTGAGACCGGCGTAGTACGGCTCGACCGGCAGCGCGCTGAACGCCGACTCCCGGAAGCCGTCGGTCATCTGCACCAGGAGCTTCAGATTCCGCCGGCGCACCTCCTGGCCCACCCGCCGGTAGAATTCCAGGTAGTCCGCCGACCGGGGGAAGGAGGGGATCAGGACCGGGTACTTCACGGCCACCTTCACTCCGCGCACCCCCAACTGCTGCAGCCGGTCGAGGTTCAGGAGCACGGCCGGCCAGGTCTGTTCACGGAAGAGAGGCTCGCCGATGTTGGCGTTGGCCGGCAGGAGTTCGGCGCTGAAGGTAACATCGTGTTTCCCGCCGGTCGAGCGTGCAGTCACGACCCCGTCGATTGCCTTGAGTTTCGCGTCGAGGCCGGCGTAGAGGTCGACGTACTGCACTGGTGCCGGCGGCGCCGACCAGACCGGCCCTGAGCCTGAAAGCGCGGCGAGAAACACAGCGCCGAGCGCACCGGCGAGCAGACCGCGAAGCCGCTCAACGTTCGTTCGGTTCACTTGATGAGAAGACATTCAACTGCCTCCGGCGCGAAGAAGTCTATCGTCACGGGACGTTCCCCTTAGGTAGGACGCCCAAGACCCCCGGCGCGTTGAGCGCCGGGGTGCGCCGGCCGAGGCGCGGATTCAGGCTCTCATTCCTGCTTGGACAACCCGATGTAGCTCGTCCGCGGCAACCACGGCCCCGAGACTGAGCGTCCGACCCGTTGCCGGACGCAGGAGGAAGAACCCCGCAGGCGCGTGCTGCCCCGTGAACCTCGTGCCCTGAGGGCGGGCCGCGACACGGGGACTGGCGAGGCGCAGCGGATTTGCCAGCGCGTGATCGTCCCAGTGCACGATGAGGTCAGGCAGGTGCTCAGGAGGATGGCCGGCCTCGCGTCCGACGCGGAGGACGTCTGCCACAACGCGATCTCCGCGGATAGTCCGCAGCCCCCGCAGCACCTGCTCCAATTGCGTGCAGACCTCGTCGTACCGCGCGGCGTCAACGGCCCCCTCGACTTCCCGGCCCCTCAGGTTCAACCGCAGCCAGCCGTGCTGGTCCGTCGGGATGGGGAACGCGATCGTTCTGGACCAGTCAAATGCCAGAGGGACATACGGCTGCGGCAGACGGAAGAGCGATCTAGAGGCTCGCCGGTACAGCCGGCGCAATGGAGGGGGCACGATTCGCCTCGCCAGCGACCGAGCCTCCTCCCGCCGCGCGGACCAGGAGCCCGACCGCCACGAGCGGCGCGCAGCCATCCCGAGGCTCCGGACCAGGGGATCGAGAACGGTAGGAATGCCCCGCGTCGCGCGCATCCCGTGGAGAGAAAAGACCAGCACCGTGGCGTCTTCACCGACGGCCCGGGTCAGATCGCCAATCTGGCGGTCGACCTCCCGATAGACGTCGATCAGGCCGGGGATGCTACCGGCACTTGCCCCCTCTTGGCTTGCCAGCGGCGAATCGACCATCGAGTGCACGGTGTGCCACAGGTAGTGCGAGGCATGGTGCACTTCGGGAAACACGACGATGAGCACGTCCGGCCGCCATTCCCTCAGAAACCGCGTCGCGAGGCTTCCCCGGAGCCGCACCCCGGACCGGCACATGGCCGCCAGCCGCTGCAGCGCCCTCCGGTCTCCGGGGCCGGAGACCTCCACCCGGCTTCCTCCCAGCGGATGGTCTCCCACCGTGCGGGCCAGCCACTCGCCCACGCCCGGGGGGGAAACCAGCATCCGGCCGCGCACGCGATCGTGCGCTCCCCACTCGGAAATCTCGGCACCCCCCGCAAGGCCGATAACCGGTGCGAACGGGACGTCCAGTACCCCGACAGCGTAACCTGCATCCGAAAGCCCTCGCCAGAAGGGGGTCAAATGGTCCGTGGTCAGGCGCACCAGATTCATAGTGCGGGGGTCCCAGGGCAGGACAGAATACACGCCGTGGACGGCCGGACCCTCCCCGGTCATGAACGTCGGCCACACGGCGCCGCTGCCGATGGCCGCCGGAGAGCGGACCTCGCCCCAGCAGCCGTGATCGCGCAGGGCTTTCAGCGAGGGCAGCTCGCCTTGGTCCATCAGCTTCTTGACGAGCGCCGGCTCGGCCGCGTCGATCCCGATGGCGAGGACGCGCGGTCTAGGGAGGCTCATTGAGCAGATCTTGCGGGTTGATGGTCCGTCGCTCGGCCGCCGACCGGGCGCAGGCCTCCAGAACGGCTACGGTTCTCAGGTTATCCGTCGCGCTGCACTCCGGAGTCTCCCCCGTCTCGATGGCGCTCGCCAGCTGCGCGAGCAGTGCTCGCTCGGGGACAAGATGGGGGGCGATGCCCACGACCCGCGGGAACCGACTCTGACCGGTGAGGAAGAGCCAGCGGCGCCAGGGGATCAGGGTGCCCCGCTCGCCGACGATCCGCAGCGACGACGCCGGCCGAGAGTCGTATGTCAAGAACAAGACACCGCGCGTGCCGTCGCCGAAGGTAAGCCACACGTACATCGATGCGCCGGGACCCAGACGGCTCCAGGGCAAGGAGAAGCTCTCCGCGTTCACCGCAATGATGTCCTGCCCCAGCACGTACCGCAGCAGGTCGATGTGGTGGACTCCCGTCTCCCAGAGGACGCCATGGGGAAGCGCCGCCACGGCGGCCCGCATGTACGTATTCCCCCGGTAGACCTGGTAGACGACCAGGCCGGTGCGGCCAAGCGCCCCTGTACCCAGAAATCGTTTGAGGGTCTGGGCCATACCCGTGTAGCGGTAGGTCTGCCCAACGACCAGCGGGACCCCGGCATCCGCGGCCAAGGCCGCCAGGCTCCGCGCCTCGCGCAGGGTTAGGGCAAACGGCTTCTCCACCAGGAGAGGGATGCGCCGCGCCAGCACCGTCCGGCTGGGGAGCACATGGTTGTCAATGGAGGAGGCCACGATGACTGCCTGGGGGCGCGTGTCGTCCAGCGCATCTTCCAGTCGGACGAAACACCGGCCGGCGGGGATGCCCAGCGCTGCGGCCGCCCTTTGCAACGTCGTGCCCTCCACGTCCACGCAGGCAGCGAGCTCGTAGCCGGGCGTCCGGCGGAGCGCCTCCACCCATTGGCGCCCCCGGAGTCCCAGCCCGACGACCGCTACTGTAATCGCCATTCCACGGGCCTCTGCTCGTCAATGACTCTGGCGGCCTGCCGGTCCCGCAGGCGATGGACTCCCTGATGCAGCCGCCGGTAGAGCCTGGGGCTCACCTCTCCCAGCGCGGCGAGCGCCAGGACGCGGAGGCTCGCGGCGCTCACGCGGACGCCGCCCCGGGAGAGGAGGTGGCGCAGAATTCCCGGCCGCAGTCCGGCCCACAGCCGCAGGGATCCCAGCAGGCTGAGCCACTGCAGGGCGACGTCGTCCGGCTCGCCGCCGGGTCCCCCACTACCGTCCAGCAGAGCAGTGTAGTCCCGTCCGGCGCGGTGCGCGGCCAGGCAGCGATGCATCAGGCGAAAGGCGTCGCGCAGATCTCGGGACGAGGCACTCAGTCTGGCGGATTTCGCGTGACAGCGGAGCCGGTAGAGGGGCGCGGGGAGCACGAGGATGCGACCCTGTTGCGCCATCCTGATGAACAGGTCGCGATCTTCCCAATAGGTGCACGCTTGGCGGTACCCGCCGGCGGCCTCGAAGGCACCCCGCCGGAACATGATGGAACCGTGCGGGAACGGCGGCACGAGCCCCCTCCGCAGGAGCGTGGATCTATCTCTGGAGCGAACCACCCGGCCGCGCCGATCGATCAACTCGAAGAGCGTGGCGACCAGGCAGACGTCCGGATGGGACTGTAGTACCTCCCACTGGCGGCGCAGTCGATCAGGATGAGAGACGTCGTCCGCATCCATCCGCGCGCAGATCGGGGCCTGCGCCTCGCGGACGACGCGGTTGGCACTGCCGACTACCCCGCGCCGTGGCCGGCCGCTGATCACCCGAATCCGGCCGTCGCGCCCGGCCCATTCGCTCAAGATCTGCGGGGTACGATCGGTGGAACCGTCGTCCAGAATGACGAACTCGAAGTTGCCGAAGCTTTGGCGGACGATACTCTCAATGCTTGCCTGCAGGTAGTCCTCGCCGTTGTAGACTGGCATCACGACGCTGAGGGCGAGGCTATCTCGGGCGAGCAAACGCGCGGCTCCTGGGAGAAGAGTTGGCTAAGAACGGTGTTCAATGGGATGCAGGCAAATCCTGTTCTAGCCATCCCCAGATCCACTCGGGAGGGCGGCGCAGGCCCGGGTAGATTTCCCCGGTTCTCCGGTCCCGCCCCCTGCGCTATACTTTCTGGTAATCCGTCGTCAGAAGGAGCCCGCAGATGGCCAGACGGAACTTCGAGGACCGCACCGACCGGGTCTTCCTCCGCGGCATCCGGGGAGAGTACAGTCTCAAAGAGGAGTTGCGCCGCCTGCGCTCCCTCCCCCGAGTGCGCCGGGCCGAGGAGATCCCGTTCATCGACGGGCCGCAGGAGTTCTCGCGCCACTACCTTCACCCGGAAGACGGCCTGGGCCAGACCCTGCACTTACACGTGGAGGAGTTCGCTCCCGGCGGGAAATCGCAGATGCACTTCCACGTCAACGAAGCCATCTTCTATATCCTGGACGGCAAGGGCTTCGAACTCCACGACGGCGTCCGCTACGAGTGGGAGGCGGGAGACGTGGCGGTGGTCCCCAACCACACGGTCCACCAGCACAACAATGGGGACCCGCAGCGTCCAGCGCGCGCCCTCGTCATGAAGGCCAAGCCGATGTTCATCTTCATGAACATGCTCTTCCAGAAGACCCTGATCCCGCGCCCCAAGGGGCCGAGCCCGACCGGCGAGGGTTTCGTGCCGCGGGAGGACGAGTAGACCGCCATGGCCTGGGGAGAGAGCAAGGTCTGGCAGCGGGGCACCCGGCAGGCCGACTTCTACCGGCGGCTGTTGGCCGACGCGGCGGACCGGCCGGTCCGCGACACGGGGCGCCGGCGCCTGGTCAAACCGGAGGAGATGCCCTGGGAACTTTCCTCCCACGGCCTGCTCAAACACATGGTCAATGAGCAGATGCACACGCGGGCGGAGACGCTCGACATTTACATGCAGGTCATCCCCGCGGGGAGCCGGTCCGGCCGGCACCGCCACTTCGCGGAAGAGGCGTTCTACGTCGTCGAAGGGACCGGCTACGACCTCCACTGGGATTGTGACGTGGACGCGGACGCGCAGGGCTGGCGCTGGATCGTACCCGATAAGCCGCAGCGGTTCACCTGGAAGGCCGGCGATGTAGTCTATGTCCCCCCGGCCACCATGCACCAACATTTCAACGCGAGCTCCGAGCGGCCCGCCCGTATCATCTCCGCCACGAACCGGGTCTACAAGTGGTCGGGGCTGAACAACCTGGAGCAACTGGAGAATGCGCCGGAGTATGAGGCCGGCGTCTCGCTCCCGGACCTGCTGCGCACGCTGAGCTTCGACGTCGTGCGGTAGCGCCTACCCGCTCACTTCCGCGCTGCTCCGAGTTTCAAACCACAGGTAGGGAAAGCGTTCCTTCGCAATCTTCTGGAAGAAGTGTGTGCGGATGCCGGGAGAGCAGCGCAGCTGATACGTGGGGACCCTGCCCGTGTTGAAGTGCTGGTGTACGGTCTGCGGTCCCTGGATGTGGACGCACGAACCAGGCTTCCAGGGAACCTTCTCCCCGTCCACCTCCGAGTATCCCTCGCCCTGGATGATATAGAGCGTCGCCTCCATGTGCGCGTGCTTGCCCCCGTGCGCACTTGGTTCGTCGCTGAGGATGCCGGTGATCTCGATCTCCATGTTCTGGAAGTCCTGGCGGCCGCGACCGACGAACCCCATGAAGTCGATGAAGAGCGAGTGGTTGGACGCCCCCTGCGCCTGCATCGCGGCGTCGGCCTTGAGGGGCACCTCGCCGTCGCGTCGGCTGTGCGCTCCCGCCTCGGTGCCTCGCCGGCGCGGCGCGTCCTCCCACCGGAGGACGATGCGACGGCCCTGCTGATCGAGCCCTGAGGCGGAGAGAGGCACGTCGGGCACACGGCCGGTGGGGCCGCACTCGGAAAACTGCTCCAATTGCGCCAGGCCGATAGCGTGCTCGAGGTGGATCGCCATGTACGAGTAATAGCGCGCCGCAACCGGTCCCCGGTTGAAGTGCTGGTGCCGCGCGCCAAACGGCATCCACAAGGTGCTGCCTTTGGCCCAGTCGTAGCGCGCGCCGTCGACGATGCTGCAGCCCTCGCCGTCAACGATGTAGATGCCCTCCTCACCGTGGGCGTGCTCGCCGGTGTGCCCGCCGACAGGGATCTCGGCGACCATGCTGGCCGTCCCCCAGGTCGCGAACCCGGTCTCCGGAGCAACGAGGAGGGCGATGCGGGCATCTTGAGGTGTTTTCACCCAGGTCAACTCTTCTTCATGGATGACTTTGCGCGCCCGCCGTCGCTTCTCGGTGGCCTGACTCCAGAATCCCAACCATTCATCATAAAACGTCGCCATCGGGTCCTCCGCTTCGTGAGACTGGTTTGCCCGTCGCGTCGACTGGATCACCCGGCGGCGCCGCGGGGCACAACAACGCAGCGCTCCGGTGGAAAGACGACATAGACGGTCGTGCCCGCTGGTGGAAACGCCGCGCCGGCGCCCCGCGCCCGGAGAGTGGTGCCCGTGACACGCACGTAGGCCTCCGAACTCTCCCCGCTGAAGACCACATCCTCTAGGATCCCACTCCACACGTTGAGCCCGTCGGTAACCGGCCGATCCGTCACGATCTTGATATCTTCCGGCCGCAGACAGAGCAGCACCTCGCCGGACGAGAGGCCGTTGGGCGACGCACAGCGGAGAGAACCGCAGGCGGTCGTCACCATCGCGATCCCGTTCACCGTCTCCAACCGGCCGGGCAAGAGGTTCGCCGCTCCGACGAACCAGGCGACAAAGGGATCGTGCGGGTGGGCGTAGACCTCACGCGGCGGCCCAGTCTGAATGAGCCGGCCCTCGGTCATCACGCCGACGACATCGGAGAGGGTCAGCGCCTCGGCTTGGTCATGGGTGACGTAGCAGGTCGTGACCCCGACGCGCCGCTGGATGGACTTCAGCTCCCGCCCCAGTTGCTCGCGGAGCTTGGCGTCGAGGTTGCTCAGCGGCTCGTCGAGCAACAAGACCTTCGGCGCGTGCACCAGGGCCCGGGCCAGGGCCAGGCGCTGCTGCTGTCCCCCGGAGAGACTGGGGGCCGGGCGCGCTTCCAGCCCATCGAGCCCGACCAGTTCCAGTACTTCTCGCACGCGCCGCCGGACCTCGCCGCCGGGGCGCCGCCGCACCTCCAGGGGGAAGGCGGCGTTCTCGTAGACCGTCATGTGCGGCCAGATCGCGTAGGATTGGAAGACCACGCCCAGATCGCGCCGGTGCGGGGGAATCGCCGTCCCGCGGGAGTGCGAATACACCAGACGCTCATCGAGCCACACTTCGCCGGCATCGGGTTGCTCCAGCCCGGCGATGCACCGCAGGATGGTCGTCTTGCCGCATCCACTGGGACCAAGCAGGGTGAAGAACGCCCCCTGCGGGATGGAAAACGTCACGCCGCCGACCGCCTGGATCGTCCGGTTGCCGACTCGAAAATGCTTGGTCAATCCTTCCACGCGAACCACGGAGGTTCTCCTCTATCCTGGGTTCAGTTCCTGACGACGATTCACCCACCAGAAGGCCGCGGCGAGCACGATCAGGCCGGCGCACAGGGCGCTCCCCATCGCGGAGACTTGCTGAAACAGTCCCGATTGCCAGAGGTCAAACAGCACCACCGAGAGGACTTCAGCGCGCGGGCCCCAGAGCAGCACGGAACTGCTGAACTCGCGGACGGAAACGATTAGAATGTACGTCCCGCCCGCGATGAGGGCCGGGCGGAGCAGGGGCAGAACGATCCGTCGAAACCGCACACCCCAGGTACCCCCGCTGAGCTCGCCCGCATCTTCCAGTTCCCGGTGAATCTGCGTCAGCGCCGCGCCGCAGGCCCGAATGCCGTAAGGGAGAAATCGGGTGAGATAGGCGATCAGCAGGATCCACAGCGTCCCGTAGATCGGCACAGGCAGCGTGAGATAGGTCCAGATCAGCCCCACCCCAATCACGATGCCGGGGAGGGTAATGGGGAATGTGGCCACCACATCTAGGAGCCACCGGCCGCGCGTCCGGGACCGGACGACCATCCAGGCCACGCTGGCGGAGATGAGCATTGTGAGCGCCGCGGTGCCGACGGCCAGGATCAGGCTGTTCCGCAGCCCGCGCGCCACCTGGGGATACGAAAACGCGACAGCATAGTTGTGCAGCGTCACCGCCGCGAGCGCCTGACGCGACGGGGGCATGAAGAACGGGAGGAAGGAATTCCACAGCAGGACGGCGAGCGGCATCAGCGCGATGATCGTCAGGTAAGCCAGCACCCCCGCCCCGGTGACGGCGCGCCACGGCCCGAGGTCCAGCACTCTTCCGCGGAACCCCTCACCCGTGACCGTGGCGTAGCGGCGGGTGTCACGGAGCAGCCGGCTGTTGACAAAGAGGCCCACCGAGGTAAGCAGCAGCAGCGTCAGCGCGTACACGCCGGCCAGACCGAAGTCCGGCGGATACCGCCGCGTCGCCGCCCAGATCTTGGCCGTGAACACCTCGATCCCGGCCGGGCGCCCGATGAGGGCGGGCACCTCGAAGGTGCCCAGGTTCCGAATGAACAGCAGGAGGAAAACGGAGAGCAGGCTGGGCGCCATCAGCCGCAGGGTAATCCGCCGGACGGTCGTGCCCAGACCCGCGCCCGAGACGAACGCGGACTCCTCAAGCGCCGGGTTCATGCTGCGGAACGCCGCCGACATCATCAGGAAGGCGAACGGGGAGTAGTGCAGACCGTCGACCCAAATCATGCCCCCCAGGGAGTAGATGTTGAACGGCGCCGTCGGGACGCCGAGGGTACGCGCCGCCAAGTTTACCAGACCGATGTTGGGGCTGAGCAGAAAGATCCAGGCAATGGTAAACAGGACTCCGGGCAGGATAAGCGGCACGATGCCGAGGATAAACAGCGTTCCCCGAAACGCCGTGTTCGTGCGTTCGTGCAGCCAGGCCAGGATGGTCCCCAGCAGCAGGGACAGCACCGCCGCGCCGGCCGCGTACGTCACAGAGTTGCCGAGCATGCGCACGGCGCCCGGCGCGGTGTAGGCCCGCAGGTAGGAAGCGAACAGCGACTGCCCCGGCCCATCTCCTCCCACGAGCGTCCCGTAGATGAGGAAGATCACCGGGCTCAACGCCAGGTAGGCGGCGGCGAGAGACGCCAGGCTGGGAACCAGGGGCCAGGAATACCCGCGCCCCGGCGCCGGGCTCAACCGCCAGAACGGCCGGGAGGGAACAGCCTGGCTCATCGTCCCCCGCGGACCAGCAACTCCTCCCAGAGGCGGTTGTAGAAGTCGAATTGCGAAAGGAACTTGGCCGGATCGATGGTGACGTACCGGAATCCCCGCCCCAGGTACGGCGGATCAGAGGGGACGAAGGGATGGGCCACGACGCGACCCAGCTTGGCCAGGACGGCTTGTCCTTCCGACGAGAGCATGTAGTCGATGAAGAGCATCGCCGCGTGCGGGTTCGCCGCCCGCCGGGGCAGTCCGATCATCTGGGGGACGGCGACGACGGGGTCCAGCACCGCCCAGTCGATCGGCGCGCCGCGCCGCTTCAACTGCTCCGCACGGTGGTTGTAGACGTGCGGGGAGAGCGGCACCTCGCCGGCGGCGATGAGTTCGGCCAGCGCGGAGTGGCCTTTGCGCACCTGCAGTCCCTGGCGGCCGAGGCGCGAGAAGTATTCGCGGGCCTTGCCCTCGCCCCAGAAATCCCACAACGAGGCCAGCCAGATCTGATCGTCCGCCTCGACGGCCACTTTGCCCTGCCAGCGGGATTGCAGCAGATCGTCATACGACTTCGGCGCGTCCGCCGCCGCGACGGCGCGGGTGTTGTACCCGGCGACCAGCATGTTGGCCCGTGTCATCACCCAATAGCCCTCCGGGCTCTTGGCGCTCCTGGGGTAGGCGCCCGACCGCGGGGAGGCGAACGGCGTGAGGATGCCTTCCTTCTGGACCTTCCCCAGGTCGATGCTGGAGAGCTCCACCACATCCGCCAGGTACTTGCGCCCCCGGTATTCGGTGATGACCTTGAGGGCGACATCTTCCGTGGAAGCCCGATAGATCTCCGCGCGGACAAATGGGTACCGCCGCGTGAAGGCCTCCAGCAGCGGGTTGGCCTCTTCAAGGCTGAGCGCGCTATAGAGCAGCAGCCGCCCTTCGCGCCTCGCCCCGGCCTCCAGTATCTGCTGCCGATCGGTTGCCCGGTACAAGGCCACCAAGGGGACTTGGTCCTGGGCCGCCATCCCCGGCAACGAGGAGAGGCAGAGCCCCAACGTTATCGCGAGGACTGCTACAATCCGCGCCATGGTCTATTCACGCTCCTCCTTCGGCCTTCGCTCTGACGATCGGAACGCCGGTAGGCCCCGACAGGGGCTGCGCAAATGCCCCTCGACGGACCCGCCCAGATTGACCTGAAGGGATTTCCTAAAAGTGTAGAGGAGGGGGTGGGGGGCGTCGATACGTCGAAGGGCGGAATATACCCCCCTTAAGGATAGATATCGGGGCCCCAGGGGAGCGGCGTGCCTGGGGTGGGGGGCTGAGCCCGGAATCGGGTCTCTGTCCGATAGCCTCAGGCAGGCGTGGCGCGTAGTTTCTAGGTAATTACGGACCCGGCTTATCGAAGGGAGTGAGGGTAGTGTCGGATCGTCTCCTCAGGGCAGGGCTGGTTGCGGGCGCGCTGGCCGTCGGGCTGATCCTGCTGCTGGTTCTCGCGCCGCTCCCCGGCCTGCAGGCGCAGACGGGGTTCTACGTGGCCATCGCCCCGTACATCAGCCAGACCCATCCCTGCACCTATCACGTGAAAGGCTCCTGTCAGGCCGAACTGAAGGCGGTGACCTTCCGCTACTGGCTGCGCTCGACCGATGGGGCGGTCAGCCGGACCGGAACCGTGCGGACGGGCTCCGACGGTTTCCTGGAATGGTGGCTGCCGCCGAATAAGAGGTACGTCGCCACGTTCGAATACGAGGGACGGCGCGGGACCGGAACCTTCTCGTCCTTCCCTAAGGATCCGACCTGCATCACGACGATTCAGCTCCAACGGGGCCCTGCCAGGTAGGTCCGGCGCTGCGCTCATCCGCACACCCTCCCCGCGTGCGACCTGCGACCCCCAGGGACATCAAGGCCCTGGTTCGACTATGTCGCGCGGCGGCGGGGTCGGGCGATTACGTCCTCGCGTACCTGCGAGAGATGCTCGCCGCCCGGGAAATCCTGGTGGCCGAAGAACGCGGCCGGATCGTAGCGATGATGGGCGTCACGCCGTGCCTGGACCGGGCCCTCTGGCTGGGACAGGCCCGCACGCATCCTGACTTTCGCCGGCAAGGTTATGCGCAGCGCCTGGTCGAGGCGGCCCGGGCGCGGGTCAGGCGAGAACGCCGCCCTGCGCTTCGCCTCTGGACGAGCGAACGGAATCTGGCGGCGCAGCGCCTGGCCGAGTCCACAGGCTTCCGCCGCATTGCCGTCTTCACGCGTCGAGTCGCCAGGACCCGGCGCGCGCCGAGCGGCCTCCGCACCAGCCGCCGCGCCGCCGAGGCCCTCCGCCTGTGGCGGCGGAGTCTCTTCTGTCGCCAGGGCGGGGGACACATCGCCTATCAAAGGCACTTCCTTCCGCTCACGCAGAACGTGCTAAAGAAGATGGCCGCCCGGAACGAACTCCTGGTGGGTCAGGATATCGCCGTGGTGCTGTGGACCCAGGAAGAGCGAAGGACCGCATTTGCCTCGGTGCTCGCCGGGGGACAACGGGGATTGACTGCCGCCAGACGGGCGGCCGGCGAACGAGGTTACGCCGCGGTCCAGACCTTCCTCCCGCGGGATCCCCGGATCGTCCGGTGGGCCCGCGAAGCAGGATTCATCAAGGGTTCCTGGGGCACGCGCGCCGTCCTGTATGAGCGGCGCGTCTGATCATCCCCCGGCCTCCTGGCGCCGCTATCGTTCTGGCGCCAGGCCGAACCGCCCGACAAGATCCGAGCTGATGAAGGTCGTGATCCCGGCAATCCGGTCGCCCCGGATGGTCAACACTTGGATGCCGAATGCTTGGAAGGGTCCCGTACCGGCGCGCTGATACAGCGCAAACGCGGGTTGCGCGTTGGCCCGCGTCGGGACGAGCTTCCAGGTGTTCGGCCGAACAAAGATGCGCGCCGCCGTGAAGGCGCGAATTGCTTCCCGCCCCGCGAACCAGGACGGCGACGGCGGCATGCTGACCGTGGCATCCTCTTTCAGGAGGGCGACCAGGCCGTCCACATCTCCGTTCTCCCAGGCCCGGACATAGCGATCCAGGACGGCTGAAATGGCGCCCGTCGGGGCGGCAATCGTCGCCGCGGGCGGGTCGGGACGATAGCGCCGGGAGAGCGTCACCCGCGCGCGGTGCAGGAGACTGTTCACGGTCGGTAGGGTCAACCCCAAGAGTGACGCCACCTCCCGGGCGCGGAACCCCAGAACATCGCGCAAGATCAACACCGCGCGCTGCCGCGGTGTCAGCGCCTGCAGCGCCGTCATGAACGCCAGCGTAATGCTCTCCCGCGCGGCGTAGCGGACCTCGGGGATCTCCGCGGGATCGGCCAGCAGGTCGTCGGGGAACGGTTCCAGCCAGATGGGTTCCCCCGACGGCGGCTCGGCCGGCCGGCCCGGATCGCCCGGTGACAGCGTGGCCTCGGGGAGGAGGCGCCGCGGCCGGCGCCGCAGCAGGTCGAGCGAGGCGTTGGTCGCGATCTTGTACAGCCAGGCCCGCAGCGGCGCGCGCCCCTCGAAGGTGTGGCGGTGCCGCCAGGCGCGCAGCAGCGTCTCCTGCACCAGGTCTTCAGCGTCGTGGAACGACCCCACCATGCGGTAGGAGTGCACCAGGAGTTCGCGCCGGAACGGCTCGACGAGCGCGCCGAAGTCCTCCCGGCTGTCCTTGCGCGCCGGCCTTCGCTCCGCGCTCCCGTCCCCGCGGCGGACCTTCACCCCATTTCTCCCCCCGCTCGCCGTCACGCACCTCCCCCGGTGTCCCCCTCATCTTACGTTTGACGCGGGGAGCGGGCAAAACTGTGCGCGCCCGGCCCACCTCCCGCCCTTCGGTCCCTGCATCCACATGTCCACGCATCGACGAATCGTCGCATGCATGACACATGGATGCACAGAATCAGCCAACCATCCCGCACACTTTCTGCCCGCGCCCACGTCATATCCAGCAAAACCCCCACAAGGAGGGTCCGATGAAATACGTGGTCACGGTTCGCGGCAGGCTCAAGCACAGGAACGAACAGGAGGCCCGGGCGGCGCACGACGCCGTCGTGGACAAGCTGTCCCCCATCGGTCGGTCCATGGGCAGCACCGGCCACCGCGCCTATCTGAACGCGCAGGACCGCAGCCAGTTCATGGCGACGGACTACTGGGACAGCCTGGAGGCGATCCAGAAATTCATGAGCGATCCCAAGACGGCGGCCGAGATCGGTCCACTCTTCGAGGAGCCGCCTGACGTCACCGTCTGGGTCGAGGCGGGCTGGAGGGGGTACTAACTCCGCGGGGCCAGTCGCAGGACAGTAAACAACCAGGGCGCGCCCAGGGCGATCCAGACGCCGACGAGCGAGTAGCGCAGGAACCGGAAGGGCAGGTACAATAACTCGCCCTCCGCCGGAAAGATCGCCCTCAGCCCCAGATAGGGAATCATCACGGTCGCGGCGCCGACCAGGAACCGCAGCGCGCGCTGCCAGAACGGCCCCGTCGCCCGGAAGCGGAGGTACCTGTAGCTGAGCGCCAGGCCGACGGCGACACCAGCCAGCGTACCCAGTTCGCTGGCCGTGCCTTTCACCGGGTGCAGGAGAAAGAGGCCGCTGGGCGCGATGATGCCGAGCAGGACCTGCGTGCCCACGCTCAGCCCGCTGACCCACCGTTCGATCCGTTCCTGGCCGCCCCAGTACAGGGCCACGGCCGCGCCACC
The DNA here is from genome assembly GCA_001443485.1 of Candidatus Sysuimicrobiota bacterium CSP1-3. GTDB lineage: Bacteria > Sysuimicrobiota > Sysuimicrobiia > Sysuimicrobiales > Humicultoraceae > Humicultor. The sequence continues at coordinate 44,877 of LDXQ01000005.1, forward strand.
GAGTAGCCATCCGGCGAAGACGTCCGTGGGGAAGTGCACACCGAGGTAGATCCGCGACAGGCCGACCATGCCCGCCATGACGGCGGCCGCGATCCACACCCAGGTGCGGCGCGCCCAGAGGCCCAGCGTCCCCCAGACCGCGGCGGACAGCTGGGCGTGTCCGCTCGGCAGACCGTACCCCTCCGCATCGCCGATCTTCACTCCCGGGTTGCGTTCGTACGGCCGCGGATGCGCGAAGCCATCCTTTAAGATGCTGTTGACAAAGGCGGACAGCAGGAAGATGAACCCCACGCGGGCGCCCCAGGTGAAGTCGACGCTCCAGAACAGCAGCGGCAGAAGGAGGAGATAGAATTCCTCATCACCGAGGAGAGTGAAGAAGTTGAACAGCGTGTCGAGCGCGGGCCCGCGAAACTGCTGCAGCGAGATGATTAACCCGATGCCCCACTGCCAGATCGCTTCCATCAGGACCCCTCCTCAGTCGGGCTCCGGGCGCGGGACCAGGACCTCCAGCATCCCGGGGATGCAGCGGAACGTCGCGGACACCCGGCCCAGCGGCTCGCCGTCGGCCTGTACCGGCATTGGGACGTCGCTCTCGACGTGCACCTCGCGGGCGGAGGCGTGGCCCATCTTCGGTCGCGAGAGGTGGCTCCCCGAGAAGGTCCGGAGCAAGACCCCCACCACCTCCGCCTTCGTCAGATCCATCCCATAGACAATGGCGAGTTCTCCATCGTCGGCCCGCGCGTGCGGCGCGATGCGAATTCCGGCGCCATACCAGACTGTGTTCGCCGCGGCCAGAAAGAACAGCGGCACCGTCTGGGTCCGTCCGTCGATGGTGACCCGCGCTTGTACGGCCCGGTAGTCCGCCAGCGCGCGCAGCCCCGCGCCGATGTGCCGCGCGAATCCGTCGATCCAGCGCGGCCACCGCGCGGCCCGGTAAGCGATCTCGGCATCAAACCCCACACTGGCCACGGACGCGAAGTAGCGGTCGTTCACCCGACCGACGTCCACGCGCTTGCGCACGCCGTGAAAGAGCAGTCCGGCGGCGGCCGCCGGATCGCGGGGAATACCCAGACCGCGGGCGAAGATGTTGCCGGTCCCGCCCGGAATGACGGCCAGCACCGGTGGGCGCTCGGGTCGGCCGAGGAGGATGCCGTTCAGCACCTCATGGATCGTGCCATCGCCGCCCACCGACACCACGAGGTCGTAACCCTGCCCCGCGGCCCGCGCCGCCACCTCCTCCGCCTGCCCCGGCCGTTCCACCAGGACCTCGGCGAGGTCGACCCCTGTCGCGCGCAACACCGAGCGGATCCCCGACCAGGCGCGGTGCCCTCGCCCACCCCCGGCCACAGGGTTGATCACGGCAAAGACATAGCGGAAAGCCATCTCGTCTGGCTTCAACATGACCCTCGCCGGCCTTCCGGCCATCGGACTGCCGTCCCGGCCCGGCTCCGCGGTTGTCCCGAAAAGCCGGGAGGTGTACCTTCGGCACGAGAGGGGGCGAATCATGTCGACCGCGGAGCAGCGCCTCAAGGACCTGGGACTGGCACTCCCGCCGCCGCAGACGCCGGTGGCCAACTACGTGCGCGCCGTGCGCACGGGCACCTTGGTCTTCCTCGCCGGGCACCTGCCGGTGGAGCACGACAAGATCGTCTATCAGGGGAAGTTGGGCCGCGACATGGACGTGGAGACCGGCTACCGCGCCGCGCGGCTGGTCATGCTCAACTGCCTGGCCTCATTGAAAGAAGCGATCGGCGATCTGGATCGCGTGCAGCGGGTCGTCAAATTGCTGGGGATGGTGAACAGCGCGCCGGATTTCACCGAGCAGCCGCAGGTGATGAACGGCGCCTCCGACCTCCTGGTGCAGGTCTTCGGTGAGCGCGGCCGGCACGCCCGCTCGGCGGTGGGCATGGCCGGGCTGCCGTCCGGCGTCGCCGTGGAGATCGAGATGATCGTCGAGGTGGAGTAGCCGGGGAGCGCCACAGACTCCCTACGGGGTGGCGAGGAAGGACAGCACCTCGCGTCGAAAACGCTCGCGCGCTTCGACGAAGATGAAGTGCCCGCAGTCCGGCACGAGCACCGTCCGCGCGTGCGGGATGCCCGCGGCGATTTCCCGGGAGCACACCGGGCCGGTGATGAAGTCGGCCTCGCCGGTGATGACCAGCGTCGGCGCCGTGATGCGCGGCAACTGCGGGCGCAGATCAAACGTGTTGAAGATCTCCTGGTTGAACAAGCGCAGCGCATCGGCGTTGGGCACTTCGACGCGCAGACCCTCGATGTACGCCGCTTCGGCGGGGCCATAGCGCGCAAAGTACAACGGCCACTCGCGCAGGACGAGCGCGGCCATCTCTGCGTCGGTGGAGAACGCGCCGGCCTGCTCGGCCTCCAGCGCGGCCCGGGCGTCCGCGTACCAGGGTTCTCCCGCCTTCGCCTCCATCGCCGCTTCCATCGCCGCGATCTGTTCCGCCGCGAAACGGGCCAGCGTACTGGCCAGAATCAAACGTGAGACCCGCCGCGGATGGGCCGCGGCGTAGGCCATGGCGATGACCCCGCCGTGGGAGTGACCCACCAGCCACATCTGGTCCAGTCCGAGGTGACGGCGCAGTTCGTCCAGGTCGGCAACGTAGTCCGCGACGGCGTAGGCGCGGCGGTCGGCCGGGCGATCCGAACCGCCGGTCCCGCGCGGGTTCAGCATGACCAGCGAGAGTCGCTCCCCCAGCCCGGCGAAGTCGCCGAAGTACAGCGCGGAGAACCCGGGGCCGCCTGGATGACCGACGAGCACCGGACCCCGACCCTCCCGGCGGTATGTCATCATCCGGCCGTCCCCCGTCATCCAGCGCTGCATCGGTGCCGAATCTCCCTTCTAATGCTCGCAGTGCACATGAACCGCCCCGCCCAGCTAGGCGCCGCCACCGCGGCCCGATCGTTGGGCCGGGAAGGCGTGCAGGGAGAGAAACCCGGTTACCATCGGCAGCCAGAACGCGAACAACCGAAACAGGAGGGCCCCCGCGACCGCCGTCTCCAGCGGGACGGCGAGCGAGGTAAAGGTGACGATCATCGCCCCTTCCGTCACCCCCACGCCGGACGGCGTGATCGAAACGATCATGAAGAACGCCCCGATAGCGTAACCGGCGACGAGCACGCCCGGGTGCAGAGTGTCGCCGATCGCGCGGAAGACCACACTCAGGGTGGCAAGCCCGATGGCCTGCACACCCAGGGCGTGCAGGGCCGGGCGCACGGCGTACCGGGGGCGGGCGCGGACCGCCGCGATCACGTCTTGCAGTTCGCGGGCCCACTCCCTCAGCCGATCCGGCTGAATGGCAGGACGCCGCCTCAGCCGCAGGCTCACCCAGTTGACGAGGCCCGCCACGCGGCCGAGCCAGCGCGGGATCGCCGCCGGCACCGTGATGACGCGGATCGCCAGACCCGTCCCTCCCAGCATCACGGCGGCAAACAGGACGACGGCCGCCACCTGCGACGGCGCCAGGTCACGCTGCGCGAACAGGATCACCAGCCCCGCCAGGAGGACGACCAGCAACGCGGCGTAGTCAAAGAAGTAATACGTCAGACTCACCAGAAAGGCGCGGGATGGCGAGAGTCCCCGGCCGCGTGCCGCTACGACGAAGAACGCCATACCCGCCGCCGTGCCCATCGGCGTGGCCAGACTGGCGAAGGCCATGACCAGCGAGAGCCATACGGTCGTCCCTAAGGCCACCGCGGTATCGAGCAGGCGGAAGACCGCCTGGTAGAACGCTCCCTGGTTGAGGGCGAAGGCCACCTGCAGACCGATGGCGGCCACGAGCCAGCCGGGATGGGCGTGGGCGAAGATGCGGCCCAGCGTGTTCAGTTCCACCGTGCGCGAAATGATCGCCAACAGTAGGAGGAGGGGGGCGAGGATCCACAACGCGCGCCGCAAAGGGAAACGTCACCGGCTCACACAATTCCACAGACGGGCCGTTCCTCCCGCACCATGAACGATTCCCGGCGCACGAATCTCCTGCCGTATACCGCCCTGGGGGTAGGCATCCTCAGCCTGGGGTTCTCCGGCATCTTCGTCCGCTGGGCGCACGCCCCGGGCGTAGTCACCAGTTTCTACCGCATGGCCATCGCCGTCGCGCTGATGGCGCTGCCGTTCGCCCGCCGCCTCCGCGCCGCAGGCGGGATCCCCGCGGCGGGACTGCGCTCCGCGCTGCTCGGCGGGCTCTTCTTCGCCGGCGACGTGGCGCTCTGGGCGACGGGTGTCGTGTTGGGCGGGGCGACCAATCCCACGCTGCTGGCAAATACCGCGCCGCTGTGGGTGGGGTTGGGCGCGCTGCTGATCTTCCGCGAGCGGCTCAGCGCCGCGTTCTGGGCGGGCCTGCTCCTGGCGACGGCCGGCGCCGCGGCCGTGCTGGGCCTGGATGCCCTGCGCGCGCCCATGTTCGGTCTGGGGTCACTGCTGGGTCTCCTGGCGGCGATCTTCTACGGCGGCTACTTCTTGGTGACGCAGCGCGGGCGCGAGACCTTGGACTCGATGACCTACTTCTGGCTGGCCGCGCTGAGTTCAAGTGCGGTCCTGCTGCTCCTGAGCCTGCTCCTCGGTCTGCCGCTGGTCGGATACGACAAGCGGACCTACCTGAACTTCCTCGGCCTGGGCGTCGTCACGCAGACCCTGGGCTACTTGGCCATCACATATGCCATCGGTCACGTGCCGGCCTCGCTGGTCGCACCGACTCTCTTGGGGCAGCCGGTGGTAACGGCACTGCTCGCCGGGCCGCTGCTGGGAGAACGGCTCTCCGCGGGACACATCGTGGGCGGGATCGCCGTTCTCGCAGGAGTGTATATCGTACACCGCAGCCGCCAGGGTGCGGTGCAGCCTTAGTCGGGCGAAAGCTTCACCCGGAACACCTGAACCCGATTGAGGAGCGGCTCGGCCACGTAGACGTTGCCGGTTCCGTCCAGTGCGATCCCTCGTGGCTGATAGAACTGGCCGGGCGCCGACCCCCAGACGCCCCACCGACCCAGGTGGGTGCCGCCGCGAGAGAAGACCTGCACCTGGTGATAGAGCGGGTCCGCCAGGTAGACGTTGCCCTTGCCGTCCACCGCGAGTGATCCATCCTGAAAACTGCTGTCCACGTTGCTCGGTCCGCTCCAGGTGCCGAGGACCTCTCCCGCGGGACCGAACTTGACGATGCGGTGCCGGCCGCGCTCCACGGCGTAGACGCGGCCCGCGCCGTCAACGGTGAGGTCGCCGGGGAATTCGACGCGCCAGCGGCCGGCGGACCGCCCCGCCGGGTCGAAGCGGCGGATCTCCTGGCTCCGCCAGTCGGCGACGTAGAGGTTCCCGGCGCCGTCCACGGCGACGCCCTTCACCGAAGCGAATCCGCGCAGTTCCCCCTCGGTGGCCCCGGGAGCGCTCAATTTGCGCACGAGCGGCACACCGCTCTCGGTCAGCGCGACGTACACGGCCCCCGCCGGACCGACCGCCACATCTTCAAACACCGCCGTCTGCGAAAACCGCCAGACGGCCAGCACCGTGCCCCGCTGATCCACACGGACGACGCGGAAGTTGCCCTGATCCGCAATGTAGACGTGACCCGCGGCATCGGCGGTTAGGGCGGCGGGCCGCTTCAGCACTTCCACCGGAAGAGCACCCCACTGCCACAGCGGCGTGCCGGTGGAACTGAACTTCTGCACGCGATGGTTTTCGGTATCGGCGACGTAGACGTTGCCCGCACGGTCCAGGGCCAGAGCCATCGCCCGGTCGAACTGACCGGCGCCGCCGCCCGCGCGGCCCCATGCCCGGAGTAGCGTCCCGGCTCCGGTGAAGATCTGCACGCGCTGTACACGGAGGATATCCGCCAGGTTGCGGGAGGGCGCGGGCTGCAGGCCCGCGCTGATGACGTACACCCGCCCGGCCCGGTCCACGGCGATCCCCGTCGGCGCGTTGAACCGGCCGTCGCCGCGGCCCAGCGCCCCCCACTCCAGCAGATACTTTCCGCCGGCGTCAAACTTCTGAATGCGGTGGTTCCAGGTGTCGGCCACGAAGACGTCACCCGTGCGGTCCACGGCGATCCCCGAGGGCGCGTTGAAGCGGCCTGCCGTAAAGCCGTACGAGCCCCACGCCTTGAGGAACGTTCCCGCCTGACTGAATTTCTGCACGCGGTGATTTTTCGTGTCGGCGACATGGAGGTTGCCGGCCGCGTCCACGACCACCGCCGTCGGGCCGTTAAACTGCCCGTCCTCGCCGCCCAGCGCCCCCCATGTCGCCAGCGGGGTCCCCGCAGTATTGAACTTGATGATGCGATGATTGCCGGTATCGGCGACGAACACATGGCCGGCATCGTCGGTGGCCAGACCCGTGGGCCGGGACAACCGGCTCCCGTCCCCGGCCGTCTCCCACGTCGCCACCAGCGTGCCCGCGGAGTTGAACTTCAGGACGCGGTTTCGCCCCGTATCGGCCACGTAGACGAACCCCGCGTCATCCCCGGTGACGCCGGCGGGGTGGCTGAAGAGGCTGCTTTCGGGGACGCCGCCCCACGCCGTGACGAAGGTAGATTTCAGTGTCGCCGGTCGGGGCTGTGCTTCGGAAGCCGGTGGAGACTGCGCGGACGGACGGCAGGCGGACAGCAGGAGGACGCTGAGGAGCAGCGCGAAATGCGGCCAACCCGGCGGGGTCCGCAGCGGTGCCATGTTGGCCTTACGTTACACTACGCCGATCCTCTTCG
>LDXQ01000005.1:51620-76714 GCA_001443485.1 Candidatus Sysuimicrobiota bacterium CSP1-3
GAACTGACCGGCGCCGCTGCCCGCGCGGCCCCACGCCTGGAGGAGCGTCCCTGCGCCGGTGAAGATCTGCACGCGCTGCACGCGGAGGATATCCGCCAGGTTACGAGAGGGCGCGGGCTGCAGGCCCGCACTGATGACGTGCACTCGCCCGGCCCGGTCCACGGCGATCCCCGTCGGCGCGTTGAACCGGCCGTCGCCCCGGCCCAGCGCCCCCCACTCGAGTAGAAAGCGGCCCTCGGCATCGAACTTCTGGATGCGGTGGTTCCAGGTGTCGGCCACGAAGACGTTACCCGTCCGGTCCACGGCGATCCCCGAGGGCGCGTTGAAGTGGCCTGCCGTGAAGCCGTATGAGCCCCACGTCTTGAGGAACGTCCCCGCGGGACTCAACTTCTGAACCCGGTGATTCTTCGTGTCGGTAACGTACAGGTTGCCGGCCGCGTCCGCGACCACCGCCGCCGGGCTGTTGAACTGCCCGTCCTCGCCGCCCGGCGCCCCCCATGTCGCCAGCGGGGTCCCCGCAGTATTGAACTTGATGATGCGGTGATTGCCCGTATCGGCAACGAACACATGGCCGGCATCGTCCGTGGCCAGACCCGCGGGCCGGGACAACCGGCTCCCGTCCCCGGCCGTCTCCCACGTCGCCACCAGCGGGCCCGCGGAGTTGAACTTCAGGACGCGGTTTCGCCCCGTGTCGGCCACGTAGACGAATCCCGCGTCATCCCCGGCGACGCCGGTGGGGTGGCTGAAGAGGCTGCTTTCGGGGACGCCGCCCCACGCCGTGACGAAGGTGGCTTTCAGTGTGGCCGGCCGGGGCTGTACTTCGGAAGCCGGTGGAGACAGCGCGGACGAACGGCAGGCGGACAGCAGGAGGACGCTGAGGAGCAGCGCGAGATGCGGCCAACCCGGCGGGGTCCGCACCGGTGCCATGTTGGCCTTACGTTACACTACGCCGGTCCTCCTCGACGAGGGCGCGCCGCAGAATCTTGCCGATCAGGGTCTTGGGCAGAGTGTCGCGGAATTCGACCGCCTTCGGCACCTTGTGCGGGGCGAGCCGCTGCCGGCAGAAGGCGATGAGTTCCTCCGGCGAAGCGGCGGCACCCTCTCTCAGGGCGACGTAGGCCTTCACCACCTCGCCCTTCATCGGATCGGGCGCGGGGATCGCCGCCGCCTCTCGCACCGCCGGGTGCTCGTAGAGGACCTCCTCCACTTCGCGGGGGAAGACCTTCAGGCCGCCGACGTTGATCATCTCCTTCTTGCGGTCCACGATGAAGAAGAACCCGTCCGGGTCCTGTCGCGCGATGTCGCCGGTAAACAGCCAGCCGTCGCGCAGCACCCCCGCCGTCTCCTCCGGCCGGTTGAGGTAGCCGCGCATCACCTGCGGCCCACGCACCGCCAGTTCACCCACCTCTCCCACGGGCAGAGTCCGCCCGGTCTCCGCATCGGCGATGCGCGCGTCCGTGTCCGGAAAGGGGACCCCGATGCTGCCGGACTTGCGGTAGCCCGCAACCGGGGTACAGTGCGTGATCGGCGCGGCTTCGGTGAGGCCATAGCCTTCCACCAGCCGGCCGCCCGTCACCGCCTCCCAGCGGCGCTGCACCTCCTGCGGCAGGCCCATCGCCCCGCTGATGCAGGTCTGGATGGAGCGCATGTCCGTGTGCGCCAGTTTCGCGTGGTTCAACAGCGTGGAGTACATGGTGGGGACGCCGTGAAACACCGTCGGCCGGTGGCGGTGCACGGCGTGCAGGACCATCTCCGGATCGAAGCGCGGGACCAGAATGATCGCCATGCCCAGGCGCAGCGAGAAGTTCAGCACCGAGGTCATGCCATAGATATGGAAGAAGGGCAGCACGGCCATGGCCCGCTCTCCGGCATGTCCGCTCCCCGGAAACCAGGCCGCGGCCTGCAGTGTGTTGGAGACCAGGGTGCGGTGCGTGAGTACGGCTGCCTTCGGCACACCCGTGGTGCCGCCGGTGTACTGGTAGAGCGCGGGATCGTCCGAGGACACCGCCACTGGCTGCGGCGGTGCGTCCGCCAGCAAGGCGCTGAACGGCAAGACTCCTCGCCCCGGAGTAACCCGCACCCACTGCCCCTCGCGCTTCGCTTTGATCGGGTAGAGCAGCCGCAGGTGCGGCGGCATGTATTCGTTGATCCCCGTGAAGACGACGTGGCGCACGCCGGTCCGCCCCGCCGCCGCAGCCACGCGCGGGAAAAACTGGCTCAGTGTGACCGCCACTTCCACGCCCGCGTCTTTGAGTTGGTGCTCGATCTCCCGCTCCGTGTAGAGCGGGTTGTGCGGGACGGCGATGCCGCCGGCCTTCAGAATCCCGTAATAGGTGATGACGAACTGCGGCGAGTTGGGCAGGTGGATGGAGACCGGTGTCCCCTGGCGCACGCCCAGCCGCTGCAGACCGGCGGCGAAGCGGCTGGCCAGCACATCCAGTTCGGCGTAGGTGATCTGCCGGCCGAAGAAGAGGAGCGCGGTGAGGCGAGGGTACTTCCTGGCGCTCTCCTCCAGGATGTGGTGCAGGAGGATATCGGGGTAGGTGAGGTGCGCCGGCACCCCGTCGTCGTAGAACCTGACCCAGGGCCGCTCCACCGGTTGCGGTTGAACGGCCATCGACCTCACCTCACAAGCGCCAGGGTCTTTTGCTTCATTATCGCACCCCCGGTTACATGCTGGTAGCCAGCATGTCGAGCATCGCGGCGTGAATGTGTCCATTCGTGGCCAGGATGTCCCCCGACCGGGAGGGCGCGCCCTGCAGGTCGGTCACCCGGCCGCCCGCTTCCTCTACCAGTAATATCCCCGCGGCCACGTCCCACAGATTCAGCCCCGGTTCCCAGAACGCTTCGAGGCGCCCGGCTGCCACGTACGCCAGGTGGATGGCGGCGGAGCCCATGATCCGCACCTCCCGAGACCGCTCCAGGAATGGTGGGATCGTCCGCATATGCCGCAGCCGTCGAGGTCGCCCGGGCAGGCCTGTGGCCAGCAGCGCCGCGCCCAGGTCCTCCGTCGGGGAGACCGCCAGGCGGACAAACTCGCCGCCGCGCGCGGAGACCCAGGCGCCCTTCCCCCGTTCGGCGACGAACAACTCATCGACCGGCGGATGGTAGACCACACCGACGATCACGGTACCCTGATGCTCCAGGGCCACGGACACGGCAAACCAGGGCAGGCCGTGGGCGAAGTTAGTGGTCCCGTCCAACGGGTCGACGACCCAGCGGTACTCCGCCCCCTCCCGCACCGTCCCCTCCTCCGCCAGGAAACCGTGGTCCGAATACGCAGCGCGCACCCGCGCGGCGATGAGCGCTTCCACCTCTTTATCCGCTCGGGTGACGAGGTCGGTGGGACCCTTGAACCGGATCTCCTTGACGGAGGCCGCCGTCGAAAGGAGCGACATGAGGTGGGCTCCGCCGCGGCGGGCCAGGTCGATGGCGAACTCGGCGAAGAGGGACGTATGCACAATTGTAAGATTGGCGCTTCCGCCCCGCCTTTCCCGCAGACACGCCTGCAAACAGGCATCGCTGGGCGGCCGGGGCAGATGCTAGTGGGTAATGGGGGATTGCAGCGGATCTAGATGAACGGGACCCGCTCGAAGGGCGCGCCCAGGATCTTCGCCGGGTCGGCGCCGAGCCATTTGTCCAGCACGGTCGCGTAGACGGAGCGGAAGTCGATGGCGTGCTTCAGATCGCCTTCCACCAGATCGGTGAGGCTGGGGTGCTGCCCGTACAGCCCGCCTTTGATCCGCTTCCCGAAGACGAACATCGGCGCGGCCATGCCGTGGTCGGTGCCGGCGCTGCCGTTCTCCGCCACGCGCCGGCCGAACTCGGAGAAGGCCAGGACCAGGACGCGGTCGGCGTTCCCCTGCGCCTCCAGATCACGGTAGAAGGCCTCCACGCCCTCCGCCAGTTCCCGCAGCAGCGCCTCATGCACGCCCCTTTGCGCGGCGTGGGTGTCGAAGCCGGTCATGTTGGCGTAGTAGACCTTGGTCGAGAGGTTGCCGGCAATCATCTGCGCGATCAACTTCAGGCCGTAGCCGAGCCGGTTGTTCGGGTACTCGATCCCGCCCTTGTACTTCCCCACGGCCTCGCGCACCCGCTCCGAGGAGATGACGGCGTTCATCGCCGTGTGCCGTAGGAAGTCGATGGTGCCGGGTTCGTTGGTCGCGGGGGCGTTGAGCAGCCGGAAGAGCTCCATCTCTTCCTTCTCGCCGATGCCGTTCATGCTGGGCATCCACTGGAAGGTCTCCGGCGTTTCCAGCGTGACCCCGTTCCCGGACTCCGCCTTTAGCGCCAGCGGCATCGCCGGGCCGACGTTCACCCCGACGGTGGGCTGTTCGCAGACCGGGCACTTGCTGTCGAAGTAGCGGCCGATCCAGCCGTAACGCACCACGCGCCCCTCCGGATCGGCGGTATGCCAGATCTCCATGGACTTGAAGTGGGAGCGGCTGGGGTTGGGGTAGCCGACACCCTGGATCACCGCCATCGCGCCCTTGTCGTAGAGGCCCTTCACCTTCCCCAGGTTGGGGTGGAGGCCCAGCGTGTCCGTGACCCGGAGCACGTCCTTCTGCGGCACGGCCAACGTGGGGCGCGCCCGGTAGTACGCGTCTTCCGTGAAAGGCACCAGGGTGTTGAGCCCGTCGTTTCCTCCGCCCATCTGGACAACGACCAGGATGTTCTCGTCGGGTGTGCCCGGCCGGCTCTGCGCCTGGGCGAGGTCCCAGGGGTTGTTCAGCGCCAGGGCGGTGCGGGTGAGGAAGGAAGGGGCGGTCATGCCCACGGCGACGATCGTCAGCCCCTTCTTCACAAACTCGCGGCGGGTCATTCCCTGCCTCATGGCCCTTCCTCCTTCGGACGGGTCGTGTACGGGATGTAGGGGACCTGCAGCGTTTCGGGGCGTGGCTGCCGCCCACTCCAGGCGTTGACCGCCCGGGCCACGAGACGCTGCAGGAGGTGCCGGCGGCTGACGCGCTCCTCGTTAATGGCGGACGTTCCGGCGTTCGGGTCCATCACGTCAGCTGGTACTCCGGCATGCTCATGATCAAGTGCAGGGCGCTGCGTACCCTGTCGGGCGTGGCCTTCACCGGGTCGGTGGCGCGGTTGGCGCCCAGCGCCCGCCACAGCGCAAACTGCCGCTTCTGCTCGATTGCCGCGCCGGGCAGCAGGCGGCGCAGCAGCGTGGCTGTGACCTCACCGGCCGTCCCGGCCGACGCCGGCACGAGCCCGCTCACCTCCACCGGGCGGACCGACTGGAGGAAGCGTCGCGGCAGGCCGGGCATGCGGCCGCTGGTGACCAGGCTGCCGAAGTTGTAGCGGTCGAGGATGGTCGATGTGGTGATCCAGGACTCGCCTTTCGGCCAACCGCCGACGTTGGGCGGGACGAGCAGCATCTGCCCCATCTGGTCGGCGGCCAGCACGAGCGCGGGCGCCATCGTGGGCGGGATGCCCAGCGTCCGGGCGGTGCTCACCACCAGCTGCGTCGGGCCCTTCACCTGGGTGCGCAGCCCCTTCTCCGAGTAGAAGGCCTCCGACTGTAGCAGCGTCTGCACCAGCGGCCGGACGTCGAAGTTACTTCGCTTGAAGAGCCCGCCTAGTTCTTCGAGCACGCTCTCTTCCGGCCTGAGGTGGACGAAGTACTCGAAGAGCTTGCGGGGCAGCCAGCGGGCCGTCGCCGGCTGCTCGAAGATGATGTTGATGACGTCGCCGCCGTCGAAGTTGCCGGTCTTGCCCAGGAAGGTCTTGGTCCCGTCGTCGTGCTGCCCGGGGTTGAAGTAGAACTCGAACCGGCCACCGGGAGTCGGCCGGAGCATCCACCCCGTGAACGCCCGTGCCGCTTCCTTAATATCCTGCTCCGTGTAGTTCCCGATGCCCATCGTGAAGAGTTCCATCAGCTCGCGGGCGTAGTTCTCGTTGGGCCGGCCCTTGCGGTTACTGTTGTTGTCCAGGTAGGTGAGCATGGCCGGGTCTTTGCTGATCTCCAGGATCAGCTGTTTGAAGTTGCCCAGGCCCATGCGGCGGAAGAGGTGGTTCTGGAGGTAGAGGAACTCGGGACTCCGCACGTCCGGGAAGCCGGAGACGAGCAGCCCGTGCCAGAAGAGAACCATTTTCTCCTGCAGCGGCCGCTTCGTCGCCACCATCCGGGCCATCCACCACTCCCGGACCTCCTGCAATTTCTCCCGCTGCAGGCGGTTGATCTTGTTCTGCAGCGTGCGCCGCGTCTGCTCGTCCGTCCCGCCCTGCCGCAGCGCGAAGGCGTCCACGTAGGCCTGGCGCAACTCGGAGAAGTCCACCTCGCCGGGAAGATCGGGGGCCCGCTCGTAGTTCAGCAGTTCGTCCACTGCCGCGTCGAAGCCCAAGGAAACCAGTCGCTGAATCTCGTCCGGTGGGCCGCCGAAGCCGGCCCGAGACAACAGGTGGGCCGCCTTGGCGTAGTCCCACGGGGTGGACGCGGTGGGCCGAAACTTTCGCAGCGAGGCCTCAGCCATCAGGCACTCCCCCTCCTTGCGCTGTCAGTTGGAGTCTACCCTGCAGGTTGCCCGTTCTCTTTGCCCACTAGACGGCCCTCCAGGGTGGGGGTTTAGTCTGCAACGACGTGTCCACGCATCGACGGTCCGTCGTTGCACGCACATGTCGTTGCAGACGAAAGGCTAGCCCGGCCGGCAGGAGGGGCCCGCCGCCACGCGAAGTTGCAGGCCACACATGGAGATCACGCCGGCGCGGGCGCAGGATATCGACGCCATCCTGGACCTGTGGGGGGAACTCGCCGCCTTTCACGCGGACCTCGATCCCGCCTTTACACCCGCGGCGGGCTGGCGCGCCGCCTACGCCGGGTATCTGGCCACGCTGCTGGGCCGGCCCGACGCGCGGGTCCTGGTGGCGCACCAGGAGGGACGAATCGTGGGATACGGGGTCGCCCGGATCACGTTCCTGCCGCCGTTCTTCGCCGAGCGGCGGCGCGGGTTCATCCAGGACGTCTTCACCAATCAGGGCTACCGCCGCCGCGGTATCGCCCGCCGCCTGGTCTCAGATCTGCTGGCGTGGCTGCGGGAGGAGACCGTCGCGACGGTGGAACTGACGGTGGCGATCAACAACAAGGAAGCGATCCGCCTCTGGGAGAGCCTGGGATTTCGCCCTTACATGCAGCACTTCAAGCTGGCACTAGCCGGACCGGGCGGAAGGTGAGCGCGCCGGACCCGCCGGCAGCATCAGAAGGCTAACCGCCCACCCCACCAGGCCCGCCGCCAATGCCGTCCCCGTCCACAACTGCACGTTCCAGGCGATCCCTTCCAGCGGGTGCGGCAGGACAACCCGCGTCAAAGTCCCCCAGGACGGACTGATGTTCGCCATCCGGGTGAGGGCCACAAAGTAAATCAGGTAGTACACGGCCGGAACCAGAAAGGCGAAGAGTTGGAACTCCCGCGGACGCGGGGATTGCGGCAGGCGCTGCAGCAGCAGTTCCGCGGCGATCCCGGCGGCCAGTCCCACGAGCGCGAAGGCGTAGTAGTCCTGCAGGATGGCCATCAGTGCCGCGTTAAGCGTGAAGAGTAGCGTCAGGCCGCCCGGCCGCAGCCGCCAGCGGCGGACGGCCGGCAGGATAATCGCCATCATCAGCGCAGTCTGCAGCAGGATGCTCATCACACCCAGCGATTCGCCGAACAGGAACGTTCCGTACCGGTAGGTGTGTAGACTCCGGCGCCAGTAGGAGAGCGCAGGCCAGGGCTCGACAAGCGGATGCGCGAATTGCGTGGCGTAGGCCAGCAGCGAGAGCAGGAAGGCCAGCGAGAACACCGCGGGCAGCGGCGCGAACCGGCGGCGCGGCCCCTCCTCGGCCCCCAGCCAGGCGGCCCGCAGGGGCCCGGTGACGATCAGGATGAGACCGACGAGTTCAATCAACCGCAGCGGACTCAGCACGGCCCCCAGCCCGGAGGATCCCAGTTCCAGGCGGTACGTGTCCGGGGCTCCGATGCGGAACGATACCGGCCAGATTACTTCGCCGACGGCGCCGAGGACGATCATGAGCACGCCCCACACCGACATCCAGTAGGGAGCGGGAAGAGTACGCGCCCAGGGGATTCCCCGAGTGCGGTTGGCGACCAGCACCGCTCCGAGCAGCACTCCGCTGAGGACAATCCCGACCACATACGGGACGTGCCAGGAAGAGATGGTCGCGGGCAGTCCCGGGGGCGCGTACGCCTGGGAAAGGTTGGTCGCCCCCAGCAGGCTGATGTCTAATCTCCCGTGGTGGTGGGCCCAGCCGTCCAGGAAAACCCCGCCCACCAGCAGGCCACCCAGAGCGACGGACACCCAGGTGAAGGGGAGGACGGACGACCGCTCCC
Source organism: Candidatus Sysuimicrobiota bacterium CSP1-3 (assembly GCA_001443485.1). Taxonomy (GTDB): domain Bacteria; phylum Sysuimicrobiota; class Sysuimicrobiia; order Sysuimicrobiales; family Humicultoraceae; genus Humicultor. Next base: position 59,954 of record LDXQ01000005.1, read on the forward strand.
GCGGGACTGCGTCCGCGCCCTCCCCTGCAGCAGCGACCGTCCGAGTGGCCATTCTCATCTCCCCCAGTCGCGCGGGGCCGAAGCACGGCGCGGAGCCAAAGCGCGTAGGTGCGATGCGCTTTGGGGCGGATGGTTCTCGCGCCCCCCACCCATCACCTGCCGGCCCAATGGAAGGCTCCCAGGAAAAGGGGCGCCGTGGACGTCGGCCGAAAGAGAGTGCACATGACCGATCGACTCCATGCCGCCCTCGGCGCCGCTCGGGAACGGGGCCTCCAGGCCCTGCTCGTCTCCGCGCCGGCCAATACCTACTACCTGACGGGTTTCCGCGCCGTCACCTACACCCGACCCGTCATCCTGGTTCTGACCGAGGAGCCGGTGCTCGTCATCCCCGAACTGGAGAGCACCCATGCCCAGGCGCGTTCCCACGTGCGGGACATCCGCACCTACTCGGACCTCGGCCTCGGCGGGCTCGGCGGGAAGTCGCCGCTGCACCTCGCCCTCGACCTGGCGGTGGACGTACTGCGGGGACAGGGGGTGAAGCAGGCCGTCGGCTTTGAGCCTGCCGGTCTCACCTACGAGGGCTACGCTTACCTGCGCGAGGCCTCCAGTAAGGTCAGCCCGTCGGCAGGCTGGTCGAAGAGCAGCGCATGGTCAAGGACCAGGACGAACTGGCACTGATCCGCAAGGGCTGCGTGCTGGCCGAGCACGGCATGGCCGTCGAAGTCGACGCCAGCAGCGTCGGCGCCGCGGAGATCGCCATCATGGCCGAGGGGAACGCGGCAATGCTGCGCGAGGCGGCGAAGCGCTTCTCGGAGGACGAGGTCTCCGCGAGTTCCCGTCCCGTCTCCGGGGAGAAGACCGTGCTGCCGCACTCTATCCCCAGCGGCCGGACACTGCGCTCGGGCGACGTTGTCATCCACGGCACCGGCTGCGCGGTGAACGGGTACTACAGCGAAGACGAGCGGACGATCTTCGTCGAGAAGGCGGGCGCCGAGCAGCGGCGCCTCTTCGACATCATGCTGCGGGCGCAGGAGGCCGCGCTTGCCGCCATCCGGCCCGGCGTGGACTGCCGGGAGGTCGACCGCGCCGCCCGGAGCGTGATCGAGGAGGCCGGGCTGGCCAACGCGTTCATCCACCGCACCGGGCACGGGATCGGCATCGACTATCACGAACTCCCCTTCTTCGCGCCCGGCGACGAGACGGTACTGGCCCCGGGGATGGTCATGTCGGTGGAACCTGGGATCTACATCCCGGGCGTCGGCGGCTTCCGTCACTCCGACACGATCGTCGTCACCGAGGACGGCTGCGAGATCCTCACCCCGTATCCCAAAGACCTGGAGTCGCTGATTGTCGGCTGACCTCCAGCCCAGCACGTTCTCCATCGTCGCCATCGACCGCGAGAGCGGCGAGATCGGCGTCGCCGTGGCCAGCAAGTTCCTCGCGGTGGGCGCGGTGGTCCCCTGGGCGCAGGCGGGCGTGGGCGGCATCGCGACGCAGGCCTGGGCCAACCTGAGCTACGGCCCGGAGGGCCTGCGGCTGCTCGCGGCCGGATATGCGGCGGACGAAGTGGTGAAACGTTTGGTCGGGTCCGACGAGAATCGCGAGCACCGCCAGCTCGGCATTGTGGACGCCCGGGGGCGGGCAGCCGCCTGGACCGGCAAGGAGTGTCTGCACTGGGCCGGAGACCGCTCCGGGGACGGCTTCACCTGCCAGGGGAACATCCTGGCCGGCCCGCGTGTGGTGGAGGCGATGGCCGAGAGCTTCCAGCGCACGACCGGGCCGCTGCCGGAACGCCTGATCGCCGCCCTGGAAGTCGGACAGCATGAAGGCGGCGACAGTCGCGGCCAGCAGTCGGCGGCGCTGCTCGTCGTCAAAGAGAAAGGCTCCTACGGGGGCTATCTCGACCGGTACGTCGACCTGCGGGTGGACGACCACCCATCGCCGATCGTGGAACTAGAGAAACTGCTCGACCTCCACCGGCTCTACTACGCGACCGCGGAACGCACGTTCACGGAACTCGCCGGCGAGGTCGTGCGGGAGGTGCAGGTGATCCTGCAACGCCTCGGGTTCTACCGGGGCAAGGAGACCGGCACGTATGACGAGGCCACGAAGGAAGCCTTCCGCCGCTTCTGCGGCGTGGAGAACTTCGAGGAGCGGTGGCGTGAGGACGGCATGGTCGACCGCGAGATCCTGAACTACATGCGCCGCCGCTACGGCGACGCGCCGGCGAGGCCATGACGAAGCGCGACCGGCTGCACGCCGCGATTCGGGGCGACGCCGTGGACCGCCCGCCGGTGGCCCTCTGGCGCCACTTCCCGCAAGAAGACGGCAAGGCCGAGACGCTGGCCGCGGCGCACGTACGCTTCTACAAGACCTACGACTGGGACTTCCTCAAGGTGACCCCGGCGAGCGGCTATTACGGGGACGACTGGGGACTACACGCGGGCTACCGCCAGAATCGCGAGGGCACCCGTCACTACACCGACCGGCCGATCAAAAAGCCCACCGACTGGGCGGCGCTGAAGTCTCTGGACGTCACCGCGGGCGTCTACGGCCGGGAACTGCACGCCCTGCACCTGATCCGGCAGGAACTCCCCGAGGAGGTCCTCCTCTCCACGATCTTCAGCCCGCTGACGATCGCCCGCACGCTGTGCGGGGACCAGGCCCTCCTGCGTTATCTACGAGAGGAGGCGGAGACGCTGCACCAGGGGCTGGCCACGATCACCGAGGTCACGCAGCGCTTTGCCGTGGAGACGCTGACCGCCGGGGCCGACGGCGTCTTCTTTGCCACGCAGTGCGCGACCGCGGATTACGTGACGGAAGAGGAGTACGAGGAGTTCGGCCGCCCTTACGACCTGCAGGTGCTGGACGCGGCGGCGCTGGCGGAGGTGCGCATCCTGCACCTGCACGGACAGCGCGTGATGTTCGACCTGATGACCGACTACCCCGTGGACGTGATCCAGTGGCACGACCGCGAGACCCCGCCCACGCTGGCCGAAGCCCGCGCGCGCTACTCGGGGTGCCTGGCGGGCGGGCTCGATCAGGAGACGCTGGCCGGCGGCGCGCCCCAGGCCGTCGCGGCGCAGGTGCGCGACGCCATCGCCCAGACGAACGGGGAACGTCTCATCATCGCCGCCGGCTGCGTAACCTTCGTTGACACCCCGGAGGCCAACCTGCGCGCAGTCCGCGCCGCCGTTTCCGCGTAGCCACCGCGACATTCCCCCCGGTCCAGGTTGAAGCACCACCCGATCGTCTGAGCAAAGCCGCGGGGGCGCTTACCCGAGGCCGGCCGCGGACGTGCCCGGGAGCATCACTTGGCGATCGCGGCAGGATCGACCTGCTGAAATCGCGGGGCCGGTCAGGATCGCGGGTGCGCGGCGAAGAAGTCCCAGATGACCCGCGTGGCGTCGATGTCGCGGCTCACGCGCCCGACGACCGCCGCGGGCAGGTACTGCGGGCCGCCGGGCCAGGTGTGCCCTCCGCCCTCGATCGTGTAGAGCACCACCTCGGTCTTTCCGGCGCACGAACCGTACACGGTGCGCCGGACGCGCGTGCCGTCGGCCGGGTCCCGGTCGGGGAGGAGCACGGTCTCCGGCCGGTCGGTGCAGCGGTTGTGAGTCACCCACAGACGGACGATGTCCGCAACGCTGATTGTCTCCCCGCGGGTGCGTGCCACGGTCCCACCCTGATAGGGGACCAGCGGGTCATCCGTCCCGTTCATCACCAGGACGCTCACGGGAGTTTTCGGCGTGCGCTCCCGGAGCCGCGGCGCCATGCCACCGACGACCGGCGCAATCGCAGCGATCCGATCGCTCAGTTCGACCGCGAGCCGCTGGCTCATGAAGGCGCCGTTGGAGATCCCGGTGGAATAGACCCGTCTCGGATCGATCCCGAACTCCCGCGTCAGGAGGGCAATCAGCGCGCCGATGAAGCCGACATCGTCCACGTTCTCTCGCTGCGCCTGGATGTTCGGGGCGTCCCGCGCATCGTTCCAGTTGCGCTCGACGGCGTCGGGGTAGACGGCGATGAACCCCTCGCGGTCGGCGAGGCCGCTGAACTGCGTCATCTGCTCCATGTTCCGCCCCGTCCCGCCTCCCCCATGGAGGACAAAGACGAGCCCTGCCGGGCGACCCTGGGGGAAACCCCCTGGGACGTGGAGCAGGTAGGTCCGCTCCAGGCCGTCGAAGCGGATTGTCCGGGCGACGGTTCTGGAAATCCCCACAGGCGCGGCCTGAGCCCTCTGGCTCATCCCTACGGCGACCAGCGCCACAATCAGCCAGGCGGCCGCGCTTCCTGCTGCCACGCTTCGGCTTCTAGGTGTCCACATCACGTCTTCTTAGACCCTAAGCTGGGCCGGAAGGGTTTAGCGTCCTAATAGCGAACACTAGTTCGACCCGCTGCCGGGCTCAATCCCACCTGTCGGAGGCCGCCGTGACCCTCGACCAGATCCTCGATTCCCTGCGCACGAATCCGGATATCGCCTCCCGCATCACCGTCTGGCACGAGATCCCGCCGCGGCCGGCCCGCTGGGCGCCGTTCCCGCCCGGGATCGACCCCCGCCTTACCCAGACTCTGCGACTCCGCGGCATCGACACGCTCTACACCCATCAGGCCGAGGCGTACGACGCCGCGGCCGGAGGCGGCGACGTCGTGGTGGTCACCCCCACCGCCAGCGGGAAGACGCTCTGCTACAACCTCCCGGTCCTCGACCGCGTCCTCAAAGAACCGGGGAGCCGCGCCCTCTACCTGTTTCCGACCAAGGCCCTCTCCGCCGACCAGGTGGATGAACTGCAGCAGCTGGTGCGGACCCTGGCGCAGGTCACCGCGGGGCAGGCGGACGGCTCGGTGGACATCAAGACTTTCACCTATGACGGGGACACGCCGGCCTCGGCCCGCCGCGCTATCCGCGCCGCGGGACACGTGGTCGTCACCAACCCCGACATGCTGCACACCGCCATCCTCCCCCACCACACCAAGTGGCTACGCCTCTTCGAGAACCTGCGCTACGTTGTCATCGACGAACTCCACCAGTACCGCGGCGTCTTCGGCAGCCACGTGGCCAACGTGCTGCGCCGCCTCTGGCGGATCTGCCGCTTCTACGGCAGCGCGCCGCAGGTGATCTGCACCAGCGCGACCATCGGCAACCCGCAGGAGCATGCCGAGCGCCTAATCGGCCGGCCGGTCACCCTGATCGACCGGAACGGTGCGCCGTCGGGCGCGAAGGTCATCGCCTTCATCAACCCGCGGGTGGTGAACCGCGAGCTGGGGATTAGGCGGGACACTCTGCTCGAGGTGCGCGACCTCGCTTCCGAGTTCATCCGCAATCGCGTCGCCACCATCGTCTTCGCCCGCAGCCGGCTGGCCACGGAACTCCTGACGACCTACATGCGCGACCTGGCGCGCCAGCACGGGCGCGATGCCGAGACCGTGCGCGGCTACCGTGCGGGGTATCTCCCCAGCGAACGGCGCGAGATCGAGCGTGGCCTGCGTGAGGGCACCGTTCAGGCCGTGGCCGCGACGAACGCGCTGGAACTGGGCATCGACATCGGGCAGTTGAGCGCCGCGATTCTGGCCGGGTACCCCGGCACCATCGCCTCCACCTGGCAGCAGTTGGGCCGCGCCGGCCGGACCACGGACCTCTCGGCAGGGTTCCTGGTCGCGACTAGCGACCCGCTGGACCAATACATCGTCTCGCACCCGGCCTACTTCTTCGAGCAGGCCGCCGAGCAGGCGCTGATCAACCCGGACAACCTGCTGGTCCTGGCGAGTCATCTGAAGTGCGCCGTCTTCGAACTGCCGCTGCCGCACGACGAGTCGTTCGGCCCCACCACCGTCGCGGACATCATGCGCCACCTGCAGGAGCAGCGGATCGTGCACGACGACGGCGCCCGCTGGCACTACATCGCGGAGGCCTTCCCGGCCGAGGAGATCAGCCTGCGCGCCGCGTCCACGGAAAACGTCGTCATCATCGACGTCACCGATCCGCAGCCGCAGGTGATCGGCGAGGTCGACCTGCCGTCGGCGCCCTCGTTGGTGCACGATGACGCGATCTACATCCACCTCGGCCAGCAGTACCACGTCGAACGGCTGGACTGGGAAGAGCGGAAGGCCTACGTGCGGCGGGTGGACGTAGACTACTACACCGACGCCGAGATCGCAGTGCGCATCGCCGTGCTGAACGAAGCAGCAGCTGCTCGGGGGGCGCTGGCGCGGGCCCACGGTGAGGTTGCGGTGACCTACCGCCCGACGATCTTCAAGAAGCTCAAGCTCTACACGCAGGAGAACGTGGGGTGGGGCAAGATCAACCTGCCCGAATCGACGATCCATACCACGGCGGCGTGGTTTGCCCTACCGCCCGAGACCACCGGCGGGATGAACACCGACCGATTACAGGGCGCGTTGGCCGCCCTCTCCCACGCGCTGCTCAACGTCGCACCTCTGTATCTCATGTGCGACCCGCACGACCTGGGACGGGTGTTCGAGGTGCGCTCCCCGCACACAGGACTGCCGACGGTCTACCTGTACGAGCGCGCGCCGGGCGGTGTCGGACTGGCGGAGCGCCTCTTCCGCTTCCACGATTATCTGATCCGCACCGCGGCGGGCCTGGTGGAGTCCTGCGGCTGCACGGCAGGCTGCCCCTCCTGCGTGGGACCTGTGCTCGAGGTGGGGAGTACGGGAAGGCAGGACTGCCTGAGCATCCTGCGGGCGGCGCAGCGCGATCTCGCCGCGGCGGCTCCAATCCACGCCGTTCCCGCGCCCTGAGATGCCGCGCGACGGCTTCGACGTCCGCCGGCAGTTCTGGGGGCTCAACCTGACACACGGACGCATGCCGCTGGGCGACGCGGTGGAGCGCGGCCGTGTCGTCGGCCCGGACGGCGGGGCCATCGGCTGGCTGGACACGGAGACGACCGGTCTGGCGGGCGGGACCGGGACCTACGTCTTCCTCGTCGGCATCGGCGCGATCGAGGACCGGATGTTTGTCGTCACGCAGTACTTCCTCGCCGACTTGGCCGCGGAGGCGGAGATGCTGCGGGCGGTGGGCGACCACCTGCGCCGCCTCGACGCGCTGGTCACCTTCAACGGCGCGCGCTTCGACCTGCCCCTGCTGCAGACACGGTTCCTCCTCTCCCGGCAGCGCGAGTACCTCGACGACCGGCCGCACCTCGACCTCATCACCTACGCGCGGCGCCTCTGGCACCGGCCGCTGGGAGGATACAGCCTGGCGTTGCTCGAGCAGGGCGTGCTGCAGGTGGAGCGGGGCCTCGACGTCCCGGGATGGCTCATCCCCTCGCTGTACGTACAGTACCTGCGCAGCGGCGACCGCATGCCGCTGGAGCCCGTCTTCTCGCACAACGAGCAGGACCTGCTCTCACTGCTAGCGCTCCATGGGACCACGGGCGAAACGCTGGCACAGCCCGACGCCGTCCCCATCATCGTGGACTGGTTCGGCCTGGGACGGCTGCTGGAACAACGTGGCGATCCCGACGCGGCGCTGCGCTGTTATGAGACCAGTCTGACCGGTGAATCCGAGGCCCGCGCGCGCTGGCGCACCGCCCTCGCGCTCGCCCGCCACTACCGACGACGTGCAGAGCGAGATCGGCTTCTGGCCCTCTGGCAGGGGGAACTCGCCTCTGGCGTCCTCCCGGCCTGGCAGGCGCTCGAACGCCTGGCGATGGTGTGGGAGTGGCAGCTGGGTGATCCGCGCCGCGCGCTCGCCCTCGCCGAGCGGGCACTGGCGCAACTGGACGGCACCGACCCGCGGCCACAAAGGCGGCTGCTCCAGCGGCGCGAGCGCCTCCTCCACAGGGTCACGCGGTCCGGGTCCGCAAGGATACCCGTCGCTCCTGCCCGAACGATACCTCTGTAGCCTTCCTTCACCCGATCAAGTTTTGTGACCTTCAAAGGGGGGATTTGAGCATGCGTATCCTGTCCTGGAGAATAGCCGCCGCGCTGGTCATCGCGGCCGCGCTTCTGTCGGGCGCGTTTGCGCCCGTCTCCGCCGCACCCCGGATCCGCCTCTCCATCCTCACGGGAGGCACGGGCGGCGTCTACTTCATCCTCGGCGGCGGACTGGCCAAGTTGATTTCCCTGAACATCCCCAACGTCGAGGCCACCGCGGAGGTGACGTCCGCGTCGGTGGATAACATGCGATTGATCGGAGCGAAGCGGGCCGATCTCGCCTTGACGCTTGCGGACACCGCGTTCGACGCCTTCAAGGGACTGGAGGCGTTCAAGGGGAACCCCGTGCCGGCCGTCACCTTGACCCCTCTCTACAACAACTTCAACCACCTTGTCACAATTGAGGGTTCGGGAATCAACACAGTCGCCGACCTGAAGGGGAAGCGAGTATCCGTAGGTTCCCCGGGCAGCGGGACAGAGGTGACGGCCCTGCGCCTCATCGCGGCGGCGGGGATCGACCCTGACCGCGACATTCGCAAGGACCGGCTGGGCGTGGCCCCATCGGTCGACGCGCTGCGCGACAGGAAGATCGACGCGTTCTTCTGGAGCGGGGGGTTACCCACGTCCGCCGTGTTGGACCTGGCGGTGACACCTGGACTCCGCATCAAGCTTATCCCACTCGACTCTCTCATTCCTGCGTTGCAGAAGAAGTACGGGACCATCTATTTCCGGGCAACGATCTCGAAGGAGTATTATGTCGGGCTACCGGCGAACGTGCCGACGATTGGTACGGTGAACCTGCTGGTGGTGCACAAGGACTTCGATGCGAACCTGGCCTATCAAATCACGAAGTTGATCTTCGAGAAGCGCCCCGAGCTGGCGCAGGTGCACCAGGAGGCCGCGAACATCACCGTGACTGGTGCGGCTAGCCGCTCACCGCTGCCGTTCCACCCCGGGGCGATCCGCTATTTCAAGGAGCGGGGGGTCGAAGGCTTCTAGGGGACGGAGGATGCGGGCAGTAGCCCTGATCGGCACGGGGCTCGTGGTGGCGGGCTTGGCCTGGCCGTCCGGAATCCTTGTGGTCTCGGACGAGACGGGCGCAGTGCGCTGGCGCGTCCAGGTGGCCGAGGGAACGCCGGTCGTCCTACAATACACGAACTCGATCTATTTGGCGCCGACCTGGGAGCGGTTTGTCGTGCGGGGCGGCCGCCTATATCTCCTGGATGTAAGTAGTACCCGCGAGGCGGTGCTGGAGTACCACCGCTTCGCGGGTCCGTACCGCCGGGAGGGCCCCCGGGTGACTGCGCCCGTCTCCGGCCTCGTCCTCGACCTTCTGCCGCTGCGAATCGGCGAGGGCGGCCGGCCCCTCCTACAGGTCGGTCGGACAGTGCTGCCGCTCTACGAGGCAGGAGTGGGCGCCGGACTCCGCGTCGCGATTCGCCGAGAGCCCCGTCTCCTGAGGTGGCTGGGAGGCCGTGGCCCCTGATGGCTCAAGAACCTGAGGCTGGACTCTCCAAGTCGCAGGTAGAACTCGAAGAACTCGTCGAGCAGTTTGAAGGAAAGACCCGCCACCTCACGGGGACCGCCGGCTGGCTCATCACCGCCGCCCTCGTGCTAATGAGCCTGTACCACCTTTACGCCGCGCAGGCCACGTTCGTGCGGCAGATCCACCTGACTATCCACTTGCTCTTCGTCCTCGTCCTGACCTTCATGCTCTACCCCTCACGCAAGGACCGGCTGGGGCGCATCATGCCGGTGGATGTTGTGCTGGGAGCGCTGGCGGTCATTACGCTGGGCTACGTACTCGTCGACTTCAACCAGTTCATCTACCGCATCGTCACCCCCACGCAGTGGGACCTCATCCTCGGCTCCGTCCTGATCTTGCTGGTCCTCGAGGCCACGCGGCGCACGGTGGGAAACGCGCTCCTGCTTCTGGTCGTGGCTTTCCTCATCTACGCCTTCGTCGGGCCCTGGCTGCCCGATCCGTTTAGCCACCGCGGGTACGCCCTCGACCGGGTCGTGGGGCAGCTCTACGTCTCACTGGAAGGGATCTTCGGTGTGCCGCTGGAGGTCTCGTCCACGTTCATCATCCTGTTCACGATCTACGGGTCATTCCTGGAGCAGTCCGGGGCCGGGAAGTTCTTCGTTGACCTGGCCCTGGCCCTGGTCGGACGGCGGCGCACCGGCGCGGGACAGGCGGTAACCGTGGCCTCCTTCCTGCTGGGTGGCCCCTCCGGCAGCGGCGTCGCGACGACGGTGACGGTGGGGGCAATCGCCTACCCAATGCTGAAACGGGCGGGTTACGACCGGGAGTCGGCCGGTGGGCTGCTCTCCGCCGGCGGCATTGGTGCGGTGATCTCGCCGCCGATTCTAGGCGCGGCGGCCTTCATCATCGCCGAGATCCTGAAGATCTCCTACCTGCAGGTCCTGAAGATGGCCATCATCCCCACGTTCCTCTACTACCTGGCCATCTTCGTCATGATCGAACTGGACGCGCGCCGCTTCCATCTGAGGCAGGTTCAGATCGTCACCAAGAATCCGCTGCAGCTCGTGCTGCGGTACTGGTACCTGCTCAGTTCGTTCGTCGTGATCCCGCTCTTCATGATCCGCGGGATGACCGCCATCAACGCCGTGCTGTGGGCAACAATCATCGCGCTGGCAACCTCGTTCCTCCGCCGTGAGACCGCGCTGGTCGTGGGCGCGCGCGGCGAGCAGCGCCATCCGGTGTGGCCCTGGGCGGCGATGGCCGTGTTGGCCGCATTTCTCGTTTTGGTGATCCGGCAGCAGAGGACTCTGCCCCCACTCAACACCGTCGCCTGGGCGGTCGTGGCGGCCTTCTTCCTCATCGCGGCGCTGGCGCGCCACCGGTTGGGCATCGGCCGTATCGGCCTGGACGCGCAGAAGGGCGTGATGGCCCTGGGGAATGGGAGCCGCCAAGTGCTCAGCGTGGCCGTGACGACCGCGGCGGCCGGGATCATCGTCGGGGTGACGAACCTGACGGGATTGGGACTGAAGATCGCCGACATCATTGTCACCGCCGCTGGGGGAAACCTCTTCCTCACGCTGATCTTCGCCGGCGTCGCCCTGTGGGTGCTGGGGCTGGCCCTGCCCATTACCGCCACCTACATCATCGCCGCCGTCATGGTCGCGCCGGCGCTCACCAAGCTCGGCGTTTCACATCTGGCGGCGCACATGTTCATCTTCTATTACGCCGTCCTCTCGGAGGTCTCGCCGCCGGTCGGCCTCTCCCCCATGGCCGCCGCCGCGCTCACGGGCGGCAACGCCTTCAAGACCATGCTGCAGGCCTGGAAGTACACGCTGCCCGCCTTCGTCGTCCCCTTCATGTTCACGGTGCACCCTGCGGGGTTGGGGCTGCTGCTAGAGACGAAGGAGTGGTTGGACGTGGCCAAAGTCACCGTCACCGCCGTGCTCGGGCTCGGTGCCCTGGCCGCGGCGGCCAGCGGCTGGCTACTCCGCCGCACCACGGTGCTGGAGCGCGTCCTGCTGACGGTGGCCGGGCTGGCGCTGGTCTACCCGGCCACCGGCCCCGACCTGATCGCCGCCTCTATCGTCGCCGCGGTGATCGTCCTGCAGGTGCGCCGCCCGGTGCCGGCGCCGGCAGCGCCGGGTGGCGGGTAACGGGCCGGCGGCGCGGGAGAGGCATGACCGACCCAGCATCCGCGAGCGAACGGATCGACGCGCCGGCCGTCGTCCTGACCTGTATCACCCTGCTCGCGTCCAAGGCCTGGGAGGCGATGGGCCTCGTCCCGGATCCGGCCACCAAGCAGATCGAGCGCCACCTGGACGAGGCGCAACTGGCCATCGATGCGGCCGCGGCGCTCGCCGACCTGATCCGAAACAGATTGCCGGACGCCGAGCGCCGCGAACTCGAAACGCTCTTAACGAATCTCCGCCTGAACTACGTCGAGCAGCGCGCCAAGGGCTGACCCTGCCCCGGCGCGCCCCCCTCGCTCCCGCGCATACTCACCGACCGCCGAACTGCCGGAGCGCCGCCTGAATCGCCTGCGGCGAAATGCTGTGGGCAAACGGCCCGTCCGGGTTGTCGAACGTCCAGACGTGCAGCATCTCCACAGCCTCGCCGATGAAGAATGACCCCGCAGGACACTGACCGGGGCCCTTCGCCAGTGCCACCGTCCCGGTCGCGGTCACGCACAAGTTGTCGTGCGTGTGCCACTCGGTGAGCGGTCCGCCGGGCCGGGGGCCGGCACCCCTGGGCGCCAGAAACATCGCCCCGATCAGGACGACCTGGCCGCGCGGTCGCCGCATGAAGACCAGGTCCTCGGGTCGGGACGGATCGAGCGTCACCCCGTCCCGCGTGTAGGCGAAGTTCTGGAAGTGCGCCGGGCCCCAGGTGAGGTACCGCCAGGGAGTCACCTGCCGGTAACCGGCGGTTCGCGCCGTGCTGAAGTCAGCGTAGGGGGCGACGCCCGCTCTGACCTCCGCGAGCAACTTCGCCGCGGCGGCCCGCTGCTCAGGTGTCGCCGCCGGCGCGGCCATATTGCCGTGGCCGCTGTGGTCGTCGTGCCCCTGGCTGTCCTGTCCGGAGACCGCAGAGGCGAAGGTCACGACGGACAGGAAGACGAGAGCGACCGCGGCCGACACCGCGGCCGCCCGCCGCGCGAAGGACGCGCCGGACCGGCGCAGCGCCGGCCCAAGGATCAGGACGATCGTGCCCGTGACCACAATCGCCAGACCAGATGCGAAGAGCAGATGACCAGGATTGGACAAGGTGAAGACCCCCTCTCGGGCCGCGAGCGTAGGATCGAGCCGGTGCGACCGGGCGTCCCACGCCAAACCCAGCAGCGTGGCGACAGTCCCGGTGAAGGTCAGCCATGTAGCGAAGCGCAGCAGCGCGTTCATGCCTCTCCCTCCTGGCATGAGATACGGCCGGTGCCGGCGGGAGGTTTACTGCGTGCCGCTGCCGCGTGCCTTTTTGGGCGTAGGCTAACCCTACTCAGAATCTCGTCTAAGATTCCGCCGATTTGTGCATTCAGCCATGGTATGGATTCACTGGACATGTTTGAGGATCTCGGCTGGCTGATGCTCGTGATCGTGAGCGCCTTCACGCTGACCCTCGCCTGGTTCCCTCGTTAAGCCGCAGCGCGCCGCGGCCTTCCATGTAAGCAACCAACCGGCCCCGTCGGGCCTACATCGACATGTACAGGGTTCGACGGTCCGTCGCGTGCAGGACACATGGATGCCGCGGACGGACGCCCGAGGCCGCGGTCGGGCCTATAATGGGTTGAAACGAAATGCCCGAGGCGGCCGGTGGCGGAACGTCTGAAGTCGGCAGCGAGCGCGTACCTGCAATCTGCGGTCTCCCAGCCTGTGGACTGGTATCCCTGGGGACCGGAGGCGTTCGCGCGGGCGAAGCAGGAAGACAGACCCATCCTGCTCGATATCGGCGGCGCCTGGTGCCACTGGTGTCACGTCCTCGACCACGAGTCCTACGAAGACCCCGAGGTCGCCGCGATCATCAACCAGCACTTCATCGCGATCAAAGTCGACCGCGACGAGCGGCCGGACGTGGACGCGCGCTACCAACACGCCGTGCAGGCCATCTCCGGCCAGGGCGGGTGGCCGCTCACGGCCTTCCTCATGCCCGACGGCAAAGTCTTCTTCGGCGGGACCTACTTCCCGCCGGAGGACTCGTCCGGCCGGCCGTCGTTCAAGCGCGTCCTGCTCAGCGCCGCCCAGTATTACCGGGACAATCGCGAGGAAGTGGAGAAAGCCGCCGCGGACCTGCACCGGCAGTTGAGCCAGGCGCTGGCCGGGACGGCTCCCGGCGAACTCGATCCCGCGCTGGTCACCCAGGTCCTGGATGACATCGCCCGCACTTTCGACATGCAGAACGGGGGATTCGGGCGCGCGCCAAAGTTCCCGCACACGGGCACGATGGAACTGTTGATCCGCCGCGCCTTCCGCACGCGCGACGACCTCCTGCTGACAATGATCGCGCGGACATTGGAACGGATGGGCCGCGGCGGCGTCCACGATCAGCTCGGCGGCGGATTTCACCGGTACGCCACGGACGCGCACTGGATCGTGCCGCACTTCGAGAAGATGCTTTACGACAACGCCGGGCTGCTGGCCAACTATGTGCACGGCTACCAGCTCACCGGCAGCGCCATCTTCCGCGAGGTTGCCCTAGGCACGTACCACTATCTGAAGACCGCGCTCTGGGATAAGGCCCGCGGTGGCTTCTACGCCAGCCAGGACGCGGACATCGGGCCCCATGACGACGGGGACTACTACACCTGGACCCTGGATGAGGTCCGCGCCGCGCTGCCGGAGGACGAGTTCCGCGTCGCCGTCCTACACTACAACGTCAACGAACGTGGGGAGATGCACCACGACCCGCGGCGCAACGTCCTCTTCATCGAGAAGGACCCGGACGCGATCGCGCTGATCGCCGGTCTGCCGGAAGAGCAGGTGCACAGGTTGCTGGCCTCGGCAAAACAGCGGCTGCTGGCAGCGCGCGACCGGCGCCCGACGCCGTTCATCGACCGCACGATCTACGCCGGCTGGAACGGTATGGCGATTAGCGCCTGCTTCGAGGTCTTCAAGGGGCTGCTGGTCACGGAGGCGCGGGCGATGGCGCTTCGCGCGCTGGACCGCATCCTCGCCGAGGCCTACCGACCGGGCGAGGGCGTCTATCACCTGCTCACGCCCGACGGGCCGGTCCATCCCGGGCTGCTCGACGACCAGGTGTTCATCGCCCAGGCGTGTTTGGAGGCGTTTGAGGTCACCGCGGAGGAGCGCTACCTGACGGTGGCGCGCGACCTGGCCGAGAACATGCTCCGCGAACACGAGGATCCGGCGGGCGGCTTCGCGGACATCGCGCGCCGCGTCCGCGCGGACCCGGTTCTGACCGAGTCGAACAAGCCGGTGCAGGACGCGCCGACCCCCGGTGCCAACGCGGTCGCCGTCCTCGTGCTCAACCGGCTGGCGCGGCTGCTCGACGCCCGGCCGTACCGTGACGCCGCGGAGCGCACGCTGCGCGCGTTTGCCGGAGGTCTGGCCCGTTACGGACTCTTCGCCTCCACGTTCTTCCTGGCGCTCGACGATTTCCTGCATGAACCGGCGCACGTCGTGGTCGTGGCCCGCGAATCGGACGGCCTCGCCGGCCGCCTGCACGAGGCCGCGCTGCAGACCTTCCGTCCGGACAAAATCGTGGCGGTCTATCGCGTGGACGGACGCGATCCGCCGCTGCCGGAAGCGGTCCGGGCGATGGCGGCGGGGGCGCGGGAGACGCGGGCCTACGTCTGTGCCGGCAATGCGTGCGCGCCGCCGACGGCGGATCCGGACGAGCTCGCGCGGCTCATCCGCACCTTCAACACCTGAGCGCTCTCCGCCGCCCCGCCCGATGTATGTCCGCCTGAAGCACACGCTCTCCTCGCTGGCCCTGGAGATGTTTGTCTCGCCACCGAAAGGCCGGCCCATCGCCTGGCTTCGCGCCTACGTCCGGCTGGCTCCCGATGGCAAGAGCGTCTCCCTGCCGATGCTCCGTAGAGAGGCGGCCAAACTGGGGACGGCAGGGCCCCGTTCACTGCAGCGTCTGGAAGAGGTCGGCCTGTTCAGACGAATGGACAGGATGATCGGCCTTGCGCCCGAATTCCGCCCGCACACCGCCTACCTGGTACGCCAGGTTGAACGGCTGGCTTCTGCCCTGGAGTCGCTCGGTGACGACTGGCGAGGCGGGCCCCAGGCGGTACTCCGGCGGGGGATCCTCTTGTTTAACAGTGGTCTCTTCTTCGAATGCCACGAGTACCTGGAGGACGTCTGGCGCCCGACGACCGGGCCCGACCGCAACTTCTATCACGCGATCATCCAGACGGCCGCGGCCTTCTATCACTTCGAGAAAGACAACCTCCACGGCGCGCGGACGCTACTGGCGAAGGCGCTGGAGAAGCTCGAAGCCTATCGGCCGGCGCGCCTGGGAGTCGACGTCGAGCGCCTGATCGCGGACCTGCAGCAGTGGCAACGGCGATTCGCCGCCGATCAGCTGGGACGCTCCCTCCGGGCGCGAGAATTCCCGGAGATTCGCGGCCGTGCGACCATCCGGGCGACCGTGGAAGGGTAGCCAGGCCCCGTTCTCGGCAGGAGTCTGTCTGGACCTCGCACGTCGCAACACATGTCAGGCCAGTCTGGGGACCTACAAGCCAACGACAACCCGTCCAAGTCACAAGATGAAAAGGAGGAGGTACTTCGGGACTTGCACGATCAAGTATTTCGATGTTAGCCTCCTGTTGAACCTCGTTGGTCTCTACGAGGCCTTTGCTCAGAAGTACGGAAGGGTGGCCGAGTCGGTCTAAGGCAGTCGCCTGCTAAGCGACTGACCCTCCAAAAGGGGGTCCGTGGGTTCAAATCCCACCCCTTCCGCCAGATGGTCTCCCCCGGACGAGTCCCGCACTTCTTCGGCTTCCCGCACGATGTCGCGTACAATCTCGCCCGCTGGTCTGACGTCGTTGACCAGTCCAACCGATTCCCCGGCCCAAAGCGGCGCGTACTCGACGTCACCTTTGAAAGCTGGCGTCGTCATGAATGACGCGTATCGGGGTATCTCTATGGTCGCCCCATCGTAGCCGGTGATGGTGCCGATTGCGATGCCCTCCCCCGGGCGCTGGCCACTTGGCGGTCGCCCCGCCGCTTCCCATTCTTCGACGAGTCTGTTACGCAGCGCCCGGTGTGGCGCGTCCGGCCACCAGATGTCGAACAGGTCGGCGCTGTAGACCGTATCTTCGGCCGTACTTTGCACGACACGTTGCTTGTACTCAGAGTGCACGAATGCCTCCGCGCTGGCCACAAACCTGGTGCCCATGGAGACTCCCTGCGCACCCA
>LDXQ01000006.1 GCA_001443485.1 Candidatus Sysuimicrobiota bacterium CSP1-3
TGCCCGTGGACGCTTTCGCGATATTCGGCGAACTGCGTGGTGGGGATGCCGTACGGCTTCATCCGGGCAGTATCGCTGTGGCAGCGGGCGCATGTCGCCGGCACATTGGTAGAGAAGACCGGAGAGGTCCCTTCGTTGACCGGGCGCACTGGGTGCACCCCGTGGCAGCTGATACAGACGGCCACCCGCAGGTCGCCTTTGGCCAGCCGTTGGCCGTGCTGGCTGGTGAGGTAGCGGGCCAGCTGGTCCGTGGGCAGCGAAGGGTTGAAGCGCCGCATGAACGCGGGATCGCCGTGACAGCGGCCGCAGAACTGCGGGATCTGTTCGTAGCGAGGCTTTCCCCGGAACCCCGCCGCCGGATCGTGCGCGTCCATGCCCACGCGCGTGGGGTCTCCACCGTGACACCCCGCACAGCGGAGTTCACTGCGAGTGTGCGCGTCGTAGGGAATATTCTCCGCCGGCACGGCCAGCCGCCCGCCCAGACCATCATGGCAGTTCGTACAACTATCCCGGGCGGACGCCGGCGCCGCCCGCACACGCCCGCCGACGGGGAGTGGGATCGGGCCGGCAGTCAGCGTCAATGCCCCGGCCGCCACGGCGACCAGGAGGACGAGCAAGGCGGCGCGCGGTCGGATCACGTCACAGCCCGGTGAGGAATGCCAGCGCCGTCATCACGACGGCAAAGGCGAGGGCGACCACACCCAGGATGGAGACGAGCGGGTGACTCCGTTCGCGCGCCGCCCAGCGGTCCAGGAACGGCACGAGCAGCAGCACCACTCCCGCGATCGCGAAGAGAGTCACCCCGACCATCTCGCCCTCCAGGCCAAGGATGCGGGCGGGAAGCATCCGCAGCGCCTGAAACATGAACAGGAAGTACCACTCTGGCCGCAACCCCGCAGGTGCGGGGGCGAGAGGATCGGCCTTCTCCCCCAGCGGCCAGGGCACCAGGGTAGCGATCACGGCCAAGCCGCCCAGCAGCGCCACCCAGACGATGAAATCGCGCAGCATGAACTCGGGGAAGAAGCGCTCCGAACCCGTGACGCGGACCGAGATCGGCCGGCTCATCCCGTGGATCTGCACCAGAAGGAGGTGCAGGCCGAGCAGCAGGGTAATCAGCGCGGGCAGGATGGCGACGTGGATGCCGAAGAACCGGCTCAACGTAGCCTCGGTGATGTCCTCTCCGCCGCGCAGCAGCACCAGCAGCGCCTTGCCCACAAGCGGCACGTCCCCTGCGATTTCGGTCCCCACCTGCGTGGCGAAGTAGGCCAGCGTGTTCCACGGCAGGAGGTAGCCGGTGAAAGCGAAGGCCAGCGTGATCGCCAGCAGTGCCACGCCGGAAATCCACGTCAGTTCCCGGGGCTTGCGGTAGGCGCGGCCGAAGAAAGTGGCCAGCAGATGCAGGATGACCGCGGCCACCATCCCGTTGCCCGACCAGACGTGGACCGACCGGATCAGCCAGCCGAAGCGCACCTTGGAGATGATCAGGCGGACGCTCTCAAAGGCGGCGTCGGAGGTGGGGCGGTAGTACATCAACAGCAGCAGCCCGGTGAAGACCTGGATTAGGAAGAAGAACAGCGTGATGCCGCCGGTGTAGTAGCTGACGGCATACCGGTGCACGGGGACTTCTTTCTTCTCCAGGAACGTCTCCGCGGCTTCGTAGCGAAGACGCTCGTTGAGCCAGTTCCGGACGCTCATCGATCGCTACGCTTTAGTAACGATGACGTCGTCCCCTTTGACGGTCACCTTGTACTCCACCAGCGGCCGGGGCGGCGGGCCGGCCAGGACCTGTCCGTGGAGGTCGTAGTGGCCGTCGTGGCAGGCGCACCAGATGTGCTGGAAGTCGGAGCGGTACTGCACGGTGCAGGCCAGGTGCGTGCAGACGGCGGTGAAGGCGCGCAGTTCCCCATCTGGCGTCCGCAGAACGATAGCGGGCTTGCCCGCTAGGGCGAAGATCTTCCCGGAGTTGGCCGCGATGGCGGCGCTCTTCGCGGCGACCACCGATTGGCTGGTGACCTCCTTGGTCTTCGGCGGAATCAGGAAGTTGACCACCGGATAGAGAACCGCCCCGGCCAGCGCGGCCAGGGCGGCGGTGAACGAGTAGTCGAGGAACGTCCGGCGCCGGATGCGCTGCGGGCGTTCGCCGACCTCATCCACGTCCATGGCGCTATCTCAGGGCATCCAGCGTCGCCAGCAGCACGGCCCGCGCGAACCGCGGGTTGTGCACGCCGAAGCTGTCGTCCCCCTCGATCAACCAGAAGTTCCATCCGGCCCGGACGATCGGGTCGGCGGTGGCGAAGACCGGCTTGTTGCTGGCGTCCATGACGCTGCCCAACTGGCTATACCAGGCGCCGCCGGCCCGCCGGTTGAGCTTCACTCCTTGCTGACCGGCGATTTCCACCAGTTCCACCGAGGCGATCTGCGCCGGATCGACCCGCACGTTGTCGGTGTACTGGCCGGTCTGGGGGTCCCAGTTGCGGACGACCGCGATGCGGTCTCGGGCCGCCAGCACCTTCCCCGCGATCGCCACTTCTACCTCATGCAGCAGGGTCTTCATACCGCCCTGGACCCGTCCGGCGTTCATCTCCGCTCCGTGGCAGCGGGTGCAGACGTTCGTCGCGGCCTTGAACGTGTGGCTCTCCTTGTTGAACCGCACGTGGCATGTGACGCAGGCGTCGCCGATGAAGCTGGCATGGGGCGAAATGGGAGCTTCCGCCGGCGGGACGAAGAAGGCGTTCTTGCCCATGATCACATCGGCCTGCGCCGCGGTGTGCGGCGCGCTGTAGCGCCGCGGGTCGGGTGCGTTCCAGGTGATCGCGCCGTTGCGGGTGTTGTGGCAGGTCATGCACTGGGCCCCCAGGCCGACGCCGATTGCGCGGAAGCCGGCCGGGAGCACAGGGGTGCTGGCGGTGACGCGGATGCTGAAGTCTGACTTGTGACAGGCGGCGCAGGTGACCGGCCGCACGGAGAACCGGGTTAGGCCGAGGCCCGCCAGGTAAGGGACGTCGGCGGGGCTCCCGTCGGGCTTAGTGATCAGCCCGGGGTTGCCCTTCTCCAGCTGGGGGAGCCAGGCCAGGAAGCCTTGTTCGGAGTGGCAGCGGCCGCAGTGCGCCGCGGTCTCTCCCCGCTTCTCCACGGTGGCTTCCTCGCGCGCCAGTTCGCGGTTCGCGTGCTTGGAACTGGCCCACTGCTGTCGTTTGTCCGCCTGCCCGCGGGCGACGACCGTGATCGTCAAGACCGCCAGCAGGACCCCGACCAACACCCAGACACGACGGCTCATGGCTCGCCCCCTGGCAGTGATGAAGTTATTTGGACCCCTTTCCCGCAGCACGCGCCGCACAGGCCGGCGTGCGGCGCAGTCACCCGATTGCACCATAGGGTGCGATGCGCGCGTCTGTCATGAGCCGACTGCATCCATTCCTGTCCATTTGCACTACAGCGAAGGTCGTAGCCCCTAGCACCCGATCCGGGGTTGCACTCGAAGCCGCCGGTGGAGCGATTGCTTCACTTCTGCGCACAGTGCACTAGCACGCTCGTCGGACCTGTCTCGTCCCATTCGAAGCGCTTTAGGGGGCCAAGAAGCCTTTAGAAGGTACCCAGACCGCATGTAGGCCCTGCAGAGGAGGGAGAATCAGGCACCTGCCTGATACCGGCACCTGCACCCGCCCCCTAGACTGGCCCCAGGTAGCGCGGCGAAGCGCGCATTGCGTACACGGTGACCCGGTGCAGGCGATCGAAGCCAGAGGTCTGGAGAAGGCGTTCGGCCCGGTGCAGGCGTTGCGGCGGGTCACCCTGGATGTCCCGGCCGGGGAATCCCTGGTCGTCTTCGGTCCCAACGGCGCAGGCAAAACCACCCTGATCAAAATCCTGGCCACCCTGATGCGGCCGAGCGGCGGTTGGGTGCGTCTCTTTGGGCGCGACCCGCAGCGCGACGACGACCTGCGGCGGTTGATCGGCGTGGTCTCGCACCACAGCTACCTCTACGCCGGCCTGACCGCGCTGGAGAACCTGCTCTTCGCCGCGCGGATGTACGGTCTGCCCGACGCCGGCGCGCGGGCCGCCGAGCTGATCCACGCGGTGGGCCTGGGACTGCGGCGCCATGATCTGGTGCGCACCTTCAGCCGCGGCATGCTGCAGCGGCTGACCATCGCCCGCGCCCTGGTGCACAACCCGCCGCTGCTGCTGCTGGACGAACCCTACACCGGACTGGACCGGCACGCTGCCGCGCTCTTCACCGATCTGCTGGAGCAGCTCCGGGGCGACCGCACGATCGTGCTGACGACCCATAGCATCGAGCAAGGCCTGGTGCTGGCGGACCGCATCGTCATCCTGGTGGACGGCGCAGTGGCCTACGAAAGCCGCGATGGGTTAGAAGACCAGCACGCCGTGGGGCAGCTCTACACAGAGTTCGTGAGGACCGGCGCATGGGTGCACTGAGCGCCGTCCGCCTCCTGGTCTGGAAGGACCTCACCCTGGAACTGCGGACCAAGGAGATCCTCACGGCGATGGCGGTCTTCGCGCTGCTCTCGGCCGTGATCTTCAACTTCGCCTTTTCCCCCTCGCCGGCCCAGGCGGTGACGCTGCTGCCGGGGATGCTCTGGGTGACGCTGGCCTTCGCCGCGACGCTAGGGTTGTCGCGCTCGTTCGTGCTGGAGCGCGACCAACAGTGCCTGGAGGCGCTGCGCCTCTTCCCCACCGACCGGAGCCTGATCTACCTGGGCAAGGCGGCGGCCAACCTCCTCTTCCTGCTGCTGGTGGAGGCGCTGATCCTTCCGGCGATGGCGGTGATCTCGGGCATTGCCCTGCTGCCGCATCTGCTGCCCCTGGCGCTGGTGATGCTGCTCGGCAGCATCGGCCTGGTGGCGGTGGGGACGATCTTCTCGGCGATGTCGGTGAACACGCGCATCCGCGAGGTGCTGCTGCCGGTCCTGCTTTTTCCCATCGCCTCGCCGGTGCTGATCAGCGGCGTGAAGGCGACTGCGGGGATCCTCGCCGGCCGGCCGCTGCTGGAGGTGCTGCCGGGCGTGCGCATCCTGGCGGTGTTTGACGTGATGTTTGTGGTGCTCGGCTACGTCATCTTCGAGTTTCTCCTGGAGGAGTGAGCGATGGCGGTGACCACGCAGGAGCGGGCGGTGGCGGCAAAGGCCGGGCCGGACCGGCCGGCGACGCTCATCTGGCTGGGGCTGGGGTTGATCGTCATCGGCCAGTTCATGGCCGTGCTCTACGCCCCGGAAGAGGTCACGATGGGCAACGCGCAGCGGATCTTCTACGTGCACGTCCCGTCGGCGTGGGTGGGGTACCTGGCGTTTGCCGTGGTCTTCGGTGCCAGCATCGGCTACCTGTTTACGCGCCGCCGCTCGTTCGATCTCGCCGCCTACGCCAGCACCGAGATCGGTGTCGTCTTCACGACGCTGGCCATCATCAGCGGCTCGGTGTGGGGGCGCTACGCCTGGGGGACCTGGTGGACCTGGGACCCCCGCCTGACCACGACCTTCATGCTCTGGCTGATCTACGTCGTCTCGCTGATGGTCCGCGCCTACGGCGGCGTCGGATCGCAGGCGGCGCGCTTCGCCGCGGTGCTGGGCGTGATTGGGTTCCTGGACATCCCGCTCATTCACCTCTCGGTCGTGTGGTGGCGCTCCCTGCACCCGCTGCCGGTGGTCGTCCGGCCGGAGGGCTTCGGCTCCGGGCTGCACCCGGCGATGCTGCAGGCGCTGCTGGTAAACGTCGCGGCCTTCACCGTGCTGTATGTCGCGCTGTTCAGCGTCCGCCGCCGGCAGATGGCGGCCGCCGACGCACTGGCGGAATTGAAGAACGAGGACCACCGACGGGCCGGGACACAGTGGACCGTCGGCACACAGGAGGTGTCGTGATGTCGCCGCTACTGGCCATGTTCATCGGGTTTGCCGTCGTCTGGGCGGGCCTGTTCCTCTACGTCCTCCGGCTGCACCGCATCGGCCGGACACTGGAGGCCGACGTGGGCGCGCTGCAGCAGGCGCGAAGGGGGTGAGTGCAGTGGTCGGCGGGGGTGGGTGGGTGGTGATTAGATGAGCCGGGGCAAGAAGAAGTTCGCGATCGCCATCGCCGTCTTCGTTCTGGCGAGCGCCTACCTGGCCTACTCCGGAGCCCGCGGCAGCATGGCCTACTACCTCACCGTGGGCGAACTGCTGGACCGCGCGCCGGCGATCACCGGCTCGTCCGTCCGGCTGAACGGGAAGGTGCTGCCCGGCGTGGACTGGGACCAGGTCAGCGGCCGGCTGGCCTTCACCGTCACCGACGGGTCACGGCAGATTCCCGTGGCCTACCGCGGGGTGGTGCCCGACGCTTTCAAGCCGGGCGCCGAGGTCGTGGTGGAGGGGACCTACGACGGCAAGACATTCACCGCGACGCGCCTCTTCGCCAAGTGCCCGTCTAAGTTCGAAGCCAAGCCGGGAGGCGTGTAAACGATGAGTGAGTTGGGGAACCTCTCCATCGCGCTGGCGGCGCTGGTCTCCGCCTACGGCCTGGTGGCGGCGCTGCTGGGCGCTGGACTGCGGCGCGCCGACCTGCAACACAGCGCGCGCAACGCCGTCTACGCGGTCTTCCTCCTGCTGAGCGTCGCCTCGGGGATCTTGCTCTACCAGGCGCTGACGCGGGACTTCGGCAATGCCTACGTCGCCTCGTACAGCAGCCGCGACCTCGGGTTCTGGTACACCGTCTCCGTCTGGTGGGCGGGACAGGCGGGGTCGCTGCTGTTTTGGGCCTGGCTGCTCGCGGGATTCGGCGCGGTGGTCGTGTGGCGGCAGGCCGGCTACCGCGAGTTGATGCCATATATCATCGCCACGGTAATGGGCGTCTCTGTCTTCTTTACGCTGCTGCTCGCGGTCGTGAGCAGTCCCTTCGCCCGCCTGGCCTTCGCGCCGCCGGACGGTCAGGGATTGAACCCCCTGCTGCAGAACCCGGGGATGTTCTTCCACCCGCCGACACAGTACCTGGGATACGTCGGGTTCACCATCCCTTTCGCCTTCGCCATCGCCGCCATGGCCACGAAACGCCTGGACGACGAATGGATCCGGGCGACGCGCCGCTGGACGCTGGCCTCCTGGTTCTTCCTCACCCTGGGCGTCCTCTTTGGCATGCAATGGGCCTACGTCGAGCTGGGGTGGGGCGGCTACTGGGCCTGGGACCCGGTGGAAAACGCCAGCCTCTTGCCCTGGCTGACGGGGACGGCCTTCCTGCACTCGGTGATGATCCAGGAGAAGCGGGACATGCTGAAGGTGTGGAACCTGGTCCTCATCGTCCTCACCTTCGGCCTGGTCATCTTCGGCACGTTCCTCACCCGCAGCGGCGTCCTCTCCTCGGTGCACTCCTTCGCCCTCAGTTCCATGGGGCCGCTCTTCTTCGCCTTCATCGCCGTGATCCTGATCGTCTCGTTCACGCTGCTGGCCCTGCGGCTGCCCTGGCTGAAGTCGGCCGGTGACCTGGACTCGCTCGTCTCGCGCGAGTCCAGCTTCCTGTTCAACAACCTGATCCTGGTGGGCGCGGCCTTCTCGGTCTTCCTGGGCACGATCTTCCCCATGATCTCCGAGGCGGTGCGCGGGGTGAAGATCAGCGTGGGCGCGCCCTTCTTCAACCAGGTCAACGTGCCCATCGGGCTGGCTCTGCTCCTCGTGATGGGCCTCTGCCCGCTGCTGGCCTGGCGGAAGGCGTCGCTCGCTAACCTCAGCCGCAACTTCCTCTTCCCCGGCGCGCTCGGGCTGCTCACCGCGGTCGGGCTCATCGTCGCCGGGCTGCGGCAGCCGGTGGCGGTCACCGCCTTCGCCCTCTCGGCCTTCGTCACGGCCACCATCCTGCTGGACTTCCACCGCGGCGCGATGGTGCGGCGCGGCCACGGCGAGCCCTACCCCCTGGCGCTGGGCCGGCTGGTCCTGCGCAACCGGCGGCGCTACGGCGGCTACGTCGTCCACCTGGGTGTGATCTTGCTGTTCGCCGGGATGGCCGGCAGCGCGTTCTCCTCGCAGCAGGAAGCGGTGCTGCGCCCCGGGCAGACGGTCACCATCAACCAGTACACGCTGCGTTACGAGGGCATCAGCCAGTATCCGACGCAGAGCGCCATGGTGACCGCGGCGACATTGACCGTCTTCAACGGCCGGGAGCCGATCGCCGTGATGAACCCCCAGCGCAATATCCACCGCGGCCACGAGGAGCAGCCGATGACCGAGGTGGCCATCCGCTCCACGATGATGGAGGACCTCTACGTCATCCTGGCCGGGATCGGGGAGGACGGCACTGCCAACTTTAAGGTCATCGTTAACCCGTTGATGATGTGGATGTGGATCGGCGGCGTGCTGATGTCGTTGGGCACGGTGGTCGCCTTCTGGCCGGAGCGCCGCGAGGCGTTGCGCGCCCGGGCCCGCTACCTGGTGGGGGCGGAGGCATGAGCAGGGCGCTGCTCGGCATCGGCATTGTGGCGTTGGCCGGGCTGACGGTCGTGCTCGCGCCGGCGCACGCGCACGCGGCCGACGCCGCCGCGGTGAAGGTCGTGGTCAATCAGCTGGCGACACAGTACATGTGCCAGTGCGGCTGCGGGCTGACCCTGGCCTCCTGCACCCATGGGGTCTGCGGGCCGCGTGACCGCACGCTGGCGGAGATCCGCCGCATGGTCGAAGGCGGGAAGACCCCCGCGGAGATCACGGCGGCGCTGGTGGCGCAGTACGGCGAGGCGGTGCTGGCGGCGCCGCCCCGGCGCGGGCTCAACCTGCTGGCCTGGTGGGGACCGTACGCGGCGCTGCTGGCCGGCGCGGTGACGATCCTGCTCCTGGGTGCGGCCTGGACGCGGCGGCCGGGGCCGCAGAGGGCGGCGTCCCCGTCGGCGCTGAGCCCTGAGCAGCGCCGGCTGCTGGACGAGGAACTGAGGAAATTCGATGCGTGAGGCGCGCTGATGGAACTGGTCGGCATGGTACTCATCGTCGCGGCCACCGGGGTGTTGATCCTCTGGCCGCTGCTGCGGCGCACGGACTCCGCGAGCGCGGAGATCGCCATCGCGCCGGCGGACCACGGCCGGGAGAAGGAGATGGCCCTGGCCGCAATCCGCGAGTTGGAGTTCGACTACGCTACGGGCAAGATCTCACCGGAGGACTACGCCGTCCTGCGGGCCCGCTACGAGGCGAAGGCGCTGGAGGCGATCACACAGACCGCGGCGACCCCGGCGGCCGAGGTCGGCGGCGGCGGGCGCCACCTGGAGGTCCTGCTCGAAGAAGAGATCGCCGCGGCGCGGGGCAAGAGCCGCTGTGTGTTCTGCGGCGAGAGCCTGCCGCGGGAGGCCCGTTTCTGCCCCTCCTGCGGCGCGCCGGCGGGTGCGGAGGTGACACGATGAACCGCGCAGCCGTCGCCGCAGCCGTCACCGTGGCGTTCTTGCTGCTAGCCACGGGGGCCTTCGGCGCACCTGCGCCCCAGGGCGCCATCAGCGGCGCCGTGCAAAACTTGACCGGCGGCAAGGCCAAAGCGGTGGGCGGGCAGACCGTCACGCTGACGATCTACGTCAACAACGCCGAGGTGGACAAGAAGACGGCCACCACCGACGCGCGCGGGGCATTCACCTTCGCTGTCCCTGCCGACCCCGCGCGGACCTACCTGGTCAACGTGAAGTACAAGGGCGGCGACTACGACAGTCCCCAGGTCACCTTCAAGGTAGGCGAGATCGCCAAGCAGGTGACTATGCGGGTGTACGAGCCCACCACCGACGCCTCCGTCCTCCGGGTGAATATCCAGCACATGATCGTCGAGCCCGGCGAGGGGCTGGTGCAGATCACGGAACTGCTGGTTTTCGCCAATCCCACGGACCGGACGTACGTTGGCGCCAAGGTGCGGGAGGACGGCAAACGGGAGACGCTGCAGTTCCGCCTCCCCGACGGCGCGGCCAACGTCTCGTACCTGGAAGGCCTGATGGAGTGCTGCGTCTTCGCCGCGCCCGGCGGATTCCTGGACACGATGGACGTCAAGCCGGGGACGCGGGAGATCGGTTTCAACTACACCATCCCGTACGCGCGTGGGCAGGCGACGGTGCTTCGCACGCTGGACTATCCCACCGACGCCGTCGAGGTCTTCGGCGGGCCGGCCGCGCAGTTGACCGTGGCGCCCCTGGTCGGCCAGGCACCCGTGGCGACCGAACAGGGCACCTACTCCCGCTTCTCCGGGCAGTCGCTCGCCCGCGGCACGCAGATTACCCTCGGCCTCTCCGGCCTGCCGGTGCCGAAGAGCTCGAGCCGGCGCCTGCTGATCGCCGCCTTCGCCGGCGTGATCGCGGCGGCGCTGGTCTATCCGCTGCTGCGGCGGCGCACGCGCCCGGCCGGGCAGACTCCGGCCACGCGGGAGGACCTGATCAAGGCTATCGCCGCGCTGGACGACCTGCACGAGGCGGGCGGCATCGTCGACGCCGACTACCGGCGGCAGCGCGCCCGCTACAAACATCGGCTGCTGGAACTGACGACGGCCGCACGCCCGACCGAGGAACCGCGCCCCGACCGGGCGGGACAGTCACCATGAGAGGGGAGGCACGAGGATGGTCCGCACGGGCATAGGCATTGCGGTGGCGTTTGCGCTGATCCTGATCGCCGCCGCCGCCTTCGCTTTGCCGAACGATCTGACGGTTTTTAAGACCGCGTACAACCCGAAGGAGGGGACGGCACTCGCCAGCGCCGCCTGCCTGACCTGTCACGCCAAGATGCCGCCGACGAAAGACTTGAACCCGTACGGCAAGGACTTCATGGGCAAGGGGCGGAACGCCGCTGCCCTGAAGGCGATCGAGAGTCTGGACTCCGACAAAGACGGCTTCAGCAACATCGCGGAGATCAACGCGGGCACGCTGCCGGGCGACCCGGCGTCGAAGCCTAAGTAGGTGGAAGGGATGCGCGCACCGGCCGACATCGTCGCGCTGGTGGAGGGCGCCGGCGATCCCGCCTTCGCCGTGGATGCCACGCGCACCATTATCGCCTGGAACCGCGCGGCCGAGAAACTCTTCAGCCTCCCCGCCGCGGAGGTGGTCGGACGCAACTGCTCGCAGATCGTGGCCGGACGCGACGCCAGGGGCCGCCCCGTCTGCAACACTCTCTGCCCCGCCCTGCTGGCCATCCAGCGGCGGGAACCGCTGGGGCCGATGGAGCTGCAGGTGGACCGGCGCAACGGGGCGCCCCTTTGGGTCGCGGTCAGTTCGATCATCACAACCAACGGCGGTCCCTGCGTCGTGCACATCCTGCGGGATATCACAGAGGAGCACCACCGTAAGTCGTTTGTGCAGCAGGTCCTCCAGGGGGCTATCGCCCTTTCCTCCAGCGACCCGGATGGGTCCACCGATTCCGCCCCGGTCGTCCTCTCGCCCCGCCAGACCACCATCCTGAAACTCCTGGCCTCCGGCGCCGGCACCCGGGCCATCGCCCGGACGCTGGGCATCAGCCCGGCCACCGTGCGCAACCACATCCAGCAGATCATGGTGGCTCTGCAGGCCCACAGCCGGCTGGAGGCGGTCGTCCAGGCGCTGCAGCGGCGCCTGCTGTAACCCCCCCAAAGAGAGGTAGGGAAATGGGCTGTCCACCCGATGGTGGCGGTCCCACGCCCGGCGTAGCGTCAAAGAGGGACAGCGCGGGACATCCGCCCCGAGACGCCGATGACGATCGAAGAACTGCTGGCCAAAGCACTCTACTCGGAGCGCGAGCGCAACCTGACGGAGCGCCGGCTCACCCTGGAGGCCGAGCGCGCGCGTCGGAGGATCCTCCAGGGTCAAGTACACATGATCACTCGCGCGCTCCGCTCGGACCGGGACCGCGCAACCCGGCGGCGCCCCGCCGCCTGACCGCATCCCGCGAGCCGCGGTCGATCTCTCTAGTCCCTTCTTCCTAGACCGTCTAGTGCCAAAGGCCCAGCGGGAATGGGCGCCCCGTCCGATGGGCGCCGTCTCCCGCGCATCTTAGCGTGGGCATGGAGGTGGAACTCCATGTCCGACGAGCGTCTGCTCCGCGATCCCCGCAGCGAGGCCACACAGCTGCACTACGAGGTGCTCCGCCGCGAACGGCGCGATGCGCAGCGGGAGCGGGCGGCCGCCCGTGACGCGCTGCGCCGGGAGCGGCAGCGCACCGCCCAGGCGCTGGGCGAGCATAAGCGCGCCTTTGACCACGCCCGCGCCGAGGCGTTGGAGTACCAGACCATCCTGGCCAAGGCGAAGCGCGACGGCCAGCAGTTGATGCGCATCCTGGAGTACCTGGACAAGCAGGCGGCCTGAGCGTATCGGGTCTCCACCCGATCCCCCATCACTCCTTCTAACTATTCCAGCACACCCGAAAATACTGTTTCCGCCCCATATACGCAGCGTGCAGGGCGCACATAGGATGCAGACAAGGTGTACCTCATTAGGGGGAATGCGTATGAACCGCACGCTGCAGGTCGCGCTCGTCGTGGTTGCGGTCCTCGGTCTGATCGGCGGCGGGCTCTGGCTGGCCGTCGCGCGCACCGCGGGTCAGCAGCCTGAACTCGTCGCCGTGAAGGTCGCCACACCGCCCGTGCTGGACGGCGAAGCGGACGCCGTCTGGAGCCAGGCCCGCGAGGTCGTCGTTCCCGTTACCGGTGGGGCCAACCTGCCCAACGGACAGACCACCGTTCGCCTGAAGGCGGTCTACAGCGGGGACATGGTCTACTTCCTGATGACCTGGGCCGACTCCACGCAGAGCCTGCGCCGCGCACCCTTCCAGAAACAGGCCGACGGCTCCTGGAAGAAGCTGGCCGATCCCAACGACAAGGGGAGCGACGCCAACTTGTACTACGAAGACAAGATGGCCATGATCTGGAACATGAGCATCAAGGACTTCGCGCAGAGCGGCTGCTTCGCCACCTGCCACGCCGGCGAGCCGGGCAAGGCCTACGGGAACAAGTACACCAGCACCCCCAGCGAACTCGCGGACATCTGGCACTGGAAGAGCGTGCGCACTCAGCCGGTCGGTCAGATCGACGACCAGTACGTGGACAGCACCCGCTTCGATCCGGAGACCGCCCGCGAGGCCGGCCGGAAGAGCGACCCGCGCACCGCCGGCGGATACGCCGACGTCCCGTTGGAGGCCGGGAAACCCAAGTGGGCGGCTCCCGGCAACAAAACCGCCCCACCCTACTGGATCATCGACAGCCAGAAGGTCGCGCTCGATGACGCGATGTACAAGGCCGGCGACGAGGCCGCCAGCATGCTCGTGGCGCCGTTTACCGGGGACCGCGGCGACATCGCCTCGCGCGCTGTGTATCGCAACGGCACCTGGACCGTGGAATTCGCCCGCAAGCTGGTCACCGGGAGCGCGTTCGACGTACAGTTCAACAGCTTGAGCCGCCCCTACTACTTCGGGGTGGCCATCTTCGACAACGCCCAGGTGCGCCACGCCTACCAGACGGGCGCGACACGGCTGACCTTCCAGCCTTAGCGACCCCGTTCCATGACCTCGAGGCCCGGCGCCGCACCGGCGGCCGCCGGGCCTCCTCCTATCCTCCTAGTGCAATTTCGAACACGTTAGTGCGAACGCATCATGCCGAGCGTGCAAGGCGCACATACGATGGAGACGACAAGAAGGGAGCGTTGCGGGAAGGTCGCATGAACGCCGTACCGGGACGCCCGTCCACTCCCGGGAAGCGCTTCCTCTCCCGTCGAGAGGTGGCCCTTCTCTTCGACGTTTCCGCCCACACCATCTACCGCTGGACCCGGGAGGGACGGCTGCCGTACGTCATGACTCCCGGCGGGCGGCGGCGCTACCCGAGAGAGGAAATCGACCGCCTGGCGGCCACCTGGCTGCAGGTGCACCGCGGCGGAGAGCGCGAGCCGAGCAGACCGTAGGTCTCTGCAGACGAGGACAGGGAGGGGAAGTCCCATGGGTAGACATCGCTGGATCCGCAGTGGACTGATCGTTGCCATCATCGTCGCCGCCTTCGTGGCCGGCTCGGTCGTCCTGGTCAAAGCGCAGGCGGACTTCCGGGCACAGTGGGCGCGCACCGGACACGCCAACCGCGAATTCGCCAGGGCGGAAGCCACGGTGGAGACGCGGGGCGTATCCGCCGCGCACTGCGGCCGCTGTCACTCCGAGCAGGGATTCCTGGCCTGGCTGCCCCAGCTGGAGAAGGGCAACCCTGGATTGATTACCAAGCCGGACGGCAGCCCGGCGGACGAGGCCTATCTTTCCAACCTGGGCTTGAACCGGTTCTCGGTGCGGCCGATCACCTGCGCCACCTGCCACCAGGCGGACTTCAAGCTGCGGGTGACGGCCAGCACGCCGGTCCTCCCAGCCGGCTTCCGCGCCGCGGGCGTTGGTCTGGGCGCGCAGTGTATGACCTGCCACAACACCCGCAACGGCGCGATCACCTGGAATGCGCCTGACCCGCGGCGCTACAGCGCGCCGCACACCGCTGCACAGGCGGACGTGATCATGGGCAAGAACGCCTTCTTCGTCCCGCCGGCGGAAGCGCCGATCTCGCCCCACGCCTCCTTCATCGGCGACGCCTGCGTCACGTGCCACGTACGATTCAACAAGGAGAGCCACACCTTCAAGGCCCCGGCCAACGTCTGCACACGCTGCCACGGCGCGGACGTGACCGCCGGCCGGGTGCAAGGCGGGATCAAGACGCTTCTGCATGAGGTGGAGGGGGCGATCGGCGCGAAGGTGCTGGCGGCCAGGGCCCGGATCGCGGTCATCCGCAACTGGGACCCGAAGACCGACCAGTACACGGATAACTTCCGCGTGGACCCGGCGCAGATCGTCTCTGTAGATCTGGCAGAGATCCACGGTCAGCAGGGCGTGAAGTTCAACTTGAGAAGTGGCGCCGCCTGGTACAGCCAGTTGGGCAGTGTCATGGACGCGTCCGGCAGGCCGGTCTTCGCCACCGCCGACCCGATCGTGCGGGCGGGCTGGAACTACTTCCTGATCGAGGGCGACGACAGCTTCGGCGTGCACAACCCGCGCTTCGCGCGCACGGTGCTGCTGGCCACGCTCGACGCCCTGAAGTAACGAACCGGTTGACCGACTCCCCGCGGTCCGGACTTCTCAGGGCGCGGGGAGTGGTCTATCTGACCGGCGGGGACCGCATGGACGACTAGCAGCCCGCCCCGGCTGAGGAGGGTCCCCCGTTCCCTGCACCGACGCGTACGTGCAACGACGGTCCGTCGAATGCATGACACGTCGTTGCAGCGGGAAGGGGGCACAGTTGTCGGGTATCCGTCGCGGGCTCAATCGGGTCTAGACCCGATGCTGCGGGGAGTAACACCTCCCTAAACTGAAGCCGCGTGGACACGGTCACCCACGACCTCGTCATCTTCGGCGCGGGCCTCGCCGGGCTGCGGGCGGCCCTGGCGGCCGCTTCGGCATCCCGGGGCAAGCTGGACATTGCCCTCGTCTCCAAAGTCCAACTGATGCGCGCCCACTCGGTGGCCGCGGAGGGCGGCACCGCTGCGGTGCTGCGACCCGAAGAAGGCGACAGCCTGGAACTGCACGCCTGGGACACGGTAAAGGGGAGCGACTTTCTCGCCGACCAGGACGCCGTCGAGCTATTCGTCCGCACGATGCCCGAAGAGATCCTCCACCTGGAGCACTGGGGGTTACCCTGGTCGCGCCGGCCCGACGGCCGGATCGCCCAGCGCCCCTTCGGCGGGCACTCCTTCCCCCGCGCCGTCTACGCCGCGGACAAGACCGGCTTCTTCGAGATGCAGACGCTCTACGACACACTGCAGCGCCACGCGGAGGTCACCCGCTACGACGAGTGCTTCGTCACCGCGCTGGTCGCCGCGGACAACGTCTACCGCGGATTGATCGCCATCGACATGAAGAGCGGGCGGATGCTGGCGCTGCGCAGCCAGGCGCTGATCATCGCCAGCGGCGGGGCCGGCCGCCTGTACAACTTCACCACCTACTCCCAGACCGTCACCGGCGACGGCCTGGCCCTGGCCTTTCGCGCCGGCGCGCCGCTGAAGGATATGGAGTTCGTGCAGTTCCACCCCACGGGGCTGGTCCCGTCCGGCATCTTGATTAGCGAGGCGGCGCGCGGCGACGGCGGCTATCTGATCAACAAGGACGGCGAACGCTTCCTGGAGCGCTACGCCCCGCAGCGGATGGAGCTGGCGCCGCGCGACATCATCTCCCGCTCGATGATGACGGAGATCGAGGCGGGGCGGGCCTACCCGCGGCCCGACGGGTTGGACCACCTGCTGTTGGATCTGCGGCATCTGGGTGCGGCCAAGATCAATGAGCGCCTGCCGTTCATCCGGGAACTGGCGATCAAATTTGGCGGTATCGACCCGATCGAACAGCCGATTCCCGTGCGGCCGGTGGCGCACTACTCGATGGGCGGGATCCACACCGACCTCCGCGGGGCCACCCCGGTGCGCGGCATCTGGGCGGCGGGCGAGGCGGCGTGCGTCTCCATCCACGGCGCCAACCGGCTGGGGACCAACTCCACCGCGGAGTGCCTGGCCTGGGGCCGCTTCGCCGGTGAGGACGCCGCGCGCTTCGCCGCCGAGAACGCTCTGCCGCCGCTACCGGAAGGCGCGGTGGCCGACGAGGAACGGCGCCTCCACGACCTGCTGCGCACGGAAGGGACGGAAAGCCCCTACGAGATCCGCGCGGCTCTGCAGGAGACGATGGACCGAAGCGTCGGCGTCTTTCGCACCGGCGAGGGGCTGACCGGCGCGCTGGCGGGGATCAAAGAGCTGGCGGACCGCGCCCGCCGGCTGCGCCTGGCTGACCGGGGTCGCGTGTACAACACCGACCTGATCACCTGCCTGGAACTGCAGAACATGCTGGAGATCGCCGAGGTGGTGGTCGCCGGCGCCCTGGCGCGGACGGAGTCCCGCGGCGCACAGGCCCGGCGCGACTTCCCCAACCGCGACGACCAGCGGTGGCTCATCCACACCATGGCTGCGCGGAATCTGGACGGACCGCGCCTCGGCAGCCTGCCGGTGGCCATCACCCGGTGGGAACCGGTCGAACGGACGTATTGAGGTGAAGGCGATGGCGGAGGCGGCGCGTAGAGTGCAGTCAGGACCACCGAAGCGGATCGGAGTGCGGGGGTGGGTGTACGCCGGCCGCTACGGCCTCGACCGTTACCTTTATATACTGCAGCGGGCGAGCGGGCTCGGCCTGATCCTCTATCTCTTCCTTCATATATATGAGACGGGTATCCGCCTCCGCGGCGAGGCGGCGTGGAGCGCCACGATGGCGCTCTTCCGCACCCCGGTCTTCGTCGTCTTCGAATTTATCCTCTTCGCCGGGTTCGTCTTCCACGCCCTGAACGGGCTGCGCCTGATCTTCGCCGAGCTGGGGTGGCTGCTCGGCCCCCCGACCCGGCCGGTGTACCCGTACCGCACCTCGATCAGGCGTCACCGGCCCTGGGTCTACGCGCTGATGGTGCTGACCGGGCTGTTCGTGGCTCTGGCCGCCTGGGACATCTTCGTGCTGCTGGACTGAGGGAGAGGACGATGCGCGAGTCGCGGTGGTGGATACTCTCGCTGAGTGCGGCGGCGCTGATGGTGGTCCTCCTCACCCTGCACATGGGGTTGATGCACCTTTCCGGATTGATGAAAGTGCTCGGCGTAGATCCGGGCGACGTCCGGTCTTTTGCCGCCGTCATGGAGCGCGGCCGCAGTCTGGCGCAGATGGTATTCTACCTTCTCTTCCTGGGAGCCGCACTATACCACGGGCTCTATGGGCTGCGCAGCGTTCTACTGGAGGTGACACCGCCCCGGGGACAGGGCGTGCTGTCCGGCCTGGTGCTCGCGGCCGGCCTGCTCGCCTTCGCCTACGGCGCCTACGTCACCGTCAGGACGTTCACCGGATGAGGGACGCGGAGGATGGCTGAAAGGGCGCACGGGGCGGTGGAGACCGGCATCGTGACCGTGACGGTCCGGGTCTCGCGCTTCCACCCGGAGACCGACCGCTCGTCCGGGCAACAGGACTACCTGGTCCCGGCCGGTCCGGGGATGACCGTGCTCGACGCTCTTGTCTACATCAAGGAGCATCTCGACGGCAGTCTCGCCTACCGCTCCTCCTGCCGCATGGGCATCTGCGGCTCGTGTGGCATGTTCATCAGCGGGCTGCCGCGGCTGGCCTGTCAGACACAGATCCGCGCCCTGGGTCCCGTGGTGACGGTAGAGCCGCTCCCCAACTACCCCGTAGTGCGCGACGTCGTGCCCGATCTGGAGCCGATGGTGACGCACCACACCGCGGTGCGCCCGTTCATCGTCCGGGGGGGCGAAGAACAGGAGTATCCCACTGCGGAGTACCTGCAGACACCGGTCGAACTCGACGCCTACCTGCAGTTCGCCTACTGTATCAAGTGCGGCATCTGCCTCTCCGCCTGCCCGACGCTGGCCACCGATCCGGCCTTTGCCGGTCCCCAGGCCCTCGCTCAGGTCTACCGCTACTCCGCCGACTCGCGCGACGACGGGCGGCGCGCGCGGCTGGGCGCCGTGGATATCGCCCACGGCATCTGGCGCTGCCACCTGGCCGGTGCGTGCACGGAGGCCTGCCCCAAGGGCGTGGATCCGGCGCTGGCCATTCAGTTGTTGAAACGTCTGATTGTCGCTGATGTCCTGGGGATCGGGCGCCGCCGCGGGCCCGCACCTGTCGCGCCGCCGGACATGCAGGCTCAGCGCCGTCCCGACATCCCCGCCGCGCCGCCCGCGACGGTGCCTGGTGGGAGCGGCGCGCAGAAGAACCAGCCCTGAACGGCGCCACGCCGGCGCTGTGACGAGGACGCCATGTCGGGGGACATGAAAGGCGCCGCGATCTACAGACCCATCGGCCACGTCGAGAATGCCTTCGACGAACCGGCGGCGCCGGATGTCATCACGTCCGCGGAGTCCAGAATCATCCTCGATCCCGCCCTGGCCGAAGGACTGGAGGGCATCGAGGAGGGGCAGCAACTAATGGTCATCTTTCACTTCCACCGGTCGAGCGGGTACGAACTGCGGCAACACCCCCGCGGGGACACCAGCCGCCCCCGCCGCGGTGTCTTCGGATTGCGCAGCCCGCACCGCCCTAATCCCATCGGTGTCACGATCGTCGAAGTCCTGGCCGTTGAAGGACACACGCTGCGGGTGCGCGGTCTGGATGTGATCAACGGCACTCCGGTGCTGGACCTGAAACCGGCCTGAACGCTCATGCCGAGCCCAGCGGGCCTGCCGCACTCAGTCCGTCCCGAAGCAGGAATTTCAGCAACCGGTGGCTGCGTTACGGCCAGGAAGCCGTCCACTGCGGGCCCTGTTTGGCATGAAGTCGGAGAGGGCCGCGGCAGCGACCTCTTGACCGGGTCCGCGGACTGTTTTCGGACGCCGGCGTCCGAAGAGGGATAAGCGCCGCGGCAGCGGAATCCGCCTCTCACACGTCAGGGCAGGGGCGAGGGGTGGTGTCGATGGCCGGGTGGGGTCCGTTTGATCTTTCCGGGAAGAACGCCGCCGTCACCGGCGGGGCGATGGGCATCGGCTTCGGCATCGCGCAGCGGTTCATCGAGGCCGGGGCCAACGTGCTGATCGCGGACATTGACGATCAGGCGGCACAGGCAGCCGTCCCGAAACTGGCCGGCGGCCCTGGGAAGGCCGCCGCGGTGCGTGCCGACGTCTCCGACCCGCGCGCCGGCGAAGAGATCGTGGCCGCGTGCGTCCGGCACTTCGGCTCTCTGGATATCCTCGTCAACAACGCCGGGATCTTCCCCATCGTCCCCATGTTGCAGACGACCCCGGAACTCTTCGACCGCGTCTACGCGGTCAACCTGCGGGGGCTGGCGTTCTGCACGCAGGCCGCGGCAAAGCAGATGATCGCCCAGGGAAAGGGCGGCAAGATCGTCAACATCGCCTCCATTGACAGCCTCCGGCCATCGCTGGTCGGCCTCGCCGCGTATGATGCCTCCAAAGGTGGCGTGCTCATGTTCACCAGGAACCTGGCGCTGGAGCTGGCGCCCCACGGGATCCAGATCAACGCCATCGCTCCGGGGGGCGTCGCCACCGAGGGCGTGGCCAAGCTCACTGCCGGCATGCCGCTGACGGCGGAGCAGCAGGCGGAGATGGCGCGGACGTCCGTGGCGCGCATTCCGCTGGGGCGGATGGGTGTCCCCGACGACATCGCGAAGGTGGCGGTGTTCCTCGCGTCCTCGGCTTCGGACTACATGACGGGCGAGATCGTCGTCGTCGACGGCGGCATGTTGCTGACGTGAAGTACTGCGGATCGGGAGGAGGCAGCGATGCACCTGAGCACCGTGAAGATCCAGAAGCCTGACGACATCAACTTCATCCTCGGACAGTCGCACTTCATCAAGACCGTGGAGGACCTGCACGAGGCGCTGGTGGGCGCCGTGCCCGGCCTGAAGTTCGGCCTGGCCTTCTGCGAGTCGTCGGGCCCGGCCCTGGTGCGCTGGAGCGGCACCGATGCGGAGTTGATCGAACTGGCGAAGCAGAACGCCTTCGACCTGGCCGCGGGGCACTGCTTTATCATCCTGCTGCGCGACGCGTTTCCGATTAACGTGCTTAATGCCGTCAAAAGCGTCCCCGAAGTCTGCGGCATCTTCTGCGCCACGGCGAATCCCGTTGAGGTCGTGCTCGCCGAGACGGAGCAGGGCCGCGGCATCCTCGGCGTGATCGACGGTCTGAAGCCCAAGGGGATCGAGGGCGACGCCGAAATCGCGGCCCGGAAGGAGTTGCTGCGGAAGTTCGGCTACAAACTCTAGGCGCGGACCCCGCCTTCACGTAAGCGGCACGTCTCAAGGCGATAAGGCACTGCCACGCCTCCATCCGCGAGGCTCCGCCGCGCATTCCCGCTAGTCCCTTGGGCTGATTCCCGCCTCATCTCACGACCCGACGCAAATCAGCCCCACATTCGATACCCGGCCGTGAAACCACCCGGGATAATTCGTTCAGGTGTGCCGCGCGCCGCGCCGGGAGACGTGTCCACACGGCCCGCGCGGCAGACCGCACTCTCACGGGCGGGCGCGCCAGCCCGCGGTGCTGCGGATGAAGCTGGCGGTCTCCGGCAAGGGCGGCGTCGGCAAGACCACGATAGCCGCCCTCCTCGCGTCTGAACTCGCGGCGAGAGGGTATCGCGTAACCGCAATCGACGCCGACCCCAATCCCACCCTGGCCAGCGCCCTGGGCTTTCCAACTCCTCCCACGACCTCCCTGCTGGATCTGCGCGCGGAGATCGAGGAACGCGTAGGCGGTAGCGACGGCTTTATCCGCCTAAACCCCCGCGTGGACGACCTGGTCGAGCGGGTCGCCGTCGCGCACGGCGGCATCCAGCTCATCGTCGCCGGTGCGATCAGCCGCGGCGGCGCCGGGTGCGCCTGCCCGCAGAACGTCCTGCTGCGCCGCCTGCTCGATCACGTGGTCCTCGAGCGGGACGAGGCGGTGGTCATCGACCTGGAGGCTGGGCTGGAACACCTGGGCCGGCGCAGTGCACAGGCCGCGGACGCGCTGCTCGTGGTGGTCGACGCCAGCCGGTCGAGCCTGGAGACCGCGGCGCGCATCCGGCGCCTGGCCGGCGAGATCGGCGTGGCCCGCGTGCTCGCCGTGGCCAACAAGGTCCGGGGACCGGAGGAGGAGGCCTCCCTCCCAGGCAGCCTGGACGGGATCGAATTGATCGCCGCGATTCCTTACAGCGACGCCCTCGCGCAGGCTGAACGCGCGGGGGAGCCCGTCACCGGCGCCGACCCCGCCGCGCAGGCGGCGGCCGCGCGGCTGACCGATGCGCTGCAAATCAGATGCGAACGGAGGGTGAGCGTATGAGCCAGGACGGAGAGCGGCCAGTCCGCACCGACCCCGCAAGTATCGAGGTCCGGGAGCGCGCAAAGGCCGCGGGGATCGCCACCATCTGGGACCGCTACGCCGCCCTGGGCTCCCAGTGCAAGGTGGGCGAGCTGGGGATCTGCTGCACCATCTGCCACCTCGGGCCGTGCAACCTCGGCGTGCCGGGGAGCAGGCGGCCGCAGGTCGGGGTGTGCGGCGCCACCATCGACACCGTGGCCGCGCGTCGCCTGGCCCGGGACATGGCGGCCGGCTCGGCCGCGCACTCGGACCACGGCCGGTCGGTGGCGCACTTGCTGCTGCTGGCGGCCCGCGGGCAGGCTCCCGGTTACACCATCAGGGACGAGCGGAAGCTGCGCGCTCTGGCGGTGGAATTGGGCGTGACACAGGACGGGCGTCCGGTAGGCGAGATCGCCGAGGACGTGGCCCTCGCCTGCCTGGAACAGTTCGGCCGGCAGGAAGGGCCGATCGTGTTCCTCGGCCGCGCCCCGGCCAAGCAGCAGGAGACCTGGCGCAAACTCGGCATCGTCCCCCGCGGCATCGACCGCGAGATCGTGGACGTCATGCACCGCACCAACATGGGCGTGGACAACGACTACCGCAGCCTGGTCCTGGCCGGCATCCGCAGCGCCCTGGCCGACGGCTGGGGCGGTTCGATGATCGCCACGGACCTGCAGGACGTCCTGTTCGGCACGCCGCGCCCGATCCGCGCACAGATGAACCTGGGCGTCCTCCGGCCGGACCAGGTGAACATCGTGGTGCACGGGCACGAGCCGGTGCTGGCCGAGGCCATCGCCGACGCCGCCGGCGACCCGGAGCTGCTGGCCCAGGCGAAGGCGCTGGGTGCCACCGGGATCAACGTCGCCGGCATCTGCTGCACCGCCAACGAGGTACTGATGCGCCGCGGCATCCCCGTCGCTGGCAACTTCCTGCAGCAGGAACTGGCGCTGATCACCGGGGCGGTGGAGGCGTTTCTCGTCGACGTGCAGTGCATCATGCCCGGGCTCGTAGAGGTGGCCGCCTGCTTCCACACCGAGATCATCTCCACCTCACGCCAGGCGCGCATCCCCGGCACGGTGGCCATCGAGATGACGGAGGACCGCGCCCCAGAGGTGGCCCGCGAGATCATCGCCCGCGCGGTGGCCAACTACGTCCGCCGCGACCCGCGGCGCGTCGCCATCCCCGACCACAAGATGGACGTGATCGCCGGCTTCACCACGGAGTCCATCACCCACATTCTGGGCGGGACCTACCGCGGCGGCTGGCGCCCGCTGAACGACGGGATCATCGCCGGGCGGATCCGTGGTGTTGCCGGCGTGGTGGGCTGCGACAGCCCCAAGCAGATCCAGGACCAGGGCCACCTGGACCTGGTCTACGAACTGCTGCGGCAGGACGTCCTCGTCGTTCAGACAGGCTGCTCGGCCATCGCCTGCGGCAAGGCCGGCCTGCTGCAGCCGGAGGCGGCCTTCCGCTACGCCGGGCGGGGCCTGCAGGAGATCTGCGAGGCCACCGGCATCCCCCCCGTGCTGCACACGGGCTCGTGCGTGGACAACAGCCGCATCCTCACCGCCTGCATCGAGATGGTGAAGGAGGGCGGCATCGGCCGCTCCTTCGATGAATTGCCCGTCGCCGCGGCGGCGCCGGGATGGTGGTCGGAGAAGGCCATCGCCATCGGGTTCTACGCCATCGCCTCGGGCGTCTTCACCGTCCTGGGTTCGCCCCTGAACATCCTGGGCAGCGAGGCGCTGACACGCTTCGTCACCGAGGAGATCGAGGGGCTGACCGGCGGGAAGTTCGCTTTCGAGAGCGATCCCATCAAGGCAGCGCAGCGCATCGTCGCGCACCTGGACAGCAAGCGCGAGGCGCTGAAGCTGCGGCCGATGATGTACGAGACCGTGGCGGTCGGGGCGTAGGCAGCCCCGGCCCGCGGCAGGAGGGACGGCAGCATGTCACGGATCATCGCCACCGCCGCCATCACGGGGGCGTACAAGTACGTCAGCGAGGCGGAGGCCAAGCTCGCCGCGACGATGGAGGCCAAGGGCGGCGGGCACCGGCTGGAGTTTCCCAATACCGCGTTCTACCTGCCGCTGATCCTGGCGCTGACCGGGATCAAGGTGAAGACGCTGGAGGAGGCGCGCGCGCCGCTGCGCATCGCCCGCTCCCTCCTGCCGCCCGTCCCCACGGAGCGGCTGTGGTTGCCCTACCTGGGCGACGCGCTGGACGCGGGCATCGCCACGCTGCTCGCCGAGGAGGTCATCGAGGCGCTCCGTTACGCCAACGGCGGGCCGCCCAACGGCATCTACCTGGGATTCACCGACGACGCCATCCTGCGCACCCAGGGGATCAAACTGGTGGACGGCCGGATGCCGGGGTTCGCCGCCTGCGTGGGCGCGATGCCCACCACCGAAGAGGCGGTGCGGCTGGCGCGCGAGCTGCAGGAGCGGAGCATCCTGGTCTTCCTGGCCAGCCACACCGGTGGGGTAAGCATGGCCGAGCAGCTGGCCGAGGCGGGCGTGGAAATGAGCTGGGACACCTACCTGGTGCCCTTCGGCAAGGAGACCAGCGCGGCCGTGCTCGCCCTCAACTTCGCCGCCCGCGCGGCGATGACGTTCGGCGGCCTCGTCCCGGGCGACATGCACAAGGCGCGGCAGATCCTCCTCTATAACAAGGAGCGCGTCTTCGCCTTTGTCCTGGCCCTGGGCGAGGTGGACGAGGAGAAGTACGCCACGGCGGCGGGGGCGATCAACTTCGGCTTCCCGGTCATCGCCGACACCGACATCCCCCAGATCCTGCCCACCGGCATCTGCACCTACGAGCACGTAGTCAGCAACGTGACGCACGAGCAACTCGTGCCCAAGGCCATCGAGGTGCGCGGCCTCAAGTTGAAGATCAGCAAGATCCCCATCCCCGTCTCTTACAGTGCCGCGTTCGAGGGGGAGCGGGTGCGCAAGGAGCAGCTGCACGTGGAGTTCGGCCGGCAGCTCTCCCCGGCCTTCGAGTTCCTCCGCGGCCGCGAGCTGCCCGAGGTCGAGGACGGCAAGATCGAGGTCATCGGCCCGGACCTGGACACCGCCGCGGTGGGTGGGGTGATGCCGCTGGGCATTCTCATCGACGTCGCCGGGCGCAAGCTGCAGAAGGACTTCGAGCCGATCCTGGAGCGGCAGATCCACCGCCTCATCAACGGCGCCATGGGCGTGATGCACATCGGGCAGCGGGACATGCCCTGGATCCGCATCAGCCAGGACACGTTCAAGGCCGGCTTCCGGCTGCGCCACTTCGGGGACATCCTCCACGCCAAATTCCACGAGGAGTACCCCTCGCTGGTCGATAAGGTGGCGGTGATCATCTACTCGGAACCCGAGCAGATCACCCGCATCATCGAGGACGCGCGGCAGGTCTGGGACGAGCGGGACGCCCGCGTCGCCGGCATGACCGACGAGACCGTGGACGTCTTCTACTCCTGCACCCTCTGCCAGTCCTACGCGCCCAACCACGTCTGCGTCATCACGCCGGAGCGGCTGGGCCTGTGCGGCGCTACAACTGGCTGGACGGCAAGGCGTCCTACGAGATCAACCCGTCGGGCCCCAACCAGCCGGTGGAGAAGGGCGCCTGCGTAGACCCGAGCCTGGGCGTCTACGAGGGCATCAACCAGTTCGTGCTCGCCAAGTCCAACAAGACCGTGGAGCAGGTCAGCCTCTACTCGATGATCCAGTCCCCCATGACCTCCTGCGGTTGCTTCGAGTGCATCATGGGGCTCGTCCCCGAGGTCAACGGCGTCATCGTGGTCAACCGCGAGTACTCCGGGATGACGCCGGTGGGGATGACCTTCAGCACGCTGGCCGGCTTGGTCGGCGGCGGCGTGCAGACCCCCGGGTTCCTGGGCGTGGGCCGCCTCTACCTGACCAGCCGGAAGTTCATCCCCGCGGACGGGGGACTGCAGCGGCTGGTGTGGATGCCCAAGGAACTGAAGGACGCGCTGCGGGACCGCCTGGTCGCGCGGGCCCAGGAGGTCGGCGACGAGACGCTCGTGGACAAAATCGCCGACGAGACGGTCGCGACGACCACCGAGGAACTGGTGGCCCATCTGGAGCGCGTCGGGCATCCGGCCCTCGCGATGCCCGCGCTGCTGTAGCGGGGTGAACTCATGCCGCTGACCGCGCTGGACATCTACAAGATCCTGCCCAAGACGAACTGCGGGGAGTGCGGTGTCCCCACCTGCCTGGCCTTCGCCATGCAGCTGGCCACGAAGAAGGCGTCCATCGACGCCTGCCCCTACGCCAGCGACGACGCCAAGGCCACGCTGGCCGGAGCCGCGGCGCCGCCGATCCGGCTGGTCGCCTGCGGCCCCAAGGACCGGCGCATCGAGCTGGGCAAGGAGACCGTCCTGTTCCGCCACGAGGAGACCTTCTATCACCCGCCGGCGATCGCGGTGCGCGTTCGCACCGACCAACCGCCCGATGAGCTGCGGGCGGCGTTCGACCGGGTGTCCGCGCTGGACTTTGAACGCGTCGGCCAGACCCTGCGCATCGAGATCGTCGCCCTGGAAGACGCCACCGGAGAGGCGGAGCGCTTCGCGGCCGCCGCGCGGGAGGCGGACGCCGCGGGTCTGGCCCTTATGTTGATCAGCGAGGACCCCGCTGTGCTGGAGGCGGCGGCCGGCGCGGTGGCGGCGAGCCGGCCGATCCTCTACGCCGCGACCGCCGACAACTGGGAGGCCATGGCGCAACTCGCTAAACGGCACAACTGCCCGCTGGCGGTGCGGGGACGGAACCTCAATGAACTCGCCGACCTGACCGCGCGGATCGCGGCCCTGGGAATGACGGACCTCATCCTGGATAGCGGATCGCGCACCCATGCCGCCACGCTGGCGGACCTGACGCAGATCCGCCGGTTGGCTCTGCGCAAGATGTTCCGCCCGCTGGGTTATCCCGCCCTGGCCTTCGTCACGGCGAATGGTCCGCTGGATCAGGTCGTGGAAGGTACGGCCTACATCTGCAAGTACGCGGCGCTGCTGGTGACTCCGGAACTGGAGCCCTGGCAGGCGCTCGCGCTGGTGACGGCGCGCCAGAACATCTACACCGACCCGCAGAAGCCGATCCAGGTCGAGCCCGGGGTGCACACGGTGGGCAGCCCCGATACGGACTCCCCCGTACTCGTCACCACCAACTTCTCCCTCACCTACTTCACCGTGGAAGCCGACACCGAGGCCAGCCGTATGCCGGCCTGGGTAGTGGTGGTGAACACGGAGGGGCAGTCGGTGATGACGGCGTGGGCGGCGGACAAGTTCAACGCCGAGTCCATCGCCAGGGCGGTCACGGACTCGGGCATCGCCGAGCGCGTGGCGCACCGCCGTCTGGTCATCCCCGGGGGCGTCGCCGCGATCAGCGGGAAACTCGAGGAACTGTGCGGCTGGCAGGTCATGGTGGGGCCGCGGGAGTCGGCCGGGATCCCGGCCTTTATGCGGACGCAGTGGAGGCAGGTCGCCGCGGCCGCCTCGTGAGGACGTGAGGGCGTGGAGCCGGCACTGACAGTCACCTTTCAATCGGACGCGCGCAGCGTCACCATCGAAGCCGGACAGACGCTGCTGGACGCGGCCTTCGCCGCCGGCATCCCGCTCAACAACGTCTGCGGCGGCCGGGGGATCTGCCAGCGCTGCCGCATGCAGCACATCAGCGGGGCGCTGGAGGTCGACGAAGGAGGACGCCTGAACGGCGTCGTCCTGGCCTGCCTGAGCCGGGTGCGCGGCGACGTGATCGTCGAGGTCCCGCCGACCTCGCGCATCGAGGGAGAGCAGATCCTCACCGGCGCGGAACGCGGGATCGGGCCGTTCCTGCCGATCCCCGAGGAGGCCGCGGGATTACCCCGCGCCGCCGGCCTCTTCGTTCCCAGCCCGCTGGCCTTCGCCCTGCCGCTGGAACTCCCGACACCGACCCTGCACGACTGCGTCAGCGACGTGCAGCGCCTGACCCGCGAACTGCGCCGGCAGCGCAACATCCGCGACGTGACCATCCCCCTGGAGGTGCTGCGCACCGTCCCCCGCGTCGTGCGCGAAGCGGAGTGGACCGTCACCGCGCTGCTGACCCGGGCGGACGGCGGCTACGAACTGATCGGCCTGCAGCCCGGCGCCGTCGCCCGCGCCTACGGCGTCGCGGTGGA
Source organism: Candidatus Sysuimicrobiota bacterium CSP1-3 (assembly GCA_001443485.1). Classification (GTDB taxonomy): domain Bacteria; phylum Sysuimicrobiota; class Sysuimicrobiia; order Sysuimicrobiales; family Humicultoraceae; genus Humicultor. The sequence continues at coordinate 27,935 of LDXQ01000006.1, forward strand.
CGTCGGCACCACGACCGTCGTGGTGCACCTGGTGGACTTGGCATCGGGGGCGACGCTGGGCGCGGCGGCCGCGCTCAACCGGCAGATCGCCTTCGGCGACGACGTGATCTCGCGGATCATCCACGCCGGGGAGCCCGCCGGACTGGAGCGGCTGCGCACCGCGGCGCTGGAGACGGCCAACCTGCTGATCGGCGGGCTGGCGAAGACCCACCGCGTCGCCCGTGACGAGATCATCGGCGCGGTCTGCGCCGGCAACACGACGATGCTGCACCTGCTGCTGGGCCTGCCGCCCGGGGAGATCCGCCGCGAGCCCTACATCCCCGTGGCCACCGCCTCGATCTCCTACCGCGCGGGCGACGTGGGGTTGCGCATCCACCGTCGGGCACTTGTGACCACGGTGCCGGGCGTCTCGAGTTACGTCGGCGGCGACATCACCGCGGACGTGCTCGCCGCCGGGATGGACGGCACCGAGGAACTCTCGATGCTCATCGACGTGGGGACCAACGGCGAGACRGTGATCGGCAACCGGGACTTCCTGGTCTGCTGCGCCTGTTCCGCCGGACCGGCCTTCGAGGGCGGGGGCATCACCTGGGGCATGCGCGCGGCGAAGGGGGCGATCCAGCGGGTGGAGGTCACGCCGCAGGGGACGCTGGCCTGGACGACGATCGGCGGCGCCCGGCCGCGCGGTCTGTGCGGGTCTGGGCTGGTTGATCTGCTGGCCGAACTGCTGCGCGCCGGCTACATGGACCGGGCCGGGCGGCTGCGTCCGGACGCGCCGGTGGTGCGCGAAGGACCCGACGGCCCGGAGGTGCTGGTGGTTCCCGCGCCCGAGACCGCCGGGGGAGCGGACATCGTGCTCACCGGCGCCGACATCGAAAGCCTCCTGCGCGCGAAGGCCGCCGTCTACGCCGGCGCGGCGCTGCTGGCCCGGCGATTGGGCATCGCCATGCAGGACATCCAGCGAGTCTACGTCGCCGGCGGCTTCGGCACCTACCTGGACATCCGGAAGGCGATCCTGATCGGACTGCTGCCGGACGTCCCGCCGGAGCGGGTCACCTTCATCGGCAACGGCTCGGTGGCCGGCGCCAAGATGACCCTCCTCTCCTACGAGGTGTGGCGCCGGGCGATCGAGGTCGCGCAGAAGATGACCTACCGCGAGCTCTCCACCGACCCGGCCTTCATGGAGGAGTACGTCTCGGCGATGTTCCTGCCGCACACGGATTGCGCCCGCTTCCCCCGCGCCTGCGCGGAGCTGGGGATGCAGGTCTGAGGAGGCGTTGACCATGCCGTTCGTCTATGCGGTCGCCGGCAAGGGAGGCACGGGGAAGAGCACTCTCGCCGCGCTGATCGTCCGCTCGCTGCGCCGGGCGGGCCGCGTCCCGATCCTGGCCGTGGACGCCGACCCGAACACCACCCTCGATGCCGCGTTGGGACTGCGGCCCGCCCGCTCCGTCTCTGACGTGCTGGACGCCACCAAGGGCATGCGCGAGATCCCCAACAACGTGCCGCGGGCGACCTACCTGGAGTACCAGCTGGCGGACTGCCTGGCCGAAGGACGGGGCGTCGACCTGATTGTGATGGGGCGGCCCGAAGGGTCGGGGTGCTACTGCGCGGCCAACCACCTGCTGCGCGAGCACCTGGACCGGCTGATCGCCGCCTACCCCTTCGTCGTGATGGACAACGCCGCCGGCATGGAGCACCTCAGCCGCCGGACCACGCGGGACGTGGACCTCCTCTTCATCGTCAGCGATCCCACCCTCACCGGGATCCGGGCGGCCCGTCGCATCCAGGCCCTGGTCCGCGAGCTCGACCTCGCGGTGCGCGAGATGGTGCTGGTGCTCAACCGTGCAGACGGCGTGCCGCCCGCGGTGACGCAGGAGATCGAGGCGAGCGGGCTGCGGTTGGCGGGCCTCGTGCCGGAAGACCCGCAGATCGCCGCCTGCGACCTGGAAGGGCGCCCGCTGCTCGATCTGCCCGACGACGCTGCGGCGGTGCGGGCGGCCGAAGCGATCCTGGCGGCGGTGCAGGCCGCGGGAGTGCCTTCGTGAGTGTCTACCTCCCCACCTATGAGGGGCTGCGGGCGCGGCTGCGGGAGCATGACCTGCCGCGGTTGATCGCCCGCAGCGGCGCGCTGCCGCTCGGGGAAAATCAAATCGGACTGCGCTGCGCCGGGCGCGACTACGTCGTGACCTATCCCGACGGCATGGTGCTCGACGCGGCGGGTGGTCCCGCGGATGTCTCGGTGGCCATCCTCCTGCTGCTTTACCTGCTGGAAGCCACGGGAATCCCGGCGGCGGACCGCTGGATCTCGTTCGAGCAATTGCCCGGCGGCGCGGGCTACCTGGCGTCGTTTCGCGGCCGGGTGGTGCAGCCGATCCTCAGGACCTTCGGCCCCCAGCCGCAGCGGCTGCTGGACGCGGCCCGGGTACTGGACGGCGAGCCGCTCGCGCTCGGGGACGTCGCGGCGCGCATCCCCGCGCTGCCCCGCGTGCCCATCGCGTACGCCTTGTGGCGCGGCGATGAGGAGTTTCCGCCCGGCGCCTCGGTCGTGTTCGACGCGTCGGTGGAAGGGTACCTCGACGCGGAGGTTGTGACCGTGCTCGCGGAACTCGTCACCCGGCGGCTGGTGGCCGCCGCAGCGCCAGACGCGTGAAAGAGGTGATCGCGTGCCCGTTGAGTTGATGCGCGAGAGCTGGCCGGGAAAGATCTTCACCGTCACCATCGGGGCCACGGCCGCCGAGGGCGGAACGCGCGCCCGCACGGTGACGGTGGGCGGGCACGCCGCGCTCCCCTTCCTCCCGGGCGACGCGCCCAGTCCTCACCGGCCGCTGGTCGCCATGGAGGTGCTGGACGCGGTCCCGCCGGACTGGCCCGAGCATCTGCGCGGGCCGCTGGCCGACGTCATCGGAGCGCCGGCGGAGTGGGCCCGCCGGTGCGTGGACGTCTACGGCGCTGACCTGATCTGCCTGCGCCTGCAGAGCCCCCACCCCGACTGGCAGGACGCCTCGCCGGACGCGGCTGCGGCCACGGTGCGCGCCGTGCTCGCCGCGGTGCCGGCGCCGCTGATCATCGTGGGCTGCGGCCACGCCGACAAAGACAACGAGGTCTGGCCGCGGGTGACGGAGGCGGCGAAGGGCGAGCGCTGTCTCGTCGGCGTCGCCGTGCCCGAGAACTACAAGACTCTGGTGGTCGCCTGTCTGGCCGACGGCCACACCATCCTGGCCGAAGCCCCCATCGACGTGAACATCCAGAAGCAGCTCAACATCTTGATCACCGAGATGGGGATGCCCCCGGACCGGATCGTCCTGCACCCCGGCAACGCCTCGCTGGGGTACGGCCTGGAGTACGAGTACTCGATCATGGAGCGCATCCGCCTCGCCGGCCTGCAGGGGGACAAAATGCTGGCGCAGCCGATGCTGGCCATCGTCGCCGACGAAGCCTGGAAGGCGAAGGAAGCGCGCCTGCCCGAGACGGCGATGCCGGTCTGGGGCGCGGCGGCGCACCGCGGCCCGGCGTGGGAGGCGGCCACCGCCGCGGCCTTCCTCCAGTCGGGTGCGGACATCGTGGTGTTGCTGCACCCGGAGTCGGTGGCGGCAGTCAAGCGGGCGATCGCGGACCTGACCGCGGTCCCGGCGGGGACATAGGAGGAATGGCGATGTTTGTCATCGGCGAGCGCATCAACGGGATGTTTCGCTCCGTGGCCCGCGCGATCCGGGAGCGTGACGCCAACGCGATTGCCGACCTGGCGCGGCGGCAGGTGGCCGGCGGCGCGCACGCCCTGGACATCAACACCGGGCCCACGGGCGAGGAGCCGGCCGAGGTGATGACCTGGCTCGTGCAGACGGTGCAGGAAGCCATCGACATCCCTCTCTCCATCGACAGCCCCAAACCGGCCGTCGTCGCCGCGGGGCTGCGCGCCTGCCGGGGACGGGCGCTGATCAACTCCACGACGGGCGCGCAGGAGAGGCTGGACGCGCTCTTGCCGCTGGCCCAGGAGTTCGGGGCCGGACTGATCGCCCTGACCATCGACGAGCGCGGCATCCCGCGGAACGCCGCGGCGCGCGCGGAGATCGCGCTGGCCATCGTGGCCCGGGCGATGGAGACCGGACTGCCCACCGACCACCTCTACCTGGACCCGATCGTCCTCCCGGTCAACGCGGCGCAGGACCAGTGCCGGGAGGCCCTGGCGGCGATGCCGACGTTCCGCACGCTCTGCGAGCCGCCGCCGCACATCATCATCGGCCTCTCCAACGTCTCCCAAGGGACGGCCAACCGCAGCCTGATCAACCGCACGTATCTGGCCATGGCACAGGCCTGCGGCTGCGACGCGGCGATCCTGGATCCGCTGGACAAGGACCTGATGGACGTGCTGCGCACCGCCGGCATCTTGCTCAATCAGGAGATCTACTGCGACAGCTACCTGCAGTCGCAGCCGGCTTAAGAGGAGGTGTGTGCCGTGACCGGGTTGGCGTTGGGAAAGACGGTGGACGAGCTGGCGGTCGGCGATCGCGCGGCCATCACCAAGATCGTCACTGACGCAGACATCCACCTCTATGTGGGCATGACGGGAGACCTGAACCCGCTCTACGTGGACGAGTCGTACGGCGCGGCCAGCCGTTACCGCGGCCGCATCGCCCCGGGCATTCTCACGGCCGGGCTGGTCGTGGCGGTGCTCAGCACCAAGATGCCCGGGCCGGGGACGATCCTGGAGCACCAGGAGTTCCGCTTCACCGCACCGGTGCGTCCCGGCGACGCGATCACGGCGTTCGTCGAGGTCGTGGAGGTCCTCCCCTCCCGCGGGCGGGCGCGCCTGCGTACGGTCTGCAAGAACCAGGACGGCGTCTCCGTGCTGGAGGGGGAGATGATCGTGCTGCCGCCGCCGCGGGTGGCCGCGGGGACGGGACGGGGTATGGAGCCGCAGTGACGTACGAGGAGGCGCTGGCCTACATCTACGGGCTGCTGGGGGAGCGGCCCCGCTCCCCCCACCCCTACAGCCCGCTGAAGCTGGAGCGGATGCGGCACCTCTGCGCCCTGCTGGATCATCCGGAGCGGCACTTTCCGGCGGTGCTGGTGGCCGGGACCAAGGGAAAGGGCTCCACCGCGGCGATGATCGCCGCCATGGCGGCGGCCGCCGGATTCCGCGTCGGGCTCTACACCAAACCGCACCTGGTGGACTTCCGCGAGCGTATCCGCGTCAACGGGGAGTTGATCACTCCTCGCGAGGTGACGGCGCTGATGGCGGAGGTCCCGGCGGCGATCGCGCACGGTGCCGGTCGCCCGGGCTGGCCGCCCACCTACTTCGAGGTGGCCGCCGTCCTCGCGTTCCTCCACTTCGCCCGGCGCACCGTCGATCTGGCGGTGGTGGAGGTGGGCATCGGCGGCCGCCTGGACGCCACCAACGTGGTCGAGCCCGCGAGGGCAGTGATCACCACCATCGACTACGACCACACCGATCTGCTGGGTGATGACCTCCGCCGCATCGCCGCGGAGGACGCGGGCATCATCCGGCCTCACGGTCGGGTGGTCACCGTCCCGCAGCCGCCGGCCGCCCTCGAGGTGCTGGAGCAGGCCGCATCCGCTCAGGAGGCGACGCTGGTGCGCGTCGGCCGGGAGATCCGCTACCGCACCCTGCGCGTCTCTCCCGCGGGTGTGCGCTGCACCGTCGTCGGGCGCCGGCAGCGCTACCGCGATCTGGTCGTACCGTTGATCGGCCGGCACCAGGCGCTGAACGCGGCGGCGGCCGTGGCCGCCGTGGAGCTGCTCGAAGACGCGGGGTTTGTCGTCCCCGAAGCGGCGATCCGGTCCGGTCTCGCCGGCCTGCATTGGCCGGCGCGCATCGAGATCGTCCGCCGCCATCCGCTGGTCGTCGTAGACGTGGCGCACAACCCGGTCTCCTTCCGCGCGCTGCGGGCCGTCCTCGATGAGACCTTCCGCGGGCGCCGCCTCGTGCTTGTCATCGGGCTGCTCGGCAGCAAGGACCTGGAGGGGATCGCGCGCATCATGGGGCCGCGGGCAGCGGTGGTCGTGGCCACCCGGGCGGAAGATCCACGCGCCGTCCCCGCCACGGACCTCGCGGCGGCGTTCCGTCCGTGGGCCCCGGAAATTCACGTCGTCGACGATCCGGTGGACGCGGTGCGCTTCGCCATGCGCCAGGCCACGGTGGACGACATGATCTGCGCCACGGGCTCCTTCCACGTGGCCGGGCCGGTGCGCGCCCACCTGAAGCGGACGCCGGCCGCCCCAGAGGCGGCCTGGGCCCGGCGCGCCGGCCGGCCGGCGGCAGGCGCGGCCCCCGGCGGGCACTCCGCGGCCTTCGCCGCGCCGGCGGACTAGGAGGAAGCGATGATTATCGCCGAGCGGAAACCGCTGGACGCGATCCTGGGCATGATGACCCCCTACCACAAGGTGCTGGTGGTGGGCTGCGGCACCTGCGCCTCCGTCTGCCTGGCCGGCGGCGCGCGCGAGGTGGCGATGCTCGGCTCCCTGGTGCGCATGACCCGGCAGACCAACGACGAGCCCATCGAGGTGGCGGAGGCGACGGTGCACCGCCAGTGCGACAAGGAGTTCCTCCTGCCGCTGGCGGCCGAGGTGGAGGCGGCCGACGCGGTCTTCTCCATGGGCTGCGGCTGCGGCGTGCAATTGCTGGCGGAGACCTTCCCGCAGCGCCGCGTCTTCCCGCTGCTGGACACGAAGTTCATGGGCGTCACGCTGGAGCCGGGATGGTGGGCGGAACGCTGCCGCGGCTGCGGGGAGTGCGTGCTCGACCGCACCGGCGGGATCTGCCCCATCACCCGCTGCTCCAAAGGCCTGCTCAACGGCCCCTGCGGTGGGTACCGCAACGGTAAGTGCGAGGTCGATCCCACGGTGGACTGCGGCTGGCTGTTGATCTTCGACCGGCTGAAGGAGTTGAACGAGCTGGAATCATTGCGGGCCATTCTGGGGCCCAAGGACTGGTCTCACGGCGCGTTTGGACAACCGCGCCGTGTAGTGCGCGACGACGTGAGAACGAGCGCCGAGGAGGGACATGTATGAGCGCGATTGCACCACTCTCGCCCATGATGAAGAGCGATCTGGAGATCGCCCAGGAAGCCATCCTGCTGCCGGTGGTGGAGATCGCGCGGCGGCTCGGGCTCTCCGAAGACGACCTGGACCTCTACGGCAAGTTCAAGGCCAAGCTGCACCTGAATGTCTTGGACCGACTGGCCCATCGCCCCGACGGCAAGTACGTCACGGTCACCGCCATCACGCCCACGCCCCTGGGGGAGGGCAAGACCACCACGGCCATCGGGCTGGGAATGGCGCTGAACCGGTTGGGCCGGAAAACCATCAACACGCTGCGCCAGCCCTCCATGGGGCCGACCTTCGGCATCAAGGGCGGTGCCGCGGGGGGCGGGTACTCCCAGGCGGTCCCGATGGAGGACTTCAACCTGCACTTCACCGGGGACATCCACGCCGTCTCCGCCGCGCACAACCTGCTGGCGGCGATGCTGGACGCCCACATCTTGCACGGCAATGAATTGAAGATCGACCCCTACTCCATCACCTGGCCGCGCGTCGTGGACATCAGCGACCGCGCCCTGCGCAACATTGTCATCGGCCTGGGCACCAAGGAGGACGGCCGGCCGCGGCAGACCGGGTTCGACATCAGCGTCGCCAGCGAGGTCATGGCCATCCTGGCCCTGGCCAGCGACCTGGAGGACCTGCGCCGGCGGCTCGGCCGCATCGTCGTCGGCACCACCGAAGACGGGCAGCCGGTCACGGCGGAGGATCTGAAGGCGGCGGGCGCCATGGCCGTCCTGCTCAAGGACGCCCTCATGCCCAACCTGATCCAGACGCTGGAGAACACGCCGGTGATCGTACACGCCGGGCCGTTCGCCAACATCGCCCACGGCAATAACTCCATCGTCGCGGACAAGATCGCGCTGAAGCTGGCCGACTTCGTCGTCACGGAGAGCGGCTTCGGCGCAGACTGCGGCGCGGAGAAGATGATCAACATCAAGTGCCGTTACAGCGGCCTCAAACTCCACGCCGCCGTGATCGTGGCGACGATTCGCGCCCTGAAGATGCATGGCGGGGTGGGCCGCGTTGTGCCGGGCCGGCCGCTGCCCCCGGAACTGATCAGCGAGAACGTCGAGGCGGTCCAGCGCGGCTGCGAGAACCTGCAGAAGCACGTCGAGAACATGCGGCTGCACGGCCTGCCGGTGGTCGTGGCGATCAACCTCTTCCCCACCGACACGGCGCGGGAGATCGAGGCGGTGCGCGAAGCCGCGCTGGCGGCCGGCGCCGTCGACGCCGTGACCAGCGACCACCACGCGCAGGGCGGCAACGGCGCGATGGATCTGGCCCGCGCCGTGATCAAGGCGGCGGAGCAGCCCAGCGAGATGCGCTTCCTCTACCCGCTGGAGTGGTCGATCAAGCAGAAGATCGAGGCCATCGCCACCCAGGTCTACGGGGCGGACGGCGTGGACTACGAGCCGCTGGCCGAACAGAAGATCAAACTCTACACCAAACTGGGCTACGACAAGCTGCCCATCAACATGGCCAAGACCCACCTCTCGCTCTCGCACGACCCGACATTGAAGAACAGGCCGCGGAACTTCCGGCTGCCCATCCGGGACATCCGGGCCTCGGTGGGGGCGGGGTTCCTCTACCCGCTGTGCGGCGACATGCGCACCATGCCGGGGCTGCCCAAGACACCCGCGGCGACGAAGGTGGACCTGGACCTGCAGACACGGAAGGTGGTGGGTTTGTTCTGAGCACCCCGCTCTCCCTGGGGGCGATAGACGATGACACTCCGTGAGGCGCTGAGCAGCGGCAGATTCGTGGTCACCGCGGAGGCGCAGCCTCCCAAGGGCACCGCCGTGGACGAAGCGCTGCAGCAGGCAGAGAGGCTGCGGGGGAGGGTGGCGGCCTTCAACGTCACCGACCAGCAGAGTTCGGTGATGCGGCTGGGCTCACTCGCCCTCTGCCATCTCCTGGTCGAGCGCGGCCTGGAACCGATCTACCAGGTGACCTGCCGCGACCGCAACCGCATCGCCCTGCAGTCCGACCTGCTCAGCGCCGCGGCGCTGGGGATCGAGAACGTTCTCTGTCTCACGGGCGACCACGTCAGCCTGGGCGACCATCCGCAGGCCAAGCCGGTCTTCGACCTGGACGCGGTCACTCTGCTGGTGGCGGCGCGGGAACTGACGCAGGGACACGACCTGACGGGGCATGAGCTCGCCGGGACGCCGCGCTTCTTCCTGGGGGCGGTGGTCAGCCCCTGCGCCGAGCCGGTGGAACCGCAGCTCTTCAAGATGGAAAAGAAGGTACGGGCCGGAGCGGGGTTTTTCCAGACCCAGGCGGTCTTCGAGGCGGAGCGCTTCGCCGCGTTCATGGAGACGGCCCGCGGCTTCGGCGTCCCGGTGATCGCCGGCGTGATCCTGCTCAAATCCGCCAAGATGGCCCGCTTCATGAACCAGAACATCCCCGGGATCCGCGTCCCCGACGATCTGATCAAACAGATGGAGGGCAGCAAGGACAAGGAGGGGACGAGCGCGGAGATCGCCGCCCGATTGGTCCGCGACCTGCGCGGGCTGGCCGCCGGCGTGCACATCATGGCCATGGGCTGGGAGCACCTGATCCCCCGCGTGCTGGAGTTCAGCGGGCTCCCCGCCCCGGCGGAGGCGGCCTGATGATCGGCGCGGCCATGGTCGTCGGCGGGGGCATCGCCGGCATTCAGGCCGCGCTGGACCTGGCCGACGCGGGAATCAAGGTCTACCTGGTGGAGCGCGGCCCGGCCATCGGCGGGCGCATGGCCACGCTGGACAAGACCTTCCCCACCAACGACTGCGCCATGTGCATCATCTCGCCGAAGCTCTCGGCGGTGGCGCGGCATCCGAACATCGAGATCCTGACGCTCACGGAACTGGAGCAGTTGGAAGGCACGGCGGGGGACTTCCGGGCCACGGTGCGGCGGCGGCCGCGTTTCGTCGATCCGCTGCTGTGCACGGCGTGCGGCGACTGCGCCGCCGTCTGTCCGGTCCGGATCCCCAGCGAGTTCGACAGCGGGCTTTCGCTGCGGCCGGCGATCTTCCGCTCCTACGTGCAGGCCGTCCCGGGGGCCTATGTCATCGATAAGCAGGGCCGGTCGCCCTGCCGCGACGCCTGCCCCATCCACCAGCGGGCGCAGGGGTACGTCGCGCTGGTGGCCCAGGGGCGCTATGAGGAAGCCTTCCGCGTCATCCGGATGGAGAACCCCTTCCCCGGAATCTGCGGCCGGGTCTGCAACCACCGTTGTGAGGATGCCTGCTCGCGCGGTCAACTCGACGGCGCCGTCAGCATCGCCGCGCTCAAGCGCTTCGTCGCGGACTGGGCCTACGCGCGGGCGCGAGAACCGGTGGCGCGCGTCACGCCGACCTACGGCGAGCGGGTAGCCGTGGTCGGGTCCGGGCCCGCCGGCCTGACCGCGGCCAAAGACCTGGCGCAACTCGGCTACGCGGTAACGGTCCTCGAGGCGCTGCCGGTCCCCGGCGGCATGATGCGCGTGGGCATCCCGGAGCACCGCCTGCCCGTCCCCATTGTCGAGCGGGAGATCGCCGACATCGTCGACCTGGGCGTGGAGCTCCGCTGTGGCACCCGCGTGGGGCACGTGCGCGACCTGTTCGCCGACGGATTCAACGCGGTCTTCCTGGCCACGGGAGCGCACCGCGCCAGGAAACTCCCCATCCCCGGCGCCGACCTGCCGGGGGTCCTGGTCAGCACCGACGTCCTGCAGAACCACCGCCTGGGCATGCCGGTCCCCCTCGGCCGTCGCGTGCTGGTCCTGGGCGGCGGCAACGTCGGGTTCGACGTGGCCCGCACCTGCGTGCGGCTGGGCGCGGCAGAGGTGCACGTGGCCTGCCCGGAGTCGCGCGAGACGATGCCGGCACACCCGTGGGAGATCGAGGCGGCCGAGGAGGAGGGCGTGCAGGTCCATCCGTCCACGGCCTTCGTGCAGGTCGTCGAGCAGGACGGCCGCGCGACCGGCCTCCTCTGCCGCCGCGTTCGCTCCATGCACTTTGATGAAGCACGCCGCCTGCACATGGACGTGGTCGAGGGTAGCGAGCACGTGCTGGAAGCAGACACGGTCATCTTCGCCATCGGCCTGGCGCCGCAGCTCGACCTGGTCGAAGGTCTGGAAGGGATCACGACCACACCCTGGGGGTCGCTGTGCGTCGACCCCGCCACGCAGGCCACCGGTCACGCCGGCCTCTTCGCCGGCGGCGACGTGGCGACGGGCATGGCCTTCGTGGTTGACGCCATCGCCGCCGGCCACCGCGCCGCGCGCGGCATCCACGCCTTCCTCCGGGGAATGGCACTCGAACTCGAAGCACCGGTGCAGGTGGCGAAGCTCACGCCCGCCGAGATCAAAGCGCGCCTGGCCCGCGGGCAGATCCGGCGGCAGCCGCGCGCGGGCGTCCACCCGCTGCCTCCCGAGGTCCGGCGCACGTCGTTCGTCGAGATCGACGAGGGATTTACAGAGGACGAGGCGCGGCTGGAAGCCTCGCGCTGCCTGGCCTGCGGCGTGTGCTCCGAATGTCTGGAGTGCGTCCTGGCGTGTAAGCGGGAGGCGATCAACCACGCCGAGGTCGAACGGGTAGAGACCTACCGGGTGGGCGCGGTCGTCCTGGCCGCCGGGATCGAGCCGTACGACGCGATCCAGGCGGAGGCCTACGGCGTGGGCCGCTTCCCCAACGTCCTGACGGGGCCGCAGTTCGAGCGGCTGCTCTCCGCCTCCGGGCCGACGCAGGGGCACATCCAGCGCCCCTCCGACGGCAGCGCGCCGCGCCGCATCGCCTTCTTCCAGTGCGTGGGGTCGCGCGACCAGCGCAACCGCTACTGCTCGGCGGTGTGCTGCATGTACGCGACCAAAGAAGCGATGCTCGCGCTCGAACATGCGCCGCAGGCGCAGTGCACCATCTACTACGCCGACATGCGCGCCTTCGGCAAGGGCTTCGACGCCTACCTAGAGCGGGCCAAGCAACAGGGTGTCCGCTACGTGCGCACGCGCGTCGCCGCCCTGCGCGAGGACCCCCGGTCGCACGCTCTGACCTTCCGCGTGGAAGAGGACGGGCAGGTGCGTGAGGAGGAAGCCGACCTGGTGGTGCTCTCCGTCGGCCTGACACCGCCGCGCGGTGCGGTGGACCTGGCGCGCGCCGCCGGGATCGACCTGGACGAGTACGGCTTCGCCGCCACCGAGGGCTTCACGCCGATCCAGGCCTCGCGCCCGGGCGTCTTCGCGGCGGGCGGCTTCCGGGGACCGAAAGACATCCCCGACTCCGTGGTCGAGGGCAGCGCGGCGGCGGCCGCGGCCCTGGCGGTGATCGCGCCGGTGCGGGGGACGCAGATCACGCCCAAGGTCTATCCCCCCGAAATGGCGCTGGAGCCGGAGCCGCGCATCGGCGTCTTCATCTGTCACTGCGGTTCCAACATCGCCGGGGTCGTGGACGTGCAGGGCCTGGCCGCGTATGCCCGCACGCTGCCCGGCGTGGCCCTGGCCGACACGTCACTCTATACCTGCTCCGCCGACGCACTGCTGCGGATCAAACAGGCCATCGCCGAGCAGCACCTCAATCGGGTGGTCGTGGCCAGCTGCACCCCGCGCACCCACGAGCCGATCTTCCGTGAAGCGCTGCGCGAAGCGGGACTCAACCCGTACCTCTTCGAGATGGCCAACATCCGCGACCAGTGCAGCTGGGTCCACGGCGCCGACCCGCCGGGCGCCACGGAGAAGGCCCGCGCGCTGATCACGGCGGCGGTCGCCCGGGCGGCCAGGTTGGTTCCGCTGCACAAAGTCCCGGTGCCGATGCGGCACGAGGCCCTGGTCATCGGCGGCGGGATCGCCGGCCTCTCCGCCGCGCTGAACCTGGCCGATCAGGGGTTCCCGGTGACGCTGGTGGAGCGCGAACCCACGCTCGGTGGACGGCTGCGGGCGCCCTTGATCACGCTGAATGGTTCAGACCCGGCACAAATCCTCCGCACGCTCATCGAGCGCGCGGGTACGCACCCGATGATCCAGGTGCTCGCCGGGCACCGGGTCGTCGCCTCCCGCGGCACGGTCGGCAACTTCGCCACGACCCTGGCCGGTCCCGAGGGCGAGCGGATCGTACAGCACGGCGCGACGATTGTCGCCACGGGGCTGCAGGAATGGCGCCCGGTCCCCTACGGCGTGGACGAGGATCCGCGTGTCATCACCCTCTCATCGTTCGAGCGTCAGATCGTCGGCGGCGCCGCGGACGCCGATGCGCCGGCGGAGCGCGCCCCATCGGTCGTCATGCTCCTCTGCGCCGGCCCGTGGGACCGGATGCCTTTCTACTGCAGCCGGACCTGCTGCGCGCAGTCGCTGGCCGCCGCCCTGGCGTACAAGCGAGCCCATCCCGAAGCCCCGGTCGCGGTTCTCGTCCGCGAAGTGCGCACCTACGGATTCACGGAGGAGGTCTACCTGGAGGCCCGGCGCGCCGGTGTGCAAGTCTTCCGCTACGCGCCCGGCGATCCGCCGAAGGTGGCGCGCACGCCGCAGGCGATTACGGTCACCGTGTGGGATCAGAGCCTGGGCGAGGAGATCATGCTGCCCGCCGATCTCCTGGTGGTCTCCCCGGCGCAGGTCCCCTCCGACGGAGCGGCTGATCTCTCCACGATCTTCAAGATCCCCGCGACGCAGGAGGGCTTCTTCCTCGAAGCCCACGTAAAACTCCGGCCGGCAGACTTTGCCAGCGAGGGACTGTTCCTCTGCGGCGGGGCGCACTATCCCAAGCCCGTCGGCGAGGCCATCGCCCAGGCCCTGGCCGCCGCCGCGCGCGCCGGCACGCTGTTGTGGCGCGACAGCCTGGAGGTCGGCGGCGTGGTGGCCACGGTGGACCGTGACCGCTGCACTACCTGCCTGACCTGCCTCCGGCTCTGCGCCTACGACGCGATCTCGTTCGACGCCGACGGCGTTGCGGTGATCGACCCCACGCGCTGCCAGGGATGCGGGCTCTGCGTGGCCGCCTGCCCCGGCTATGCGCTCAGCCTCGGGCACTACACCCGGGACCAGATGCTGGCGAAGATCGACGCCCTGCTGGGCCGGGAGACGGTCCATGCCGGTTGAGGTCGTCGCCTTCTGCTGCTTCTACTGCGCCTACGCCGCGGCCGACCTGGCCGGGGTGATGCGCCTGAGCTACCCGCCGAACGTGAAGGTGGTCCTGCTGCCGTGCACCGGCGGGGTCGACCCCCTCTACATCCTGCGGGCGTTCGAGGCCGGCGCCGACGGGGTCTTCGTCGCCGGCTGTCTGGAGGGGCAGTGCCACTACCAGGTGGGTAACCTGCAGGCGAAGAGCCGGGTGCGCTATCTGAAGAGACTGCTCGATGAAGCGGGCATCGGCGGGGAGCGGCTGGAGATGTTCAACCTGTCGTCCGCGCAGGGGCCACGCTTCGCCGAGGCGGCGCGGGAAATGACTGAGCGAATCACCGCCCTGGGTCCATCGCCGGTCAAACGGCCGAAGGCGAAGACGGCGGAGGTGGCCTCGTGACCGCCCTCCCTCTCGTCGCGCTGTCGCTGGCCGAGGAGGTCCAGCGGGAGAGCGGCCAGGACCTCTCCGTCTGTTTCCAGTGCAAGATCTGCACCAGCGGCTGTCCCCTGGCCGGGGCTATGGACCTGACGCCGCACGCGGTGATGCGCGCGCTGCAGCTGGGCCGGGAGGAGCGGCTGCTGCGGGCCAACAGTTTCTGGCTCTGCGCTTCCTGCCAGGCGTGCACGGCGCGCTGCCCCCAGGGGATCGACCTCGCCGCCGTGATGGACGCGCTGCGCATGGTCGCAACGCGGCGGCGCGTGCCGGCCGCGGTGCCGGAGGCGCCGATCTTCACGCAGGCGGCGGTGCGCTCCATCCGCCTCTTCGGCCGGCTCTACGAAGCGGGTGTGGGCCTGGAGATCAACCTGCGCACACGCCGGCCGCTGCGCGAGCGCGAGATGGCCATGCGGCTGCTGCGCGCCGGGAAACTCCGCCTGCTGCCCGATCGCGCGGGGCGTGCCGCGCTTCGCCCAGCCCCGGCGGGGGCCATCGCCTACTATCCCGGCTGCGCGCTGCACGCCAGCGCCCGCGAGTATGACGTCTCGACCCGCGCCGTCGCTGCGGCCATGGGCCTGGAGTTCCGTGAAATTGCAGGCTGGCGCTGCTGCGGGGCCACCGCCGCGCACCAGTTCTCGCCGCAGCTGGCCACAGAGCTCCCGCTGGCGAACCTGGCGCTGGCGGCCCGGGACGGCTACTCCACCGTCACCGCGCCCTGCGTCGCCTGCTTCTCCCGCCTGCGCCACGCGCAGGTGGACGCGCCGGATCGGGCTCCCCCCGGACTCCGCGTGCAGCATCTGCTGCACACGCTGCTCGAGGGCGGGACCGGTCCCATCCGCTCGCGGGTGACGCGTCCGCTACGGGGGCTGCGCGTCGCCTGCTACTACGGCTGCCTGCTGACGCGGCCGCCGGGGGTGACGGGCGCGGCCCACCCGGAGAATCCCACGGAGATGGACACCCTGATCGAGGCGTTGGGGGGCGCACCGGTCTCCTGGTCATACAAGACCGAATGCTGTGGGGCGGCGCATGCCCTGGTCCGGCCGGACCTGGTCGTCGAGCTAATCGGCCGCATCCTCCGCGACGCCCAGGCGGCGGGAGCGGAGGCACTGGCGGTGGCCTGCCCGCTCTGCCAGCACAACCTGGATTGCCGCCAGGGCGGGGCGGCGCGCGCCGGGGGATTCGCTCCGATGCCGGTCTTCTTCTTCACGCAGTTGATGGCGCTGGCGTTCGGCCTGGAGGAGCGGACCGTCGGGCTGGACCGGCTCCTGGTCGATCCCCGGCCGCTGCTGCGGATGCGCGGTCTGCTATCTGTGGAGGGAACGCGCGGCGAACACGGGGGCCGCCGCGACCGCCACTGACGTCAAGGAGGCGAGCATGTACCCGGAGATGCCCATCGAAGCATTCCTCACCAAGCTGGCTTCATCGGCCCCCGAGCCCGGCGGCGGGGCGGCTGCCGCGCTGGCCGGAGCCACCGGCGCCGCGCTGATCAGCATGGTGGCGAACCTGACGCTCGGCAAGGAGAAGTACACGGCGGTACAGGGGGAGATGGAGGAAGCACGGGGCCGGGCGGAAAGCCTGCGCGCCAGCCTGTTGGCCGCCATCGACCGGGACGCCGAGTCGTTCCGCCGGGTGATGGACGCCTACAAACTGCCGCGCGAAACGGACGAGCAGAAGGCCGCGCGCAAGCAGGCCATCCAACAGGCGCTGCGCAACGCGACGAAGGCGCCCCGGGAGGTCGTGCAGTTGTGCCGCGAGGCGGCCGACTGGAGCAAAGTGACCGCCGAGAAGGGAAACGCGCAGGTGATCACCGACGCGGCCATCGCCGGGATCCTCGCCGACGCCGCGGCGCAGAGCGCCGCGCTGAACGTCCGCATCAACCTGGGACCGATCGGCGATCCGGCCTTCACGGATCCATTGTGGGCCGAAATTCAGGAGAGCCTGGAGGCGATCCGGATCGTGCGGGACGAGGTGCTGAAGTTCACCTACGAGAAACTGGGGTGACGCTGGTGGCCGAGGTCATCGACGGGGTCGCCATCGCCGAGGAGATCAAAGGGGAACTCCGCGCGGAGGTAGCGGCGCTCGCCGCCCGCGGCATTGCACCAGGCGTGGCGACCGTCCTCGTGGGCGACGACTACGGGGCGAAGATGTACCGCCGCCAGATCGAGCGCATCGCCGCGGAGATCGGCCTCGCCTACCGAGATGTCACCCTACCGGGAGACACCTCTCTTGGGGATGTGCTCGCCGGGATCCGCTCCCTCGACGAGGATCCGGCGGTGCACGGAATTCTCCCGCTGCGTCCGCTGCCCAAGGGGATGGAGGCGCCGGTGCTGGAAGCCCTCGACCCGGCCAAGGACATCGACTGCCTGCACCCGATCAACGCCGGCCGGCTGGCGCTGGGACAGCCCGCCGTCTATCCGGCTACACCCTGGGCATGCTACGTCCTGCTGGAACGGTACTTCGCCCGCAAAGGGCTGGATCCCAAGACCGCGTTCGAGGGTAAGGAACTGGTCATCGTCGGGCGCAGCAACATCGTGGGCAAGCCCGCCTACTTCCTGGCGCTGGAGCGGAACGCCACCACGACCACCGTGCACTCCTTCACGTGGCGGGCCGGGACGCTGCCCGCGCACACGCGGCGGGCCGACATTCTGATCGTGGCCATGGGCAAGGCGGAGTTCATCAAGAAGGACATGGTGAAAGCCGGGGCGATCGTCGTGGACGTAGGCATCAACATGGTCCCGGCCCTCGACGCCGCCGGCAACCCGATTCTGGACGAGAAGGGCCGGCCGAAGCGGCGCACCGTCGGCGATGTCGCGTTCGACGAGGTGAAGGAAGTCGCCGGCGCGATCACGCCCGTCCCCGGGGGCGTGGGGTCGGTAACCAACGTGCTGCTGATGAGGAACGTCGTGCGAGCGGCGGAGCGCCGCTAACCCCGCCGAAGAGGCGCAGCCATGGCGCAGACAGGCACAGCGCAGCAGACGCGGCCCCGCAAGACGATGTACCTGGGTGATCCCCTGGCCGAGCCGCCTCCGCCCGAACTGCTCGCCGTCCTCGACCCCCTCCGGGGGCGGGACGACGCGCTGGTCACGGTGCTGCAGCGTATCCAGGGGCTTTACGGTTATTTGCCGGCGCGCTCCGTCCGCTACGCCGCGCGGGAACTGGGCGTCCCTCTGGCCCGGATGTTCGGCGTCGCCACCTTCTACAACCAGTTCCGCTTCACGCCGCCGGGACGCATCCGGCTGCAGGTCTGCTGCGGCACCGCCTGCCACGTGCGCGGGGCGCCGGCCATCCTGCAGCGGCTGAAGGACACGCTCGGGATTCCCGCCGACCAGACCACGCCGGACGGCATGTTCACGCTGCAGACGGTCTTCTGTGTCGGCGGATGCAGCCTCGCCCCCGTCGTGCTCTCCAACGGCCAGGCGCACGGGCGCATGACGGCGGTGGGCGCGGAGTGGCTGGTGCGCGACCTGCGCGCGGCGGAGGAGGGAAAGCCGTGACGGCATCCATCCGCGTCGGCACCTCCACCTGCGGCCTGGCCGCCGGTGCGGAGGAGACCGTCCGCGCGCTGCAGGCCGCGGCGGCGCAGTTGGACCTGCCGGCGGAGATCAAGCGCACCGGGTGTTTGGGCGCCTGCCACCGCGAGCCGCTGGTGGAGATCAGCACGAACGGCACAAGCGTCCTCTACGGGCCCATGGGACCGGCGCACGCGCGCGAGTTGCTGGCCGGCCACTTCGGCCTCCCGGGCGCGGAGCGGCCGTCCGAAGAGTGGGTCGTCAGCCGGGCGGCGGACCGGCGCGACTATCCTTACTTCGCCCCGCAGGTCAAGGTGACCACGGTCAACTGCGGCGTGATTGATCCGCTCTCCCTGGACGACTACCTGGCAGCCGGCGGGTACGAGGGGCTGCGCCGGGCGCTGGCTCTGGCGCCGGAGGCGGTGATCGCGGCGGTGCAGCAGAGCAAGCTGCGCGGCCGCGGCGGCGCGGGGTATCCCACCGGCGTGAAGTGGGAGATCTGCCGCAACCAGCCCGACCCTCTGAAGTACCTGGTCTGCAACGCCGATGAGGGCGACCCCGGGGCGTTCATGGACCGCACGGTGATCGAGGGCGATCCGCACCGCGTCCTGGAGGGGATGGTCATCGCCGCGTGGGCCATCGGCGCGCGCCGGGGGTACGTCTACGTACGCGCCGAGTACCCGCTGGCGGTCAAACACCTGGAGGCCGCGATCGCCCAGGCCCGCGAGGCCGGATACCTCGGCACCGACATCCTGGGCGCGGGCCTGGACTTCGACATCATCGTCAAGGAAGGGGCCGGCGCCTTCGTCTGCGGCGAGGAGACGGCGCTGATGCACTCCATCGAAGGCAAGCGGGGCGCGCCGCGCATGCGCCCGCCTTATCCCGCGGAGTCGGGGCTGTGGGGCCATCCCACCAACATCAACAACGTCGAGACCTACGCCAGCGTCCCCAGCATCATGACCGGCGGCGCCGCCTGGTTCGCCGGTCTGGGCACGGCGCAGAGCGGCGGGACGAAGACCTTCGCGCTGACGGGCGCGGTCCGCCTCACCGGCCTGGTAGAGGTGCCCATCGGCATGACGCTGCGTGAGGTGATCTTCGGCATCGGCGGGGGCATCCGCGAGGATGGGACGTTCAAGGCGGTGCAGATCGGCGGGCCGTCGGGAGGGTGCCTGCCGGCCGCGCTGCTGGAGACTCCCGTCGACTATGAGCCGCTGCGGGCGACCGGCGCAATCATGGGCTCGGGCGGCATGGTGGTCGTGGACGAGGAAACGTGCATGGTCGACTTCACCCGCTACTTCCTCAGCTTCACGCAGAGCGAGTCGTGCGGGAAGTGCGTCCCCTGCCGGATCGGCACACGCAAGATGCTGGGCATCCTCACCCGCCTGACCCGCGGGGAAGGCCGGCCCGACGACCTGGAGCGTCTGGAGCGGGTGGCCGACACCGTGCGCACCACCTCCCTCTGCGGTCTGGGGACGACCGCCCCGAACCCCGTCCTGACGACGCTCAAGTACTTCCGCGACGAGTACACGGCGCACATCCACGAGCGGCGCTGTCCCGCCGGGGCGTGCGCCGCGCTGAGGTGAGGGCGATGGCCACCCTGACGATCAACGGCCGGCCGGTCACGGCACCCGCGGCCGCGTCGGTGCTGGACGCGGCGCTCTCTGCCGGGATCGAGATCCCCCGCCTGTGCCACCACCCGGAACTTTCGGCCTGGGGTGGCTGCCGTCTTTGTCTGGTAGAGGTGGAGGGACAGCGCGCGCCGGTCCCCGCGTGCGGCCTGGCGGCCAAAGAGGGGATGGTCGTCACCACGCGCAGTGAGCGGCTGACCGCGCTGCGCCGGGAGGTGCTCGACTTCCTCCTCTCCGACCACCCGCTGCACTGCGTGATCTGCGACAAGGCCGGCCGCTGTGACCTGCAGCGCTACGCCTACGAATTCGGCCTGCTCGACAGCAGCCACGAGAAGGAGTTCTCCCGCACCCTCTACCAGGACGACAACGCCTTCTTCATCCGCGACCACCAGTACTGCATCTCCTGCACGCGCTGCGTCCGCGTCTGCGACGAGATCGTCGGGGCGACCGCGATCGAAGTGTCGCAGCGCGGCTTCGGCTCTTACATCGCCACGCCGTTCGACGCGCCGCTGGTCGAGACCACCTGCACCTTCTGCGGCAACTGCGTGCAGGTCTGCCCCACCGCCGCCCTGCTGCCGGTGGAGCGGCTGGGCAAGGGGAGGGAGTGGGAGTTGACCCACACGCAGACCACCTGCCCCTACTGCGGCACCGGCTGCACCCTCGACGTGGCCACGCGGAACGGCGAAGTCGTCTATGTCTCCGGCGTGCCCGGCGCCCCGGCGAACGGAGAGTTCCTCTGCACGAAGGGACGGTTCGGCCTGGACTTCACGACGCACGCGCACCGGCTGCGCCGGCCCTGGGTGCGGCGCGACCTGGCCTACGCGCTCGGCCTGGTCCCCGAACCCCCGCCGGCGGCGTTGGGCCGCTCGCCGCTGCTGCGCCCGCCCGGCCTCGCCGACACGCACGTGGAAGTCGACTGGGAGACTGCCCTGGACCTGGTGGCGGAGAAACTGGCGGCGGTCGTGCAGCAGGACGGGCCGGACGCGGTGGGCGGGGTCGGCTCGGCGCTGGCCACCAACGAAGACAACTATGTCTTTCAGAAGATGATGCGGGGATCGATCGGCACCAACAACGTCGATCTCTGCGCCCGCCTCTGACACGCCCCTTCGGTGGCCGGTCTGGCCGCCGCGTTCGGAAGCGGGGCGATGACCAACAGCATTCGCGAGATCCGGGACGCTGACTGCATCCTGGTGATCGGCTCGAACACCGGCGAGTCGCATCCCATCATCTCGTATGAGGTCGTGCGGGCGGTCAAACGGGGGGCTACCCTCATCGTGATCGATCCGCGGAAGATCAGCCTGGTCCGCCACGCGGCGCTGCACCTGCGTCCGGCGCCGGGCACCGACCATGCCCTCTACATGGGGATGCTGCACACCATCCTCGCGCACGGTTGGCACGACCAGGAGTTCATCGCCGCGCGGACCGAGGGGTTCGACGACCTGGCCACGTCGCTGCAGCCGTGGACGCCCGAGGCGGCCAGCGCGGCCTGCGGCGTCCCGGCGGAGCAGATCGTGGAGGCGGCCCGGTGCTACGCTCTGGGGCTGCGCCGGCAGGCGTCTCCGAACGGCGCCATACCGCCCTCCCGCGGCGCGTCCTCCATCCTGTACGGCATGGGGATTACCGAGCGGGCGAACGGCACCGAACTCGTGAAGACGATGGCGAACCTGGCCATGATCACAGGGCAGATCGGCCGGCCCTCCACCGGCGTCAACCCGCTGCGGGGACAGAACAACGTGCAGGGCGGGTGCGACATGGGGTCGCTGCCCAACGTCTACCCCGGTTACCAGAAGGTCGAGGACCCGGAGGTCCGCGCCAAATTCGCCCGAGCCTGGAGCCGGCGCCGCGCCAAGACCCAGCCCCTGGACCTCCCCCCGACCCGCGGCCTGACCTACATGGAGATGCTGCGCGCCGCGGCGGCGGGACAGATCAAGGCGATGTACATCGTCGGGGCGAACGCGGTGATGACCTGCCCGGACTCCGGTCTGGTGGAGCGCGCGCTCCGGGCGCTGGACTTCCTCGTGGTGCAGGAAATCTTCCCCACCGAGACCGCGCAGCTCGCCCATGTCGTATTGCCCGCGGCCTCCTTCGCCGAGAAGAACGGCACTTTCGTCAACACCGAGCGCCGCTTTCAGCTGGTGCGGCCCTTCCTCCCGGCTCCGGGCGGGGCGCGTCCCGACTGGCAGATCATCGGCGAGGTGGGCCGGCGCCTGGGCCGGCGGCTGCACCGGCCGGTGCGCTGGGAGTACGCCTCCACAGCGGAGATCATGCGCGAGGTCGCCTCACTCTGCCCGAGTTTTGCCGGCATCAGCCACGAG
>LDXQ01000007.1 GCA_001443485.1 Candidatus Sysuimicrobiota bacterium CSP1-3
CGGCAAGAAGATGAGCGGCTCCGCGGGACGGGGTGTCCTGGCGCATGAGTTCCTGGAAATCCTCCGTCCCGAACTGGCGCGCTTTCTCATGGTCCGCTTGCACTACCGAGAGCAGAAGAACTTCGATCCCGGTGGCGAAACCATCCCGCGCCTCTACGACGAGTACGACCGGGCGGCACGTGCGTTCCGGGGAGAGGTGGAAGATCCGGAACTGGCCCGCACCTACTGGTACGCGCGCATCGACGGCGCGCGACTGGACGTCGCCCGCCCCCGCTTCAGCAAGGTGGCCTCCCTGGTGCAGATTCCGTCGGTGGACGTGGAGGAGGCGATCGCGGAGGACAAGGGCGAGGCGCTTTCGGCGGAGGACCGCGAGGAGTTGGCGCAGCGGATCGCCGACGCCCGGCGCTGGCTGGCGCACTACGCCCCGGATGCCTACAAGTTCGAGGTGCAGCGCGCCCTCCCGGCGGCGGTGAATGCGCTCTCGCCGGGGCAACAGGAGTTCCTGGCCCGGCTGGCGGAGGTGGCGGAGCAGGCGGAAGCCTGGCGGGGGGACGTGCTGCACAGCCGGATGCACGATCTCAAAGCCACGATGGGCCTGCCGCCGCAGGAGGCGTTCAGCGCCATCTACCGGGCGTTTCTGGGCAAGGACTCCGGTCCGCAGGCGGGATGGCTGCTCGCCGCCCTGGACCGCGACTTCGCCCTGCGCCGCCTGCGCGAGGCGGCGGGGACCAGGACGGCGTCATGAACGCGGACCCCCTGCGCATCCTGGTCGTGGCCGACGTGGCCGAGCGCCACCTGTCGATGATCCGCGAGGCGGCGCCGCAGGCGCAGATCGAGCAGACCGTCGATCGGGGGCGCGTGGTGCGCCAGGCCGAGAACGCGGACGTGATCGTGGGATGGAACGTGCCGCGCGAGGCGGTGCAGCAGGCCAAGCACCTGCGTTGGATCCACTCCACCGCGGCGGGGGTGGACCAGTTGCTCCATCCGGAAGTGGTGCAGCGGGACATCATCGTGACGGACAGCAGCGGCATCCACGCCGAGCCGATCACGGAGCACGTGCTGGCCGTGATGCTGGCCTTCGCCCGCCGGCTGCCGGTGGCCACCCGCAACCAGATGACGCACCGCTGGGACCGCGCCTCGGTCATCGGCGAGGAATTGTGGGGCAAGACGGTGGGCATCCTCGGCCTGGGCAGCATCGGCCGGGAGGTGGCCGCGCGCTGCCAGGCCTTCGGCATGCGGGTGATCGGCACCAAGCGCACGCCGGCGGCGGTGCCGCACGTGGACCAGGTGCTGCCGCCCGACGGGCTGGACGAGGTGCTGCGTGCGGCCGACTACCTGGTGATCATCCTGCCGCTGACGGAGCAGACCCGGGGGTTGATCGGCGCGCGGGAGTTGGGGTTGATGAAGCCGACCGCCTACCTGATCAACGTGGCGCGGGGGGCGATCGTGCAGGAGGCGGACCTGATCGCGGCGCTGCGCCCCGGCCGGCTGCGGGGAGCGGGGCTGGACGTCTTCGAGCGGGAGCCCCTGCCGCAGGACAGCCCCCTGTGGGAGATGGAACAGGTCATCCTCACCCCGCACGTCTCCGGGGCCGTGCCCGACTACTACGACCGGGCGCTGCCGCTGTTCTGCGAGAACCTGCGCCGCTTCCTCACCGGGGCGCCGCTGCTCAACATGGTGGACAAACGCCAGGGCTATTGAGGTGCGTGTGTGAAGCCGTATCCAGCGGACAAGATCCACAACGTCGCCGTGGTGGGACACGGCGGCACAGGCAAGACCTCGCTTGTCGAAGCGATGCTCTTCGTGGCCAAGGCGATCGACCGCCTGGGGCGCGTGGACGAGGGCACGACGGCCACCGACTTCGACGCCGAAGAGGTGCGGCGCAAGCACACGATCAACGCCTCGCTGGCGCCGCTGGAGTGGCGGGAGCGGAAGGTCAATCTGATCGACACACCGGGCTATCCCGACTTCATCGCCGAGATGGTCGCCCCGCTGCGGGTCTGCGAAGGGGCGCTCATCGTGGTGGACGCGGTGGCCGGGGTGGAGGTGCAGACGGAGAAGGCGTGGAGCAACGCCGATGAGAGCCGCACCAGCCGTCTCGTCGTGGTCAACCGCCTCGATCGGGAGAACGCCGTCTTCGCCCGCACGGTGGAAGGGCTGGCGGCGAAGTTCGGCACCCGCGTCGTCCCCCTGCAGATCCCTATCGGCGCGGAGGCACAGTTCCGGGGCGCGGTCGACCTGCTGCACATGACGGCCTATACCTGGGCGGACGGCGAGCCCGCGGTCGGCGAGATCCCGGCCGACCTGAACGCGGAAGCCGAGGCGGCCCGGGAGCGTCTGGTGGAGGCGGCGGCCGAGAGCGACGATGCGCTGACAGAGAAGTATCTAGAGGAAGGGACGCTATCGCAGGAGGACCTGGAGCGCGGGCTGCACCTGGGGGTGCGGGCGGGCACACTCGTTCCCGTCCTCTGCGCTGCCGGCCTGCGCACCATCGGCATCGCGCCGATTCTCGACGCCGTCGTCACCCTGCTGCCCACGCCGCCGGAGGCGGGCCCGGTGGTGGGGCAGAAGCCGGGGAGCGGCGAGGAGGTGCGGCGTGAGCCCAGCGCGGATGCGCCGCTCGCCGCGCTCGTCTTCAAGACCATGGCCGACCCCTATGTAGGCAAGCTCTCCTACTTCCGCGTCTACACCGGGCGCTTTTCCAGCGACACCCCGGTGTACAACGCCACGCGTGACAAGTTGGAGCGGGTGGGCACGCTCTACTATCTGCGCGGGAAGCAGCAGGAGGCGGTGGGCCAGATCGCCGCCGGGGACATGGGCGCGGTGGCGAAGCTCGCGGAGACGGCTACGGGCAACACCCTCTGCGCCAAGGAGGCGCCGGTCGTGCTGCCGCCGGTGCAGTTCCCCAAGCCGGCGATCACGCTGGCGATCGAGCCGAAGACGCGCGCCGACGAGGACAAACTGGCGAACGCCCTGCACCGCCTGGCCGAGGAGGATCCCACCGTCCGGGTGCACCGCGACGGCGAGATGAAGCAGACCGTGATCTCCGGGATGGGGGAGTCTCACCTGGAGATCATCGCCGACCGCTTGAAGCGCAAGTTCGGCGTCGAAGTGACCCTCACGGTGCCGCGCGTGGCCTACCGGGAGACGATCAGGAAGAAGGCCGCGGCGCAGGGACGCTACGTCAAGCAGACCGGCGGCCGGGGGCAGTACGGGGTCTGCAGCCTGGAGCTCGAGCCGCAGCCGCGCGGCGGCGGGTTCGAGTTCGTGGACGAGATCTTCGGTGGGGCCATCCCCAACCAGTTCATCACCTCGGTGGAGAAGGGCGTGCGCAAGGCGCTGGAAGAGGGGGTGCTGGCCGGATATCCGGTGGTGGACGTGCGGGTGCGCCTGGTGGACGGCAAGTACCACCCGGTGGACTCCTCGGACATCGCCTTCCAGATCGCCGGCTCGATGGGATTCAAGGAGGCGGCCGCGGAGGCGCAGCTGGTGCTGCTGGAGCCGGTGATGAACGTCTCCGTGCGCGTCCCCGAGGAGTTCATGGGCGACATCATCGGCGACCTGAACGCCAAGCGGGCGCGGATTTCCGGCATGGAGCCCCAGGGGGACGGGACGACGGTGGTGAAGGCCCAGGTGCCGCAGGCGGAGACGCTGCGCTACGCCAGCGACCTGCGCTCCATCACCGGCGGCCGTGGGACTTTTGAGCTGGAGTCCTCCCACTACGAGGAGGTCCCCGCCCACGTCGCGGAGCGGGTCGTGGCGGAGGCGAAGAAGCAGAAGGCGGCGGCCGCGGGCCATTGACGGTGTGCGATGCGTGAAAGGCTGGGGGCGGCGAGGGACGAGATCCGCCAGCGGATCAATCTGGTGGAACTTGTTTCGCAGCATGTTGCCCTGAAGAAGGCGGGGCGCCAGTACAAAGGCCTCTGTCCCTTCCATCAGGAGAAGACGCCCTCGTTCCACGTCGACCGGGAGAGAGGCCTTTGGTACTGTTTTGGTTGCTTCCCCCCAGGCCAGCTGGTGAAGACCCCTTTTGGCTACCACCCCATTGAGACACTCACTGATGAGCACCCCATAGTTTCCGGGCAGGGGAACTACCAACGTGTGCTTGCAACCCACGCGCGAGATTACAACGGTGACTTGATCGAGATCGTTACCCGAAAGATCCGAAGGCCCGTCAGGTTGACCGCCGACCACGAGGTCTTTATCGTCCGCCCCACGGCGCGTCACGAAACGCGTTTCAAGTACTTTGCCAGGCGATTCCGGGCGTACTTGAGGCGATACGAGGATGACCCCGGTTACTACTTCCGCAAAATCGCGAAATGGCTCCCCATCCGAAAGATGGAGGCCACGGAACTACGAGTTGGCGATTTGCTTCTTTATCCAATCAATGATCGGGTAAGCCGAGTTGAGCAAATTGACCTGGAAGACTACGTGTCAGCGCGAGGAACCCGTGGGAAGCGACCGGCGCGTCTCCCAGTCGTTCCGGTCAGCGAAGACTTCCTCCGTCTGATCGGCTATTTCATCGCAGAAGGAAGCACCCATCGAGCCTATGTCCGGTTCAGCCTAGGGAATCACGAGGAGGTGTTCGCCAGCGAGATCATCAGACTGATCAAATCTCTCCTGGGGATTCGCTCGGGTGTTCACCGGCGGCGAAGCCCAAGCTCGGGACTGGAGATCACAGCATGCCATGCCGCACTAGCCAATGCCTTCGCCAACCTGTGCGGCCGTGGTGCAGAGGAGAAGCATATTCCCTTCGTTTTCCAGGAATTGCCCCCTTCCCAGAAGCGCATCCTAGTCGAGGCCATTGCCCGGGGTGATGGCACGCAGTCAGTCGCAAACCAGTCTAGCCATACACGCCGTTCGATTACAACCGTCTCCCCCGTGCTTGCGGAACAGGTGGTCGACTTCCTTCTTGCATTAGGTCGTTTCCCTAGCGTCCAACTGAGAGAGCCGAGGCGCGACCGGCAGGGGGTGGTCCACAGGGAGGCTTACACGATTCAATGGTCGGAGGACGCGCGTGCGCGATATGACCTCGTCTACCGTACGGATAATGGGAGACGATATTGGCTTCTGCCCATAGAACGGTTAGGGAAATTGAGATATCGCGGTCCTGTGTACAACCTGACGGTGGAAAAAGATCACTCCTATATTGTGTCCCACATCGCCGTTGCGAACTGCGGTCAGGGCGGCGACGCCTTCGATTTCGTCATGCGCACCGGCAACCTCTCCTTCCCCGAGGCGCTGGAGCAGCTGGCCGCGCGCACCGGCGTGCGGTTGGAGCGTAGCCCGGAGGAGGGGCAGGACCGCTCGGAGCGGGAGCAGATGCTGCGGGCGCTGGACGCGGCGGCGGCGTTCTACCGGGAGCAGCTGGCCGGCGACGCCGGGCAGGTGGCCCGCGCGTACTTAGAGCAGCGTGGCGTGGACGCGCAGACGCGAGAGCGGTTCGGCCTGGGCGCCGCGCCGCAGGCTTGGGATGCGCTGTTGCGCCACCTGCGCGGCCGCGGGTACCCGGTCGCGCTGCTGGAGCGCGCCGGCCTGGTGCAGGCGCGCAGCGGGGGAGAGGGGCACTTCGACTTCCTGCGCCACCGCCTGATCTTCCCAATCCAGGACCTGCAGGACCGCACCGTCGCGTTCGGCGGCCGGGCACTGGACGACGCCACGCCCAAGTACCTGAACTCCCGCGAGTCGCCCGCGTTCAACAAAGGGAGGATGCTCTACGCCCTCAACTGGGCGCGGGAGGCGATCCGGGAGGCGGGCGAGGTCGTCATCGTGGAAGGGTACATGGATGTTGTGACCTGCCACCAGGTCGGCATCCGCCACGCCGTGGCGTCGCTGGGGACGGCGCTTACCCCGGACCACGTCCTGCTGCTGAAGCGCTTCGCGCCGCGGGCGGTGGTGGTCTATGACCCCGACGCGGCGGGCATGGCCGCCAGCGAACGGGGGCTACACCTCTTCGAGGAGGCGGAACTGCCGGTGCGGGTGGCGGCGCTGCCCCAGGGGCGAGATCCCGACTCCTTCCTCCGCCAGGAAGGCCCGGAGAAATTCCGGACGATTCTGGCCACTGCCCTTTCCATGTTCGACTATCAGGTAGCCCAGGCCCTCTCCCGCCACGACCCCCGCACCTTAGAAGGAAAGATCGCGTTCGTCGACGAATTGCTGCCTGTTCTAGGGTCGGTGGCAAACCCGGTCCGCCAGTCCGAATACCTGCGGGCCCTCGCGGAGCGGTTCAAAGTTTCCGAGGATGCGCTGCGCCAGCGCCTCGTCGCTCTCAGACGGTCGGGCCGGGGCGCGGCGAAGCCGCCAGAGCCGTCGGCCGTCCAGGGCACCAAACGGTTCCGGGCGGAGCGGCTGCTTGTGCACATGATGGTGCAGGCGCCGGAGGCCCGGAAGGTCGTTCGCCGAGACCTCTCGGTCGAGGATTTCCTCGATCCCCTCCACCGCAATCTGGCGCAGGTCTTGCTGGACGCGGATGCGCCGGCGGAGGCGCTGAAGGACCGCCTGGCCGACCAGGAGAGCGTGGCCTTGCTGACGCGGCTGCTCTTCGAGCCGCTCGGGGTCGCGGAGAAGGACGAGGAGAAGGTCTTGCTCGGCAACATCACCACCCTCCGCCGGGTGGAGGTGGAGGAGAGACTCCGCGAACTGCGGCGGCGGCTGGCCGAGGCGGAGGCGGTGGGGAACGAGGAAGAGGTCGCGAACCTGCAGCGGGCGATTTGGGCGCTGCGTAGCCAGGAGCCGCGACCACAGGAGGCGCCGCGCTAAGCGCGGCCCGAGGAGCATGGCGAAGAAGAAGGCCCAGGTGCCGGCGACGACAACTGAGGAAGCGGTGGCGGCGGACAAGGGGCCGCTCACGGCCGAACTGCGCGGCCTGATCGAACTCGGCCGCAAGCGGGGCTACCTCACCCAGGACGAGATCCTGGAGCAGTTCCCCGAGGCGGAGCAGAACGTCGACGAGATCGACCGCATCTACAGCATTCTCTCCGGCCAGGGCATCGAGATCGTCGAAGAGGCCAAGGAGGCGGAGGAGAAGCCCAAGGAGGAGGAACAGGAGGAGGCCGGCGTGGACGGGATCTCCATCGACGATCCCGTCCGCATGTACCTCAAGGAGATCGGCAAGGTCGCCCTGCTTACGCCGGAGCAGGAGGTCGACCTGGCCCAGCGGATGGAGAAGGGCGATGAGGAGGCCAAGCGCCGGCTCATCGAGGCCAACCTCCGCCTGGTCGTCAGTATCGCCAAGAAGTACGTGGGCCGGGGCATGCTCTTCCTCGACCTGATCCAGGAGGGCAACCTTGGGCTGATCCGCGCCGTGGAGAAGTTTGACTGGCGCAAGGGCTACAAGTTCAGCACCTACGCCACCTGGTGGATCCGGCAGGCCATCACCCGGGCGCTGGCCGACCAGGCGCGCACGATCCGCATCCCCGTGCACATGGTGGAGACGATCAACAAGCTCGTGCGCATCTCCCGCCAGTTGCTGCAGGAACTGGGGCGGGAGCCCGCGCCGGAGGAGATCGGGGAGGTCATGGCTCTGCCGGCCGAGCGGGTGCGCGAGATCATGAAGATCGCCCAGGAACCGATCTCCCTGGAGACGCCGATCGGCGAGGAGGAGGACAGCCACCTCGGGGACTTCATCGAGGACCACGACGCCCTCGCCCCGGCGGAGGCCGCCTCCTTCACCATGCTGAAGGAACAACTGGAGGGCGTGCTGGAGACCCTCACGCCACGGGAGCGCAAGGTGCTGAAGCTGCGCTTCGGCCTGGACGACGGCCGGCCCCGCACGCTGGAGGAGGTCGGCCGGGAGTTCGGCGTCACCCGCGAACGCATCCGCCAGATCGAGGCCAAGGCGCTGCGGAAGTTACGCCACCCCAGCCGTTCGAAGCGGCTGAAGGACTTCATCGAGTAGATCCAGCCGGCGAGGTGGGGAGGAACTGAAAGGGAGGGGGAGCCCCTCCCTTTCTTCGTTCTTTCGGCCCGCGACGTTACGGGCCGACCGTGAGCTTTGTCGTATAGATGCTCTGGTTTCTGTTGCCGACGCTGTTGGTCGCGCCGGGGCCTGGGATCAGGTCGCACTGCCCAGCGGGCACGTCGCGGTTGTCGGTCCAGACGACGTGCACGATGTGGTTCGCCCCGTCCCAGCGGGCGTCCAGTTCGATGTAGTCGCCGTGGAAGGCGACACTGCCACTACCAAACATCTGGCAGTTTCCCTCATGAGACACGCCGGTGACCCTCGTCTCGGCATCAAATGCGGGCCAGGTGAACCCGTTGCAGTTGGTGCAGCGGTAGTAGACGTCGAGGGCCTCGTTGCCGGCCGTCACGCTGTTCCGGAAGTCGTACCAGGCCGCGTGCAGGGCGCCCTGAGAAACCTCGATCGTCGGCCAGATCTGATGTCGTGACCCGGGGTCGGTGTTCACCTGCACAGGTGCTCCCCAGGTCGCGCCGCCGTCCGTCGATCGGGCGGCGTAGATGTCGTAGTCGCCGGCGAAACTCTGGTAGGCGACGTAGACGATATTGGGGTTCACATTGTCCGTGGCGATGAACGCGAAGGTGGGCGTGCGGAAGGCCACGCCGGGCGCCTGGGGCGCAGAGATCGCCGCCACGTTCACCGGGTTCGTCCAGTGGGCTCCACAGTCGGTCGACTTGACCATCTGGATCGACGCAACGTCCGAGTTCGTCGTGAAGGTGCGGTACGCGACGTAGATCGTGCCGTTGGGAGCCACGGCGATGTCGGATCCCTGGGTTCGCACCGTCCCGGCCCGACCGCCGGTGGAGATGACCCGCGGGCTGGAGAAGCTAGCCCCGCCGTTCGTCGAGCGGCTGAACACGATAGGGAACGCCCCGCCCAAGCCACGGAAACTGGTGAAGCTCACATACACGCTCCCGGCGCATGGGCTGGCCGCGGCCGGATTCAGGTCGATCTCCATCCATTCTTTGTCCACGAAGATCCCCGCGAAGCCGAAGGGCTGGTTAGGGACGGCGAAGCCGACGGCGCCGCGGTCCACGATGGCCGTGCCCGCATACGTGAAGTGCGGCGGTGAACCCGCCGTCGTTGTCGTGCTCGCCGTTGCCGCGGTGCCTGGAGTGAAGTTGTACTTGGCGACATAGACGACGTTGTCGACCGGCCGGTCCGGCTGGTCGAAGTTGCGGTTGAAGGCGATGCCGGCGACATACAGGTTGCCGGCCGCATCAAACCGGACGACCGGGTCGCCCGACCCATCGAGGTTCTTCAGCGGCGAGTTAACCCCGTCGCTGGAAGTGTCGGTGGGGAACCCGGGGACCATCGTGTTGTAGCCGTTGGGGAACGGCGCAGCGCCGAACCAGGTTGTTCCGCTGTTGAAGGAGAGGTAGACGGGCATCCAGGCATCGCCGAAGTGTGGAACCATGCGGTAGTCGTTGGACGCCGCGGCGATGATGTCTCCGACCGCGCCACCTGGAGGGGCCATCGGGCTGATGGCCACCGTGGGCTCGTTGGACTGGCGGTTCCTGGCGTCCCTGCTCGGCGTGGTGGCCGCAGTGCCACCATCGACGTTGTTGTTATCATCGGTGACCTTGACGTTAGGCCCGACGCCGGCGTGGCCGGCAAAGATACTGGGCGCGGTGATGAGGCTTAACGCCGCGACCACAGTCAACAGGATCTGTACGTGCCGGTGAACGCGAGAAGACATACAGGCTCTCACCCCCTATGATGTCTGAAACGAGACCGGGCTCTCTCACCTCCTCCGGTGAAGGGTTTTCGCGGAAAGCGCTCGGGTGGTCTGGCCTCGGGTGGTCTGGCCTGAGAGAATAGCCATTCAATTCGGGAAGGTCGGGGTGTTATTCCTCCGTCGGCGGCTGGAAAACTGAACGCGCGCGGCTGCCCTGCAGGATCATGGATAATTCTACGCAGGTTTGAGGCGCATTTCATCCGCTGGCGATCGCAGCCCGTCGCTGGACTCCCTCCGCTTACTGGAAGAGTCGTGTCTAGGGTCCGACTGTCGCGTAGAAGATGTTCTCGTTCCGCACCCGGTTGGGCGGGATCTGCAGGTTGGATGCCACGTTCAGGCGCAGGTCGGTCCAGTTCATGTGCGCCCGGCCGGTCGGGTCGACGGCCAGGCCGTTGTAGTCGCCAATGAAGAGAGTCTTTCCGTTGGTCGCGCCGCTGAACCAGCGGGCGTGGTTCGGGTCGGAGAGGGCCGTGTGGACCGTCGTGTACGTCCAGCTGGCGCCACCGGTGGTCGAGCGGGCCAATGTCATGCCCAGCAGGACCTCGCCAGGGCCGGGGTCGTAGCCGTCGTCGTAGTAAGCGACGTTGATCGTCCCGTTGGGAGCCACGGCGATCCAGGGGAAGAACTGATCGCCGGGGGCGTTGCTGACGTTGATCGGCGTTGTGGTCCAGGTCACGCCCTGGTTCGTCGACGTGCTCAGGAAGACGTCGGTGTTCGTAGCGGCGGTGCTGCCGATGCGGTTGTCCGACCAGACCAGGTAGACGGTGCCGTCCGGACCCACCGTGACATTCCCTGCCGAGTTGACGCGGTACTGCACGTCGGTCAGCGTCTGCCGGCCGTTGATGGCGACGGGGTAATCGAAGACGCCGTCCACCAAGTCAGCAACCTTGAATGGTCCCGCCCAGGTCATCCCGCCATCGCTGGACCGCACTACCAGATACTGGCTTCGGAAGTCCGGTCCGGCGGTGTTGGTGTTTTCGAAGGCGACGTAGAGGGTGCCGTCGGGCGCCACTGCGGGGACGGAGAACTGGTCCTCATCACACTGGTTCGCCGGGCCCGAGACCTGCGTGATGCAGAACGGCCCGCTGCCGCTGATCTCTCTTGCCGGCGACCAGGTGCGTCCCCCGTCCGCGGAGGAGGCAAACCAGATCGCCGACCGCAGATATGCGCCGCCCGGGCCGGATTCAAATCCCGACCAGGTGACGTAGATCCGGTCGCGGTGGGGACTGCCCGGCCAGGTGTCGACGGTCATCCATTCCTTGTCGTCGAAGAATGACCGTCCCAGGTTGCCGAAGCCTTTGTGCACCGCGACGGGGAGCGCGTAGTGCAGGCCCCCGTCGGTGGATTTGGCCACGAGCACCGACCCGTTCGAGGCCGCGGCGCCGCCCTGACTGGTATGATAGCCGACGTTGGCGTAGTAGGCGTTTCCCTGAGAGTCAAACGCGAAGACCGGATCGGTCGCCGTATTGAACCCGCCCATCTCCAGGAAGCCGGTGGTCCAGGTGTGACCGCCGTCCATCGAGGCACGGAAATCGTTGAGGGAGCGCACGACCAGCGTGCCGCCCTGGAAGTAGAACTCGTATCCGTTGGCGCCGGCAACCAGATTGCTGTCGTTGGTCGGGTTGACGGCGATGTGCGGTTCGTTGTGTGGCGCCACGGCGACGAAGGCGCAGTCGGAGAGGATGTTGCCTGCCGAGCTGGTGGTGGTGCTGCAGCGCAGTCGCGCCGCCTGGGCCTCCCCGGGGACGTCCTGCAGCAGGGCCGACAATGTCTCGATGGCGCCGGAGAGATGTGGCCCGCGCGCAGCGGCGGTCGGCTTCGCCGACACCGCCGGATCGGGAGCGAGCAGGGTGCCTGCGCACAGCAAGAGAATGCCGATCAGAACGTGCCGCGTCATGAGCATGGGGATCTCCTCACAGCAATTTTCCCAGGGGCCTAGTGTGAACAGTTCGTGTGCATTGCGAAGCGGTCCTTCCGTAGACCGCGCAATGTGAGGGAGATCTGCGCGCCGTCGCCACAGCCCGTTGGTTGCTTGCATAGTTGAGGTAGCTTGGCAGACCGATGGCCAACAGGATCCCCATGATCCCCAGCACTACGAGCGCTTCGACCAGGGTGAACCCCGCCGGCGCAGCGAAAACACGGTGCGAAACCCTGGCGCGGCGCGTACCCTGCAGATCCATGGTTCGCCGGAACGCTCCGGGTTTGCCGCTTCCGAGGCTGGCTACGGTCTTCTCCAGGCGTCAGGGTGAAAATTGAGGCGGAGTTCGGCGGCTTCCCGGATTTCCCCTACGCCGATCCATATACCGAACGACGGATTTTCCCTGGAAAGGAACGTCAAAGAGAACGCGGCCGACGCGTTGACACTTTCCATGCCCCTGTGCCAGCATGGGAATACACGTACGCCGCCGATGGACTTCCACGTCAACAATCTAGATCTCGTTCCCGCGGGACGTTCCCGCATCGGCTGGGCGGAGCGGGAGATGCCGGTGCTGCGCCGCATCCGCGACCGCTTCGCCGCCGAGCGCCCGCTCGCGGGGATGCGCATCGCCGCCTGCCTGCACGTCACCACCGAGACCGCCGCCCTGGTGCGCACGCTCGTGGCCGGGGGCGCCACCGTGCGGCTGTGTGCCAGCAACCCCCTCTCCACACAGGACGACGTGGCCGCGGCCCTGGTGGAGGAGCAGGTCGGCGTCTTCGCTATTAAAGGAGAGGACCGGGAGACTTACTACCGGCACATCCGGCAGGCCCTCGACCTCCGGCCGCACATCACGATGGACGATGGCGCGGACCTGGTGACGACAGTACACGAGCAGCGCCGCGACCTGCTGCCGGGCCTCGCCGGAGGCACCGAGGAGACCACGACAGGCGTGATCCGCCTGCGGGCGATGGCCCGCGACGGCGTGCTGGGGTATCCGATCATCGCCGTGAACGACGCCCGCACCAAGCACCTCTTCGACAACCGCTACGGCACCGGCCAGTCCACCATCGACGGACTGCTGCGCGCCACCAACCTGCTGCTGGCGGGACGGGTCGTGGTAGTCTGCGGCTACGGCCTCTGCGGCCGCGGCGTGGCCATGCGCGCCCGAGGGATGGGGGCCCGTGTCATTATCACTGAGGTGGATGCGCTGCGGTCGCTGGAAGCGGTGATGGAAGGGTACCAGGTGAGGCCCCTGGCGCGGGCGGCAGAAGAGGGCGAGGTCTTCATCACCGTCACCGGCAACCGGGACGTCATCCGCCGCGAGCACCTGGAGCGGATGCGGGACGGCGCGATCCTGGCGAACAGCGGCCACTTCACCGTGGAGATCGACATCGCGTCGCTGGAGAAGATGGCGACGGGAAAGCAGCGCCTCCGGGAATACGTGGACGAGTACCGGCTCGCCGACGGGCGGCGCCTCTACCTGCTGGCGGAGGGGCGCCTGCTCAACCTCGCCGCCGCGGAGGGGCACCCCGCCGCGGTGATGGACATGAGCTTTGCTAATCAGGCGCTCTCGGTCGAGGTTCTGGCGAAGGGCGACCCGAGGCTCAAACCCGATGTCTACCCGGTGCCGTCCGCGATCGATGCCGCGGTGGCCCGGTACAAACTCGAGGCGATGGGCATCGCCATCGACACCCTCACCCCCGAGCAGCAACGCTACCTCAGTTCCTGGACCGAAGGGACCTGATTCAGGATCGTGAAGACGGCCGCAGCACCGGCGGCGTCCGCCGCTGGGCAAAGGCCACTGGGAGCGTGACGCGGGGGCCGCATCCGCCGGCGACTTC
This sequence comes from Candidatus Sysuimicrobiota bacterium CSP1-3, assembly GCA_001443485.1. GTDB lineage: Bacteria > Sysuimicrobiota > Sysuimicrobiia > Sysuimicrobiales > Humicultoraceae > Humicultor. Next base: position 13,455 of record LDXQ01000007.1, read on the forward strand.
ACCGCGGCGCAAATCCCGAAAGCGGCGCCGATGAGAAGGGTGTGCTCGCCGGCCTCCTTGATCTCCTCTATCCGCCGCGCTGCTCAGTCTGCCGCTTGCGCAGCGGGGAAACTCTCTGCTCCCGCTGCCGCCTCGAATTCACGCCCGTCCCTCCGCCGTTCTGCCTGCGCTGCGCCTGCCCGTTGTCCGTCGGGGCAGCGCGGATGTGTCAGCAGTGCCGGACGGGGGAAACGCTCTTCGCCGCCGCCCGATCGCTGACGCTGTTTGACGGACGGATGCGGACCGCAATCCACCGCCTCAAATTTGGGGGGCGGCGTGAACTTGGGCCGATCCTGGGCGAATTGCTTGCCGTCTTCGTCCGACAGACCGATTCGCTGGGTCATCCCGAGCTGGTCGTTGCTGTCCCGCTGCACCCGGCGCGCCTGCGAGAGCGAGGCTACAATCACGCTCTGCTGCTGGCACAGCCGGTAGCACGGATGCTTGGTGTGCCCCTGATGGCCGAAGGACTGGTACGGGTTGGTGCCACCATTCCCCAGACCGTGCTCCGACGGGAGCAGCGCTGGGCCAACGTGTTCAACGCCTTTCGTGTGCCCGCGGCATCCGGGGATGTGGTGCGGGGTCGTTCTGTCCTGCTTGTGGATGATGTCTTGACCAGCGGTGCGACGGCAGCGGAGTGCGCGCGGACCCTGCTCCTGGGCGGAGCAACAGCGGTCTATGTGGTCACGCTGGCCCGGGCGATGCCGCCCGGTGCCGTTGGGCCAACGGCCGCGTCAGATGGAGGAGGGGGAGCCGACTCACGGAGAGCAATCCGGGAGGCGCGGCCACGATGAACGGGAGGGCATTGGCCGCGATCGCCCAGGTGGCGATGTCGCCGTGAATCCCGCCGGCGATGACGAGTCGCAGGGGCGGCGTCCCCTGGATCGCCACCGCATCGTGCGGATCGCGGGCGCCCATGGCCATGACCAGGTCCAGCATCACGGCGGCCTCAGGGTCGCCGTCTGCGCGGTACCCGCGGGCCACCTGGTGCAGCCCCTGCACCGCGGCGCCGTCAACCAGCGGGTCGATCTCCTCCGTGATGCGCGACAGTTCCCACCCCAGGGCGCCGGCGATCATCGCCACGGATTCCACCAGGCCGACGTGGCCAAGGCGGCCTTCGCGCACGCCGGCGCGGAAGGCCTCCGGGGTCATCCCCACGCCGACCTTGCGCTGCAGCGCCGCGCGGCGCTGGCTCACGTCCACCACCCGCTCCGCGGTGATGCGGGTGACGTCACGGCACGGCGCGGTCAGCATGATCGGTAGGGCGTCCATGACAAACCCGGGATTGACGCCCAACCCCACCACGGTGACGCCGCGGCGGCGGGCCAGGTCGTCCAGGCGGCGCGCCTCTTCGGGATGGTGATACCAGGGGTACGCCAGTTCCTCACAGGTGGAGACCACATCCAATTGCGCCTCGACCGCGGCCTCCAGTTGGGGCAGGACCGCGCGCACCCGCGATCCGGTGCAGTGGATGAGGATGTCCGCGGGCTGGCGCAGCGCCCCGGCGGCGTCCGCGGTCACTTCCACGCCGAGCGGTGCCGCCTCCAGCAGCGCGCCCAGGTCCTGCCCCGCCTTCGCGGGATCAAGATCGACCGCGGCGACGATGGTGTGACCGCGCTCGAGCACGAGCCGGGCGATGCCCAGCCCGATGTTTCCGAGTCCCTGATGAATGATGCGCATGGGTGATTATTGTAGCAGAGTGCCGGCGGCTTCCGGCGCAGGGAGAGGTCCGCGAGGCGGCGAAGGGGGAAGAGGCCCCGAGCACTTGAGCAGTGAAGGAGGCGCAACGGTGGAACTGCGGCTGGCAGGACGCATGGGCCTGCTGGGGACCGAGACGGCGTTTGAGGTCCTGGCGCGGGCGAAGGCCCTGGAACGGCAGGGGCGGCACATCGTTCACCTGGAGGTCGGGGAGCCCGATTTCGACACGCCGGACAACGTCAAGGACGCGGCGATCAAGGCGCTGCGCGACGGGTTCACCCACTACACGGCGACGGCGGGGTTGTGGGAAGCGCGCGAGGCCGTGGCCGAGCACGTCAGCCGGACCCGTGGCATCACAGCCGCGCCGGAGGAGGTCGTCCTCACCGCCGGCGCCAAGCCGATCATGTTCTTCGCCATGCTCGCGCTGGTGGAGCCGGGCGACGAGGTGATCGTCCCCGACCCCGGCTATCCCATCTACGACTCCATGGCCCGGTTCGCCGGCGGGGTGGTGCGGCCGCTGGTGCTGCGCGAAGAGAACGACTTCCGCGTCGATCCCGACGAGTTCCGCCGGCTGGTCGGCAAGCGGACGAAACTCGTCGTCCTGAACTCCCCCCACAACCCCTGCGGCTCGGTGCTCTCGCGGGACGACCTGAAGGCGATTGCCGCGGGGGTGGCCGACACGCCGGCCTGGATCCTCTCCGACGAGATCTACGGGCGGATCACCTACGGGGTCGAGGCGGCGAGCCTGGCCAGCCTCCCCGGGATGCAGGAGCGGACGATCATTCTCGACGGCTTCTCCAAAGCCTACGCCATGACCGGCTGGCGGCTGGGGTACGGTGTGATGCCCGCCCCGCTGGCGGAGCGGATCACGCAGCTGGCCACGAACGCCACCTCATGCGCGGCGGCTTTCACCCAGATCGCCGGCGCGGCCGCGCTGCGCGGGTCGCAGGATTCCGTCGACAAGATGGTGGCGGAGTTCCGCCGCCGCCGCGATTTCATCGTGCAGGGCTTGAACGGCATCGAGGGGATCACCTGCCGCACGCCGCTGGGCGCGTTCTACGTCTTCCCCAACACAAAGGCGATCGACCCGGACAGCGCCCGCTTCGCCTCGTTCCTGCTGACCGAGATGGGCGTGGCGGTGCTCTCCGGGACGGCGTTTGGTCCCAACGGCCAGGGCTACCTCCGCCTCTCCTACGCCAACTCCATCCCCAACATCGAAGAGGCTTTGCGGCGCATCGCCGAGGGGGTGGCCCGTTACCGGGCGGCGGCGAAGGCGTAGAGCACGATAGGCCCTGAGGGGCAAACCGCGCGCCGTCTGCACGCGCCGGCTTCTGGGCATGTCTTTTCTGCAATGCCCAGGATACTCTTCAGCCTGTGTCTCCTCGTCTTGCTGGGTGTTCCGGCGCCCGCTGTTCGCGCGGCCCCGCCCGCCGACTACTTCCCGCTCGTGCCGGGGACGGTCTGGATCTACCGCACCAATATCGGCCAGGATCTGATCATGACGGTCGGCGGCGTGGGCCAGGTCGGCGGCGTGGCCTGCCGGGTCCTGGAGGGCATCATCAACGGGATGCTCACCCAACGCGAGTGTTACCGGCGCGACGGCGGGACGGTCTACGCGTACGTGCGGGCCTATCCTCAGGGCAACGTCGTCCTCACCCCGCCCCAGCCCATGCTCGTGCTCCCGCCGAAGGTGGGACACGGGTGGGTCTGGGAGGGAAAGGCGGGTGAGGCGCCGGCCAGGGTGGCCCTGCAGTGGGCGCGGGCCGAACAGGTGACGGTCCCCGCCGGGACCTACGCCACGGTGCAGCTGTACCTTGAAGGGTCGGTGGGGCAGGAGCGGGTGCAGTCGTGGCGCTGGTTTGCGCCGGGCGTGGGGATGGTGAAGGAGGATTCGGTGGCGCAGGCCTCCGACGGTCGCGCCATCCGCGTCTACGCCGAACTCCGCGAGTTCCGCCCCGGGCGATAGCGCCTCCCGGCAGCCCGGGCCCGCTGCCGTGCAAGGGAGACCGTCTCTCCCCCCGAAATACCCCACCGTGCTGCTCCGCGCCGCCCGCCCGCCGCTGCTCGCCGCCACCATCGCGACCGTGCTCCTGGTGTTCGCCGCGCCGGCGGGAGCCAAATCCTTCCGCTTCTCCCGCGTGGACATCGCTGCGGACCTCCGTCCGGACGGCTCGATGCGCGTGGTCGAACGGCGCACCTACACCTTCGACGGGTCCTTCCGCTTCGCTACCCGTAGCGTGGTGCTGCGGGGCGCGGGCGACATCCGGGAGATCAGCGTCGCCGACGAGGGGGGACCCTACCGCCTGGCCAACACCGAGCAGCCCGGCACCTACCAGGTCAACCGCAGTCCCGGTGAGGCGGTGATCAAGTGGTTCTATCAGGCGCGGGATGAGGAGCGCACCTTCGCCATCTCCTACGCGCTGACGGACGTGGTCACCGTGTACCGGGACGTGGCGGAGGTGTACTGGAAGTTCGTGGGCGCGGAGTGGGAGGTGCCCTCCGACGACGTGATCGTGACCGTGCGCCTGCCCGGCCAGGTGGGGAAGGATGAGATCCGGGCGTGGGGACACGGGCCGCTGCACGGTGTCGTGACCATCGCAGACAAGACGGTGCTCCTTACGGTGCGCGGTCTCCCCGCCTTCACGATGGTCGAAGGGCGGGTGCTGTTCCCGCCGCGCGTCGTCCCCGCGGCGACCAGACGGGCGAACCGAGCGGCGCTGGAGACGATCGTCGCGGAAGAAACGGGCTTCGCGAACCGGGCCAACCAGGAGCGCGCGAAGGCCCGCGGCTTTGCCGCCGCGTGGATCGCCTACCCGCTGGTGGTTGGCGGTCTCTTCCTCTTCCTCTACCTGCGCCGTGGCCGTGAATTCGAGCCCCGGGCGCCCGATGAATACTATCGGGAACTGCCGGGGGAGTACCCGCCCGCGGAACTGGGGGTCCTCTGGCGCTTCCGCCGGGTGCGCCCGGAGGACTTCGTGGCCACGGTGATGGATCTGGCCCGCCGCGGCTATCTGACGATTGAGGAGCGGGAGGCCGGGGTGGACGATGAGTACGTCATCGCGCCCAAGAAGTACCGCCCATCGGCCGCGTCACCGACATGGGCGAGCGCCGTCCGCCAGAGGCTGCGGCTGTCGCGTAAGGTCGACGATGGAACCATTGAGGAATTGGTTGATGCCGGTGCCGACGCCGAACACGGAACAGCCACCCTGTCGGCCGACGCGCCTGAGGCCGCGGCACTGCAGCCCCATGAGCGGCGGGCGCTAGAGATCCTGTTCGGCCGGAGCAGTCGCCCGGTCGAGATTTCCCGTCGCGCTGGGATCACGGGCGGCGCCAAGGTCCGGCTGCAGCGGGGGTTTGCGAAATGGACCGGCCTGGTCGGAGAGGGGGCGAAGCGGCACGGCTGGTTTGACGAGCGGAGTTCACGGTGGCGCACCGCCGTCCGGGCCGGGGGCGTCGTTCTGGCGGCGGGGTCGTTGCTGGCCATGTTCGTCTTCTCGGTCACCGCGCCGCGCGTGGCGATCCTGCTGCTGGAAGGCATCCCCCTGGGCATCGTCGGCAGCGTGCTCGCCTTCGCCATCGACCGCCGGTCGCAGGAGGGCGCCGACGAGTTCCGCCGCTGGCGCGGGTTCCAGCGGTTCCTGCGGGACTTCTCGCAGATGAAAGACCAACCCGTGCCCGCCCTGGCACTGTGGGAGCATTTCCTGGTTTATGCCATTCCGCTGGGCGTGGCCGACCGGGTCCTGCGCCAACTGCGCGCGCTGTACCCGGCGGCCGAATTGCAGCAGAGCGGCATGATGAGCTGGTACTCGCCCTCCTCCGGTTGGGGGCGCGGGGACGGGGTCAGCTTTGTGGAGAGCTTCCGCTCCTTCACCTCGGCCTTCACCAGCACCGTGGCCACAGCAGCCTCACCGCCGAGTTCCGGCGGAGGCGGCGGTGGTGGTTTCTCCGGAGGCGGCGGTGGTGGTGGCGGCGGCGGCGGCAGCGCCGGATAGCCGGACGGCGCACACGCGGCGCCGGGGGAGGGAGTGCTGTGGCTCGCCAGCCGGAATTTGCTTCACCCGAGGAGGAGCGCGCCTACCTGCAAGGCGTGAAGACGCAGCTAGACCGGGCGCAGACCAGGGAAGAGGTCATCGCCATCTGGCGCGAGCACTACCTGCGCATCGGCCACCGCAAACTCGGGCGGCTGCTAATCGGCCGGCCGATCGACGAGATCCTCAAGGCCCGCGGTTGATCTCCTACCGCAGCACGCCGAGCACGTCGGGGTAGGGGGCCGCCTGCGGCCGGCTGCGCGTGATCCGGCGCAGCGCCCTGCCCAGCGGTTCCTTCTTCACCTGGCGCAGATACCCCAGGGCGACGCTGGGGGAGCGGTTGACCCCTGCGGTGCAGTGCAGGTAGACGGTGTGCCCCGCCGCGAGCAGACGGTCCAGGGCCTGCACCGCCTGGTCCAGCCGCGCGATCATCGCCTGCGCCGACCAGTCATCGATGGGCAGGCGGTGCGCTGCGATGGCCGCGGCGCGGTACCACTCCTCCAGTCGGTTCCAGGAGAGCCCCAGCGCGGCGAGGTCATCATCGGTCTGCAGGCTGAGGACCGCGGAAATCCCTCGCCGCTTCAGACCGGCGACGTCGGCCGCCGTGGCCGGGGCGCGCCCGATGAAGAGGGTAGGGAGGATTCGGGAGGCGTCATCCACGGGCGAAGCGGTCGAGGGCAAACAGTGAGATGTCGTGCTCCGTCCGCCCGAGCAACGCCAGGTCCGCGAGAATCTCCCCGACCACCGGGGCGAACTTGAAGCCGTGCCCGGAGAAGCCGCAGGCGAGGACCACGTTCTGGTGCTGCGGGTGAAAGTCGATGATGAAGTGGCCGTCCGGCGTCATCGTGTACATGCAGGTCGTGCTGGCCAGCAGGGGACCGCTGGCCGCGGGCATGTAGCGCCCGATGAAGTCCCGACGCAGTTCCGCGATCTCCTCGGGCATGATCTCACGGCGGACGGTGTCCGCGGTGGTGGGATGCCCGGTCTTGTGCTCCGCGATCTTGACACCCTCGTCCCCCAGCCGGGGAAATCCATAGAAGAAGCGCCCGTCCACATGCCAGACGTACACTGGGCAGGAGCCGGGGTCGAAGGCCGCCTGCAGATCGACCGGTCGAAACCACCCGACGACTTGGCGCTCGACCGCCAGCGGCAGACCCACCTCTTCCAGCACCTGCGGTGCCCACGGGCCGGCGGTGATGACGAGTGCGCCCGCCTCGTAGTGCCCGCGCGGGGTCTGCACCTCGACCGCATGCGGCGCCGCACTCCAGGCCAGCACCGGTTCCTCGTAGTGCAGTTCCGCGCCCGCGCGCGCCGCCTGCTCCAGGTGCGCCAGGATGCACTCCTCCGGGAACAGCACCCCGGCCCGCGGTTCCAGCACGCCGACCATCCCGTCGGCGGGGGCGAAGACGGGGAATTTCCGGCGGATGGCCGCGGCCTCCAGGAATTCGTAGGCCAGGTGATGTACCCGCGCACTCTCCAGTGCGCCCTGCACCAGGGGCGTGTCCGGCGCGCCGATGAGGATGCCGGTCGTGGTCAGCAACAGCAGTTTGCCGGACGCCCGCTCGAGGTCTTCCCATAGGTCATAAGCGCGCCAGACGAGCGGGACGTAGGACGGGTGCTCCCAGTAGGCCTCGCGGATGATCCGGGAACGTCCGTGGGAGGAACCCTGGTCGTGCGCGGCCGGGAATCGGTCGAAGCCGACTACGCGCCGGCCGCGGCGGGCCAGATGGTAAGCGGCGGCGCTACCCATCCCGCCGAGTCCCAGCACGATGACATCGTAGAGGGGCATAGGGACGGTTTCTCCGCCGCGCCCCGGCCCCCTAGCCGGAGTGGGACGGTTCTGCGAGCAGGCCCGCCAGAGCGGAGGTCAGGGCGTCGATGTCCTCCCGCGTGTTGTATCCCTGGACGGAGATACGGAGCAACCGCCGGTCGTTCCAGGTCATGATCGGGACTTCGATCTTCCGATCGGCGTAAAGCCGTTGCTGCGTGGCCGCTCCCGCAGCCGGCCCGCGCCGCTCATCGCGGAGGCACGGCGCGGGCGATGAAGACCAGGATCCTCCCGGTGAGGTCGGGCCCATGTGCAGAGTCGAAGATGTAGGTGCCGTGGGCGCTGCCGGAGTAGACGTGCAGCGTCTTCCTCCCGCCCGCGGCGGCGTGCATGGCGCGCATCGCCGGCGTGACGCTGTCGCGTTCGCTGGCGATCCACAAGGACGGCATCGTCAGGCGCCCCAGCTCGGTCTCGCTGACGTTCAGGCCGCGGAAGCGCATCGGGCTGCTGATCGCGATCAGCGCATCCACGCCACCCGGGGTCGCGGCTTTGATCGACGCGGTGCCGCCCATGCTCGCCCCCACGAGCACGATGCGGCGCGCGCCCTGGCTGCGCAGGTACACCGCGGCCGCGCGCACATCGAGGTCGATCTCGTCGACGCGGCGCGAGCCGCCCGACCGCCCGAAGCCGCGGAAGTCAAACGCGAGCGCCCGGTAGCCCTCCGCGGCCAGCTGGCGCGCAAACGGCTGCCAGCTGGTCTGGTCGGTGGGGAACATGTGCGCCAGCACCACGCCGGCGGAGCCGTCGCCGAACACCGTGCCGGCCAGCACAACACCGTCCGATGTCGTGAACCGCACGGCCCCGCCGGCGGGCGCGGCGGCCCCGGCCGGCGCCGAGCAGAAGATGACGGCTGCAACGAGGGCGGCCCAAAACCCCCGCGCCCTCAGCGGCACGCCTGGATTGCCTCCCGCAGGATCTCGACGATCCGATCCACTTGTGCTTCGGTGATCACAAACGGCGGTGCCAGGCAGATCACGTCTCCGATGGGGTCCTCACCCTTCTGCCCGGCGCGGATGCGCGCCACCAGGCCGCGCTGCCGTGCCTCCGCCAGCACGCGCGCCCCCAGTCCAACCGCCGGCGCTTTCGTCGCCTTGTCCTCGACCAGTTCGACGCCACACATCAGGCCCAGCCCGCGCACGTCGCCGACGACCGGCAGGTCCCGCAGCGTGCGCAATCCCTGGAGGAGTCGGTCGCCGAGTGTCGCCGCCCGGGGCACCAGGCTTTCGCCCTCCAGGATGTCCAGGTTGGCCAGCGCGACGGCGCAGCAGGTGGCGTGGGCGGAGTAGGTGGCGGCGTGCATGAAGCGCTCCGCGGGCGGGGCCTCCGCAATCGCCGCATGGATCTCCCGCGAGACCATCACTCCTCCGAGCGGCAGGTAGGCGCTCGTCACGCCCTTGGCAAACGTGACGACGTCGGGCTGTACGCCCCAGTGGTCGAGGGCGAACCAGCGGCCGGTCCGGCCGAATCCGGTGATGATCTCGTCGGCGATGAAAAGGACCTGAGATTGATCGCAGATCTCTCGGATGCGCGGGAAGTAGTCTGGGGTCGGCGGGATCACACCCCCCGCGCCGATGACCGGTTCGGCGAGGAAGGCGGCCACGGTCCCCGGGCCCTCCGCCTGCAACGTCGCCTCGAGCGCCTCAGCCTGCGAACCGGCATACCGGTAGGGATAGGACGGCGTGATGTGGATGAACCCCGGCACCGTCGGCGCGAACATCCGGTGGAAGGCGGGGATGCCGGTGGCGCTCATCGCCCCCAGTGTCACCCCGTGGTACCCGTGGATCCGAGAGATGACTTTGGTCTTCTCCGGTTGCCCGCGGCGCTTCCAGTAGTAGCGGGCGATCTTGAAGGCGGTCTCATTGGATTCGGCGCCGCCAGTGGTGAAGTAGACCCCGGAGAGGTTCGGGTAAGCCAGACGGATCAGCCGCTCCGCCAGGCGCACGGCCGGTTCGTTAGAGAAGCCGGCATACGCCGCGGTGTAGGCCATCCGCCGCATCTGGGCCGCGGCCGCGTCCGCCAGTGCGGTCCGGCCGTGGCCGACGTTCACGTTCCACAGCGACGCCAGTCCGTCGATATACTCGCGCCCCTCCGCGTCCCGCAGGACCGCCCCCGCCGCCTCGACGGCCACCAGGGGGGCGGTGTGTTCGGCCGGAAAGTGCAGCGGGTGAATCAGGTGAGCCCGATCGGCTTCGACTAGCGCGGCCAGCGCCGTGCGCCTCTCCATGGGGACCTCTCCGGTGAGACGTGGTCGTGTCTACATTACGCTCCGCGGCGCCGAAGCCCTCCGCTCGCCCCGTTCCCTGTCCGGCGGAGCTGATCCCGCTGACCCGCAATCCTCCGGCCACCCCCCGATGCATTAGAGGGAGGGAGGAGCATGGGATCCCAGGACCGCGGCCTCACGCTGATTGAGGTCATTGTCACCCTGGCGCTGCTGGGGACCGCGCTAGGAGCCATCGCGGGGATGGTTCAGGCAACTTTCCGCAGCATGCTGCTGACCGAGCGCACGCTGGAGGTGCAGCAGAACGTCCGCGTTGCCGTGGACCGGATGGTGGAGGAGCTCCGCTGGGGCGAAGCGGTGCTGGCGGATCCGCGGTGCGGCGGTCTGTGCCCCGAACGCATCAGCGTGCGCGTCGCGCCGCACAACCCTCGCCGCCCCGGGGAGGCGTACACGGTGACCTTTCAGCGAGACCGGGTGCAGCGCGAGCTGGAGCGCCGCATCGGACTGGCCGTGAACAACCTGGCGGGCTCGATCGAGAGCCTCTCCTTCCGCTACTTCGATTCGGCGGGCGCGCCGGCGACCCGGCCGCAAGATGTGGTGCGCGTGGAGGTCACGGTCGTCGCCTCCGAGACCTCACCCCAGCCCACGAGCCGGACGTTAGTGACCGATGTCTTCCTGCGAAATCGCCCGGCGGCCTCGCCGCCGCCGTGACGTTGGCCGCGTCACCCCACTTTTCCCCGAGATTTGACACAGCCGTTACATTCCTGCCCGATCGTGAGGCGTAGCCTTAGTGGGACAACCTTGGGGGAGGGAACAAGCGTGAAGATCTGGACCGTCGTTACACTGATTGCGTTGGCGGGTGTCATCATCTTGCCGCAGGTTGTACTGGGGCAGGATCCGGTGGCCGCCGCCCGCACCCAGCTCACCACCGCGCGGTTCCACGCGGGCGAACTGGCCCAGCGGGGGACGGCCGTCGCGGGGACGCAGCTGCACCTGCGGCATGTGATCAACTGCCTGGAGGGGCCACAGGGCAAGAACTTCACCGCCGCAGCCGGCAACGTGTGCCAGGGGCAGGGGAACGGCATCATCCCTGACCTGAAGGCCGCGGCGGCCGCGGGCCACGCTGGGGCGGGGAAGGCGCTCACCTTCGCGAACGCCGCGCTGACCGTGGCCCTGCAGGGTGTGGTCAGCAACGACGTCAACGAGGCGCAGCCCTTCGCGGCCGTGGTGGCCAAACAGATTGACTCCGCCCTCGCCGCCCTCGGGAAGTAGCGAGTCGGGCCGGCGGAGACGTGGCGGAGGATTTCTCCAGGTCGTATAATCCGGGTTGAGTCGCCGCTGTAGCTCAACCCGGCAGAGCACCGCACTTGTAATGCGGGGGTTGTCGGTTCGACTCCGACCAGCGGCTCCAGATGAAATACAGAAAGAGCGCAGGCGGAAAGCCTGCGCTCTTTCTTCTCTCCCACCTTCGCTTCACTCTCGGGACACCCAGGCTCAACCCCGGCATGTCCTCGGACCGCGGTCCTCGCGTTCCCTTTGACACCCTCGTCTCATCGTGGCTAAATTGTGGGATGTGGCGTTCGCGGCATATCTTCGGAGGGGGACCGCATGTGAGAATCGGGACCGTCGCAGTGCTGATCGTGCTCGCGGGCCTGACCGTCCTGCCGGTCGTACACGGGCAGGATCCGGTGGCCGCCGCCCGCACGCAGCTCATGACCGCGCTGTTTGACGTCGCCGACCAGACGCAGCGGGGCACAGCCCTCTCAGCCGCGCACCTGCGCCTGCGCCGCATGATCAACTGCCTGGAGGGGCCTGGAGGCAAGAACTTCACGGTTGCCGCGGGCAACCCATGCCGGGGTCAGGGCAGCGGGATCTTCAATGACCTGCGGGCGGCCACGGGGAACGCCAAGGTGGGTACGGCGCTGCGGTTCGCCGAGGCCGCGCACGGCTTCGCGCTGCAGGGGATCGCCAGCACCGACGTCGGCGTGGCGCAGACCTACGCGTGGATGGTGGCCTTTGACCTCAACAACGCCCTGGACGCACTGAGATAGCCGCCGGCCGTTCCGCCCCCGCCAGGTCGTCCGCCGAGTCTGGGTGAGCGCCGTCCGGGCGCTCGTCTTCGTCGCCGTACCGTTGTTCCGCGGGTAGTCGCTCCGCGCGCCCGGCTCTACCCCTTCCGCGCGCTGGCCCGCAGTCCCCGCAGGAAGTACTGCCCCAGGAAGATATGACCACGCGAAGAGGAACTCGGTCCAGACCGCCGTGGACTGCCAGATCATGACGACGACAAACGGCAGGCCGGTGACAGGGGGAGAGGAGAAGGCGTCGAAAGACGCCCACCGGGCCGAGCCAGCGAAACCGCAGTCGACCGGTCGCAAAGAGGAGGCGAACCCTATGCCGCTGCGTGATCTCCGCACTCAGGCGACCCGGCGCACCCCCGAAGAACTCGTCGCCCATCTGCAGCGCTTCCCGCTGGCGCCGAAGTTCTCCGCCGGCATCTGGTATTTCTCGCCGATGGCCAGCCGATTTCACGACAAGTATCAGAGCGACCTCTCCATCGAGGCGCGCTTGGAGAAGATCGCCGGGCTGCGGGAGATGGGCGTCGTGGGCGTGGAGGCCCATTACCCCAACGAGATCAACGAAGACAACCTGAATCTCTGGCGGACGTGGAGCCAGCAATCGGGGATCCGTGTCCTCACGATCGTGCCGCTGCTCTTCTTCGACCGGGAGTTCGAGTGGGGGTCGCTCTCCTCCCCGCTCCCGGAGGCGCGGCGCCGCGCCGTGGAGCGGACGATCAGCACGCTGCGCATCAACAAGGAACTGGGCGCCGATTTTGCCATCGTCTGGCCGGGGATCGACGGCTATGAACAGCCATTCGGCACCGACTTCATTGCCATGCGCGACCGGTTCGCCGACGGGCTGGCCGAGGCCATGGATGCCGTTCCCGGCGTGCGGGTGGCCTTCGAACCCAAGCCCTACGAGCCCCGCGGGCGCATCCTCTACGGCAGCACGGCCGAGGGGCTGCTCCTGGCGGAGAAGGTCGAGGCCCGCCTCACGCATCCCGAGAACCGCCGGTTGCTCGCCGAAGGGCACGCCCTGGTCGCGCTCAACCCCGAGATCGGCCACATGCTCATGGGCTCCGAGGATCTGGCCTACGCCTTGAGCCAGATCTGCGAGTACGGCCGCCTCGCGCACACCCATTGGAACAGCCAGCCTCTCGGCAATTACGACCAGGACCTGAACGTCGGCGTCGTGGCGCCGGAGCAGGCGGAGGCCGCGCTGTACGCGCTGAAGATGGCCGGGTACGCGGAGCACTTCGGCATCGACGTCAATCCCGAGCGGATGCCGGTCGAAGTGGCCGTCCGCAATTCCATCGACGCCATCCGTGCGGCCGCAGACCGGATCAACGCCCTGGACCACGAGCAGGTGATCTGGGCGACCGGCCATCCCGATCGGGCCCGGGGCTGGCTCGAAGCCTACCTGATTCGCCAGCGGGCGCCGGCGGCCAGCAAGCTCCCTCCCCTCCCGCCGCTGCCCAGGTGAGGAGCGCGCCTCACTCGAGCGCACTCCTCGGTCTCGACGTCGGGACGACCGGCGCCAAGGCCGTGCTGATCGACCCCGACGGGCGGCTCCTCGGCGTCGCGACGACCGAGTACCCGCTGCTGACGCCCCGGCCGGGGTGGACCGAGCAGGACCCCGAAGCCTGGTGGGAGGCCAGCGTGGCCAGTATCCGCCGGGTAGTGCAGCAATCCGGAGTCGGCGCATCCGCGATCGCCGCAGTGGGACTCACCGGTCAGATGCATGGGCTGGTGGCCCTCGATGCCGCCGGCCGTGTCCTCCGCCCGGCGATTCTCTGGAACGACCAGCGGACCGTGGAAGAGTGCGCCTGGATTACCGAGCGCGTGGGCGCCTCCCGGGTGCTGGAGTTGACCGGCAACCCCGTGCTCACCGGGTTCACCGCACCGAAGATCGTCTGGATGCGGCGCCACGAGCCTGACCTGTACGCCCGGATCGCACACGTTCTCCTGCCCAAAGACTATGTGCGCCACCGGCTGACCGCAGAGTTCACGATCGACGTTGCGGACGCGTCCGGGACGTCGCTCTTCGACGTACGGCGCCGTGCCTGGTCGGGAGAGATGCTCGACGCCCTAGACATTCCGGCCGCGTGGCTCCCCTCCGTGGTGGAATCCCCTGTGCCTGCCGGAGCGGTCACGGCAGCGGCCGCGGCCGTCACCGGACTCGCACCGGGCACCGTGGTCGTGGGCGGGGCCGGTGACCAGGCGGCGCAGGCCGTAGGCAGCGGTGTCGTGCGTCCGGGCCTGGTCTCCGTGACCATCGGTACCTCCGGCGTTGTCTTCGCTCACCTGGATGCCGTGGAGGTCGATCCCCTCGGTCGGCTCCATACCTTCTGCCACGCCGTCCCCGGCCGCTGGCACGTCATGGGTGTGATGCTGTCGGCCGGCGGTTCACTGCGGTGGCTGCGGGACAGCCTGGGCCGCCAGACCTGGGGCGCCGAGGGCGGCGATCCGTACGACGTGATGACCGCCGAGGCCGCCGGCGTGCCGCCGGGGGCAGAGGGCGTGGTCTTCCTGCCGTACCTCACGGGAGAGCGGACCCCACACGGCGATCCGCACGCGCGCGGGGCGTTCGTGGGCCTCACGCTGCGGCACCAGCGGGGCCACCTCGTCCGGGCGGTGCTGGAGGGGGTCGCCATGGGGCTGCGGGACGTCCTCGAGATCATGAAGGACATGGGTGTGCGGATTGAGCAGGTTCGGGGCTCGGGCGGCGGGGCGCGGAGTCCCCTGTGGCGCCAGATCCTGGCCGACGTATTCGACAAGGAAGTCGTGACCGTGACGGCGACCGAGGGCGCGGCGTTTGGGGCGGCGATGCTGGCCGGGGTCGGCTCTGGAGTATTCCCATCTGTGGAGGCCGCCTGCGATCGGACGATCGCCATCGTCGACGCCACGGCCCCGAATCCGGCGGCCGCCGCCGTCTATGAGCGGCTGTACGATGTCTACCGCGGCCTGTACCCATCCCTCCGGTCGTCCATGCGCGACCTCGGGGGATTCGCCTGAGTGAACCCGGGCCTGCGCCGGATGCAGGGAAGATGAAGCGACGGCCAGAACAAAGGTAGAACATTCCGGGCGATGCAGCGGTGCAGTCTTGGCTGACCTTTCGCGGGGAGGTGGTATCCGCAGGGACCGGGTCGGCGTGTCGGCTTTGGCCTGAAGCCCACAAGGCTATGGAGGGGATGCCCGTGAAGGGGAGACGTTTGGCCGCAGTTGTTGTGACGCTCCTGTTCGTGTTCACTTCGTTAAGCCTGGTTTCCGCGCAGCAGAAAACGATCACCGTCGGTGTGAGCTGGGCCAACTTCCAGGAGGAGCGCTGGAAGATTGACGAGGCGGCGATCAAGGCCGCGCTGGCGAAGGCGGGCGCGCGCTACGTCAGCGCCGACGCCCAGAGCTCCAACGAGAAGCAGATCTCGGACGTCGAGGGGCTCATCGCCCGCGGCGTGAACGCGCTGATCATTCTGGCCTGGGACAAGGACGCCGTCCTCCCAGCCGTGAACAAAGCCAAGGCCGAGAAGATCCCGGTCATCGGCTACGACCGTCTCATCGAGACGCCGGGCGTCTTCTACATCACCTTCGACAACCGCGAAGTCGGCAGGATGCAGGCGCGGGAGGTGTTCAAAGTCCGGCCGAAGGGGAACTACGTGTTCATCAAAGGCAGCAGCACCGACCCCAACGCCGACTTCGTTCACGGGGGCCAGCTGGATATCCTGGGCGCGGCGATCAAGAAGGGCGACATCAAGGTCGTCGGCGAGCAGTATACCGACGGGTGGCGACCCGAGGTCGCGCAGAAGAACATGGAGCAGATCCTCACCCGGACCAACAACAAAGTGGACGCGGTCGTCTCCTCCAATGACGGGATGGCCGGCGGGGTCATCGCGGCGCTCGCCGCCGTCGGTCTGGCCGGCAAGGTGCCGGTGTCTGGCCAGGACGGCGACATCGTCGCGCTGAACCACGTGGCCAAGGGCAATCAGACCGTGAGCGTCTGGAAGGACGCCCGCGACCTGGGCCGCGCCGCCGGCGAGGTGGCGGTGGCGCTGGCAAGGGGGACGGCCCTCAACAAGGTCAAGGGGGCGGTCAAGTTCAAGGGGCCCAGGGGCGTGACGATGGACTCGATCCTGCTCAAGCCCGTCCCCATCGTCTTTGGGAACCTGGACCTCGTGATCAAAGCGAAGTGGGCCACCAAGGCCCAGGTCTGCCAGGGGGTCAATCCAGCCAAGGCGCCCCCGGCCTGCAAGTGATGCAGCGGTAGCGATCGAGGTGCCGCCGGTTAGACCCACCCGGCTCCCGGCGGCACCTCAATTTCACGCGGGGAGACGTTGTGTCGGTCGAAACCACAGCTCCGCGCCAGACCCCGGCTGAGGCTCCCCCCCCGGCGCGCTTCGGCCGGGTGAACGTCTTCCAGCGGTTCGCCGCTTGGGCCGGCTTCGACACCCGCCTGATGGGGATGGTGGCGGCGCTGGCCGTCATCTGGGTCGGCTTCCACCTGCAGACAGGGCTCTTCCTTACCCCGCGCAACCTGTGGAACCTGATGGTTCAGAGCAGCGTGGTCGGGGTCATGGTGGGCGGTATGGTCCTGGTGATCGTCGCCCGCCAGATCGACCTCTCTGTGGGGTCCGTCCTCGGTTTCGTGGGCATGGTTATGGCCTTTATGCAGGTCCAGGTCTTCCCGCTGGAGGTCTGGTGGAACCCGCTGGCCACGATCCTGATCGGCCTTTCCTTAGGCGCTCTCATCGGGGCGTTTCACGGCTACGTCGTCGCCTACCTGGAGGTCCCGTCCTTCATTGTCACGCTGGGCTCGCTGCTGGCGTTCCGCGGAGGTGCCTGGCTGGTCACGAGCGGGCGCACGATGGCCCCGCTCGATACGACCTACCAGATCTTCGGCGGGGGCATCAACGGTTCCATCGGGGCTACCTGGAGCTGGGTCGGCGGTCTGGCGGCCATCGTCATCCTCGTCTGGTACTTCGTCAGCTCACGCGCCAGGCGGCGGAAGTACGGGTTCACGGTGCGGCCGCTGTGGGGCGAGTTCCTGGTCATCGCGATCAACGTCGGCTTCGTGGCCGGGTTTGTCCAGCTGATGAACTCCTACCCCTTCCCCGGAACGACCGTGCCCCGGGGGCTCCCCGTGCCCGTCCTGATGATGCTCGGGCTGGGGATACTCATGAGCACCGTCCTGCGCTCGACCCGATTCTGGCGCTACGTCTTCGCGATCGGCGGCAACCCGGAGGCGGCGCGCTTTTCGGGGATCCCCACGCGCCGGATCACGTTGGTCGTCTTCGTGATCATGGGCGTCCTGGCGGCGATCGCGGGGATCATCGCCACCGCCCGGTTGAACGCGGGCACGAACTCCGCGGGCGAACTGGCGGAGTTGAGCGTCATCGCCGCGGCGGTCATCGGCGGGACGTCGCTGTCCGGGGGCGTCGGCAGCATCCCGGGGGCGATGATCGGGGCGGTCCTGATGGAGAGCCTGCGGAACGGCATGGTGCTGATGGACCTGCCCAGCGCGCTGCAGAACGTCGTGCAGGGCGCGGTCCTGGTGCTGGCTGTCTGGCTGGACGTCGTCTATCAACGGTACCGTCGGCGGTAGCTCGCCGGCGTCGATGGAGGGGGCGCGCGTGGAACGACAGCCTCTCGTAGAGATGCGCAGTATCTACAAGGCCTTCGGTGGCGTCCACGCACTCGAGGATGTCACGGTCGACCTCTACGCAGGCGAGGTGGTCGGCCTCGTCGGCCACAACGGGGCAGGAAAGTCTACGCTGATCAAGATCCTCTCCGGCGTCTATGGAGCGGACAGCGGGCGGATCTTTATCGACGGTCAAGAGGTGACGATCCGCAATCCGCGGGACGCGCGCGGGCACGGGATCGAGACGATCTACCAGAACCTGGCCCTGGCCGATAACCTGGACGCGCCGGCCAACATCTTCCTGGGCCGCGAGATCATGCGGGGAATCTCGCTGAACGAGGACGCGATGGAGGCGGAGAGCCGCAAGGTGCTGAACCGCCTGCGCATCAGCGTCCCTTCCCTCCGCGAGAGCGTCCTCAACCTCTCCGGCGGACAGCGCCAGGCGGTCGCCATCGGGCGGGCGATCTACTTCAATGCCCGCATCCTGATCATGGACGAGCCGACGGCCGCGCTGGGCCCGCAGGAGGCCCGCCAGGTCGGCGAGCTGATCAAACAGCTCAAGGGACAAGGGCTGGGTATCTTTCTGATCAGTCACGACATCCACGACGTCTTCGACCACGCCGACCGCATCAGCGTGCTGAAAACCGGGCGCCTCGTGGGGACGGTGCGCACCGCCGAGGTCACCAAGGACGATGTTTTGACGATGATCATCGCCGGCACCCTGCCGGGAAAGACCCAGGGCAACGCGGCGGTCGCCGGCGGGTAGGGTGTGGACGTTCAGTTCGTTGAACTGAGCCTGCCGGAGTTCGACGTCCCGACGGAAGTCCCTGTTCTCCCCCCACGCATCTTCCACGAACGGTACCGGCGGCTGGAACGCGCCCGCGAGGCCGCGGGATTTGACTGCCTGGCGGTTTACGCGGACCGGGAGCACAGCGCCAACCTGGCCTGGCTCACCGGCTTCGACCCCCGCTTTGAGGAAGCCCTCTGGCTCCAGGGGTTAGCCGACAGACCGACTCTCCTGGTCGGCAACGAAAACCTCGGCTACGCCCCCTCGCAACTGCAGGTCCCCGCCGACATCGCCCTCTATCAGCCCTTCAGCCTGCCGAATCAGGACCGGAGCCGGAGCGCCGACCTCGTCGGTCTGCTGAAGAAGGCGGGAGTAGGGGGTCCGCTCCGCTGCGGCCTGGTCGGGTGGAAGCCGCAGCCCCTCCCGGACGTGCCCTACTGGATCGTGCAGGCCTTCGCCGGACTCACGGGCCAGACTCCGGCCAATGCCGCGGGCCTCCTGATGGCCCCGGACGACGGCCTGCGGGTCGTCCTCGAGCCCGAGATGATCCGCTTCTGCGAGTACGCGTCCTCTCTCACCAGCGCGGCGCTCCGCACATGGGTGTTCTCCCTGCGCGAGGGGATGACCGAACGGGAGGCCGCGGCGAGCCTCGTCTCCTTGGGCCTGGAACTGAGCTGCCACCCGATGGTGAACTTTGGGCGCCCTATCCCCAGCGGGCTGAAGAGCCCACGTAACGGGCGCGCGGTGCGCGGCGAGTACGCGCAGGCGGCGTTTGGTGTGATCGGGGCACTGACCTGCCGGGCCGGAAGGCTTATCGATGCCCGGGACGCGGAGGATGAGGATCGCTACTTCGACCTCGTGGAGAATTACCTCCGGGTCGTCCACGCCTGGTACGCGGCGGTGGGCGTGGGCGCGCGCGGGGGCGACGTCGTGGCCGCGGCGGAGCGGGCGAAATCCGACCAGTGGGATTTCGCCGTCAATCCGGGGCACCTGATCCACCTGGACGAGTGGGTGGGCAGTCCCTTCTCTCCCGGCTTCGCCGGCACGCTGAAGTCAGGGCACGCCATCCAGCAGGACATCATCCCCGTGCCCCGGCAGGGGGCCGCCGTCGTCAACATGGAAGACGGTTTGGTCCTGGCCGATGACGACCTCAGGGCACGCCTGCGGCGTCTGGATCCTCAGATGACGCAGCGGTGCGACGCGCGGCGGGCGCTGATGGAGCACCTGGGGTACGAGATCCGGCCGGAGGTTGTGCCTCTCAGCAACATTGCGGGCGCCTTCTTTCCCTACTTGCTCGACGCCCGCTACGTCGCGAAGTTCTCGTAGCAGGCTACCGTGGCCTCACTTCCCGGGCGGGCGCCACGGCACCGCCTGGTTCGCGCCGCGCTCCAGGGAGACGAACTGATTGGCGGACACGCGCACCGGCGGGCCCCATTCCCCGGCGGGCCACTGCACGCGGACGACCGCGTCCCGGGCCCGCCCCAGGCCAAAGTGGATCCAGCCGAGCTGGCCGCCGGCGTGGCCGCCGCCGATGGTCACCTCGCGGCGCAGCGTGCGCTCCCCCACCTGCACCTCGACCCAGGCGCCGATCGCGTCCCGATTGCCGCCCGGCTGGCGTAGTCGCAGGGCGAGCCAGTTGCCTAGCGGCCGGGAGCGGCCGGCGGTGCCGCGGCCCACGTTGCGCCAGAGCTTCACGTTCTCCCGGCGGTTGACGACGACGAGATCCGGCAGACCGTCCAGGTTAAAGTCCGCCAGGGCGGCGCCGCGGGCCCGGGCGAAGGTGAGGATGCCGGCGGCTTCGGCGGCCTCCACGAACTGGCCGTCGGGCTGTCCCAGCAGCAGGTTGCTCGGATCGCGCTGCGCGGCTTCCGCCATCGCTTCGACGTTCCCCTTGGCGATGAAGAGGTCGATGAACCCGTCGTTGTTCACATCACAAAACTCCGCGTGCCAGGCGGTGGAGGGGCGCGTGTCGCCCCCGGTGAAGGGCCGATGGGCGGTCACGCCGCGCGCGCGGGCCATGTCGGTATAGGCCGGTCGCCCCGGCCCTTCGGCCAGGCTGCGCAGCTTGTTGTCCGCCATGCTTGTGAGGAAATATTCAGGGTAGCCGTCGCCGGTCACGTCGTAGGAGGCGATCCCCATGCCGTTGATCTCCAACTTCTGCCAGCCGTCGGCCCGCCCGTAGAGCGCCGGCGCCTCGCCCGGCCGGACGCGCCAGAGCTGGTCTTCTCCTCCGCGGTAGTAGTGCCGGTCGTTCGTCACCAGCAGGTCGGCATGGCCCGATCGGTTCCAGTCGCTGAAGAGAGTCGAGAGCGTGCAGTAGCCGGGCGTCAGGGGGATGGGCGCGGCGAAACCACGCCCGCCCTCCGCGGGCCGATAGAGGACATTGTCGTGACAGGTGCCAAACGGTGCGCCGGGTCGGCTGCGGTCGACGTAGTTCCCCACGGCGAGGGTCGGCCAGCCGCTGCCGGCCTCCCAGTGGGCGCTGAACGCGGTCGTCCAGGCATCACCGCCGGCGAAGCCCCAGGCTTCGTTGGCCCGCTCGAACCGGCAGTCCCCGCGGCCCCGCAGCAGGACGTTTTCGCCCACGCGGAGGACGGCGAGGTCGACGTTCCCATCGCCGTCGATGTCGACGGGATAGGCGCCGGTCACCGCCTCGAGGCCGACGGCGGGGTCGGTCAGGTGCGTGAAGCGCAGCGTGGCGCCGACGAGACTGTCGTTGCGATACAGCGCGGCGGGGTTCTGCCCTCCGGCGACGAACAGGTCCGGACGCCCGTCCGCGTTGCAGTCGAAGACCGCGACGCCCCCGCCCACGTAGAACTCCCAGTCGCCGTCGTAGACCTGGGCGAGACTAGCCGGCGCGGCCTCCTCCACAAAGCGCGGTGGCCGGACCGCCGCCGTCGAGGCGCAGCCCACCGCCACGATGAGGCTGAGGCCGATGGCCAGCGCGGCGCTGCGCCGGCGGGATGCGGGTCGCGGAACCTGGAGTTCACCGGGGGACATGGTAAGGCTAATTGGACTGCGGGCGCGCGCACTCCTGCGCGCCCGCGGGCGGAGTCGAGGTTAGGAGAGCGGACCCGGGCGAAACGCCTTGAGGATTTCGTCGCACTGCTTCTGTCCATCCCGCCACCGGTCCAAGGGTTTGGCGCAGACGACGTAGTGGAAGGCCTGCCGGCCGGTCACCAGCAGTCCGACCGAGGCCCACTCCCGACCCCGCGACGTCCCCGTGACCTCGAAGCGGTGCCAGACCGCGCCCTGTTCTTCTTTGAACCGCCGGAAGCCCGAGACCCCGTGAATCGGCAGCAGGTTCAACCCGAGCTGCCGGGCTTCGTCGTCGCTGAGGGGTCCGGGTTGGGCATCCGTCAGGACCAGCAGGAACTCGGCCGCGGACTGGGGCGTCCCGCCGGCGCTGGAGGGCAGGAACCAGACGCGGGCGTCGTCGGCGACCGTGACGATCTCCCAGCCCCGCGGGTAGGCGATTGAGAACTTCTGCTTCTCGCTCGTGAAGGAGGCGAAGGCCGGCGGGCGCGCACAGGCGGCGGCCAGCGCGACCGCGCCGAGCAAGATCACCAGCGTGCCGGGGAGCCATCTCATCCGGACTCTATCCTAACGCGCCGCGCCCGCTTCGGGATGGCCCAAACATACTCTTGACCGCCGCGGGGCGTGACGGAATAGTTGTGGCAGACGCCATGATCACCGTGACGATTGATCCCCAGGTTGGAGAGTACGTCCGCATCGGGCTCGTGGAAGCGCGCCAGGTCTTGGTCCGGCCCGCGGAGGAGGCGCTGCGCGCCGAACTGGACTCCGTGGCCCGCGCCCTGCGCGACCGCTACACCGGCCTCGAGCCGGCGCAGATCGACGGCCTGCAGCCCGCCCGCGAATTGTACAGGCGGCTGGGCATCGATCCCACGCGGCTCCGCCCCTCGTCGGAGGCGCTGCTGCGGCGCGTCCTGCGCGGAGAAGAGGTCCCCGCCGTCAACTCCCTCGTGGACACCGGCAACCTCTGCTCCCTGGACTTCCTCCTCCCCGTGGGCATGCACGACCTGGGACTCGTGCACGGCGGGGTGACGTTGCGCCGCGGCCGGCCCATCGAGATGTTCGAGGCCATTGGGAAGTCCTACTACAGCGTGGAGGGAAGGCTCGTGCTGGCAGATGAGACCGGACCCTGCGGCACGCCCACCAGCGATTCGGTGCGCACGATGATCACCGACGCCACGGTGCGCTGCCTGATGGTGCTGTACGCGCCCAGCACGCTGCCGGCGGAGCGGATGGCAGACCACGTGCGCACCGTCGCCGCCCGCGTCCAGCGGTACACCGGCGGCACCATCGTCGGCACGGCCGTGCTGCCCTGACCACGGCCCAGCGCGGCGATGCGCGTCCAGGAACTGCGCCGGCCGGCACCAATCGAGTCCAATCCCCTCACTCTCGCCTCGCGCCCCGTCCCGTCCCCCGGGCCGGGTGAGGTGCTCCTGCGGATCGTCGCGACCGGAGTGTGCCACACCGACCTGCACATCGCGGAAGGCGAGTTGCCGCCGCGCCGGGATGTGGTCGTCCCCGGGCACCAGGTCGTCGGCCTTGTGGAGCAGGTCG
Source organism: Candidatus Sysuimicrobiota bacterium CSP1-3 (assembly GCA_001443485.1). Lineage (GTDB taxonomy): Bacteria > Sysuimicrobiota > Sysuimicrobiia > Sysuimicrobiales > Humicultoraceae > Humicultor. The sequence goes on from LDXQ01000007.1 coordinate 36,326, forward strand.
GTCCCGGCGGGGACCTCGTCCAGGGGCAGCGGGTGGGCGTGACCTGGCTCTTTCGCTCCTGCGGGCAGTGTGCCGCCTGCCGGCGCGGCGAGGAGAACCTCTGCCCCGAGGCGCGCTTTACCGGCTACGACGTGGATGGCGGCTATGCCGAATTCATGTGTGCGGACGCCAGGTTCGTCTACCCGATCCCCCAGCGCTTTTCCGCCGCGGAGGCGGCGCCGCTGCTCTGCGCGGGGATCATCGGCTACCGTGCGCTGCGCAAAGCGGACGTGACCCCGGGTGAGCGCGTGGGGCTGTTCGGCTTCGGGGCCTCGGCCCACCTGGCGATCCAGGTGGCGGTGCACTGGGGGTGCGAGGTTTTCGTCTTCACGCACAGCGCCGGGCACCGCGCGCTGGCGGTCGAGTTGGGTGCGGCCTGGACCGGATCGGCCGACGACCGCCCACCCCGGCCGCTCGACCGGGCGATTCTCTTTGCGCCGGCGGGCGCGCTCATCCCGCAGGCGCTGGCGGCCCTGCGTCCCGGTGGAACACTGGCGATCAACGCTGTGTACCTGGATCGGATTCCCGAGATGGAGTACGGCCTGCTCTACGGCGAGCGCACCCTGCGCTCGGTCAGCAACCTGACCCCGCAGGACGCCCGGGAGTTCCTTATCCTGGCCGCGGCGATCCCCGTGCGCACGGAGGTGGAACGCTTCTCGCTCGAGGAAGCGAACGCGGCGCTGCAGAAACTGAAGCGCCGCCAGATCAAAGGCGCCGCCGTCCTGGCTATCGCCACTTGATGGAGCAGCCGCGGGGCGGCGTCTCCGCTACCGCCGGCGCTTGATCCGCCAGCACCGCCTCGACCGCGTCCCGCAGGTAGTGTTGCCGCACCGCCTGGGGGTCCTCGGAGTTGTCGTCCGGCGCGCCATGATAGCGCAGCGTCCGGGCGGCGTCAAAGAGGAAGATCTCCGGCGTGCGCGTGGCGCCGTAGCGCCGCGCCACCTCCTGGTTCTCGTCGAAGAGGTAGGGGAAGGGATAGTCCTTCAGCCGCGCCCGCACCTGCATCTGCTCGAAGGAGTCCTCCGGGTACTTCGCCGGGTCGTTGCTGTTGATCAGCACGAAGCGCACGCCCCGCCCGGCGAACTCGTGCTGCAGGGCGATCACCCGGTCCTCCCAGGCTCGCACGTAGGGGCAGTGGTTGCACCAGAAGATCACGGCGAGGGCCTTCGCCTCGCCGAAGTCCTCGGGCGAGGAGGTCGTCCCGGCCACACCGGGCAGTGCAAAGGAGATGAACTGCTGATTTGTCGCCAGCGTCATGGCTGCGTTCCTCCCAGTGAGTTCGTCGCCGCTGCCGGCGCCTGCGCCGCGCGGACCGCCCGGCGGATCATCTCCGCCGAAGGGAGCGGCGAGGGCCGCCCGTCGTCCAGCAGGTAGAGGCGGCAGGTGAGGCGGCCGTCGGCGGCCACCGTCTCCGGCTGGATGTCGCGCCCGTCCACGCGGATCGTGGGCGACCCGGGGAAGCGTAGCGCGCGGGCCAGTTCCTCGGTGTCCACGTGGGTCACCTGCACCTCCGCGGCGATCTCGTCCTCGGTCAGGACCGCGCGCAGGCGCCGCAGCGCTTCGTCGTGGGAGGGACAGTCCTCCCAGTACAGAAAGTCAATGCGCATGACGTATCTATTATAAACGGGTTCCCTGTGCCTATCGCGGAAGGAGCCGCCCGCCATCGCCGTCGTCCGCGCCGCCTGGCTTCGCCTGCACGTCATCACGCGCTACCGGGCGCGGACCGCGGTGGAGCGCTGGCAGATCCAGGACCAACTCCGCCTGCGGCTACGGGGTGTTCTGCCGGACGGACGGCCGCATTTCTACGAGACGGCGGCAGGGGAGCTGGCTTTCGTCCTCTGGGCAGGATGGCGGCCGGCGGTGCACGTCCGCGACGCGCTGCGGCGCATTGACGGCGAGGAGGCGCGGGGGTAACACGCTACCGCCGGCAGCTGCCGTTGAAGCAGTGATTGCTGAAGCGCAGGCTCATTTTGCCCTCCACCCGGCCGATCCCGCGCACGTCCATGGCGGCGTCCATCTTCACCTCGCGCCAGATCAGGCGGCCCCCGACGTTGGCCCAGTCGAGCTCGGTGCCCACCGGACCCCAGTCGTAGATGAGCTGGAGGCCGTAGTACGTCCCCTGCTCGTCCACGACGGCGGTGACGATGTACGGACCGCCGGGACGCGTCACCAACTCGCGCTGCCGGGGGAGGTAGAGCCACTTGGCAATCGCGCGGCGCACGTTGACGTCCTTCAGATCGCTCGCCCGGCCGTACCGCTGCATCACATCGGTGACGATGTCTTTGCGCACGGCGCCCAGGACGTAGCGGCCGTTGGGGAGTTCCTCGGCGATGAAGACGTCATAGTCGTCCAGCAGGGAGAGCGCGCCCTCCTCCCGCTCGATCCGCTGCTCGATCAGGCTCTTCAGGTTGCCCTCGAAGGGCCGCAGGACGAAGGGCAGGTCCAGCCTGGTGATAGTGACCTGACGCCGCCGCGGCGCGCCGAAGGTGAGCCGCCACTCCCGGTAGGAGCCGGCGGCCCTCGCGGTGATGCGCCCGGCCCGCCACGTGATTACCACATCCCCGTCGAAGTCGGCCGTGGCATCATACGGCGTCGGCGCGGGGTCGGTGAACATCCGTTGGAGGAGCGTCTCCACCGGGATGTGGTTCGCCGCCGCCGGCAGAGGCACGGCTAGCGCAAGGACAACAACTCCCAAGATTACGTACCGCATCGCACGGGCATTATACATGGGAGACCCGCCGTCTCGTAAATACCCACAGATTGTGATCTCAGGCAGCCGGGGTTGCATCTTCAGAATAACGCATACCGCGGGGGCCGTCTTCCCGCACGGGTCCACAGACCCGGCCGCAGCCGGCGCGGGTCCCGGTTTTCCGGGACGGGACCCTTGCCGCAACCTGCTACTATGGGCTGCGGTGACCGAGAACCGAAGCCCCGAGGTGTTGTCGATGGACGTCCTGGAGTTGATCAAGACCCGCCGCAGCGTCGCCCGGATGAAGCCCGACTCTGTGGATCGGGACCTGATCGAGCGGGTCCTGGAGGCGGCGGTCTGGGTGCCGAACCACCGGCTGACCGAACCCTGGCAGTTCTTCGTCCTCCAGGGGGAGGCCAAGCGCCGGTTCGCCGAGATCCGGCGAGACTTCCGGCGTACCGCACTGCCGAATCCGGACGCGCCGGAGGTACAACCGGCGCTGGAGCGCCTCTATACCGAGACCGTGCAGACGCCGACGATCATCGTGGTCACCGCGTTCGTGGCCGAGGATGCGGAGACGCGCGAAGAGGACATGTGGGCCACCTTCGCCGCCACCTACGCCCTGATGCTGGGGTCGTGGAGCTTTGGCGTGGGCACCTACTGGCGGACCGGTCCACTGCGCGACTACCCGCCGTTCCGGGAGTTCCTCGGCCTGCCGGCGGACCGCCGCATCACCGGGGTGCTCTACGTCGGCTACCCGGCGGAGATCCCCCAGAAACGCCGCACCCCCCCGGCCGAGAAGACGGTCTGGCTGGAGTAACGCGCCCGCGGGGGAGAGGGGGGCACCTTCCGGGCGACGAATGGACTCCTAATCTTTCCCCAGGGGGGTCAATGGTGGCGGAAGTCGCTCACGTTGAGTACTTGAAGAAGGTGCCCATCTTCAAGAGTCTGCCGGCCAGAGATCTGGAGGCCGTCGCCCGGTCGCTCAAGGAGCGCGTCTACGAACCCGCTGCGGTGATCGTCAAACAGGGCGATCCCGGCGTCGGGTTCTTCCTCATCGTCGAGGGGCGGGTGGAGGTGAGCCACGACGGACACCACATCCGCGACATGGGTCCGGGCGAGTTCTTCGGCGAACTGGCGCTGCTCGAGGAGCGCGTCCGCACCGCCACGGTCACGGCGAAGGAGCGGACGCGCTGCCTGCAGCTGGTGCGCTGGGACTTCCGGGCGCTGATCAAAGAGCACCCCGAGATGGCGGTCAAGGTCCTGGAGGTCGTCGTCCAGCGGCTCCGCGAGCACCCAGTGCACGAGCACGACTGACCGCATCCAGTGGGGGTCTTTGGGGCTCTGCTCCTGGCGCACCTCCTCGGGGATTTCCCCTGTCAGCCCTACCCGCTGATCCGGTGGAAGATCGCCTCGCTCCGGGGGCTGGCGGTGCACGTCGCCATTCAGGTGGCGCTGACCCTGCCGGTGCTGATCTGGTTCGTGCCCGCCTGGGGGTGGTGGGCGCTGATCCTGGTATCATCCCACTTCCTGATCGACTGGCTGAAAGTTCGTCTCACCCGCGCCGGGTGGGTGGAACTCGCCGCCTTCTTTCTCGACCAGGCGGCGCACTTCGCCGTGCTCTGGGTCATTGTCCGCGCCTCGGGCGCCGCGACAACCTTCGGCGGCGTGACCGCCGAGGTGCTGCGCCTGGGAATCATCCTCGTGCTGGCCATCTACGCCGGGGCGGTGGTGGTCTTTCTGGTGGGGGCGGCGCTCAAGGGGCCCGACGGCGGGTTCGCCCCGATCCCGTCCCCAGAGCGGTGGCGGGGGACGCTGGAGCGCACCATCATGGTGGTGGGGGTGCTGCTGCTGCCCGCCGCGATCTGGATTGTCCTGGCCGCCGGGTACGTGCTGGCGGCCGTGCTGCTAAAGCGTGAACGCCAGGTCCTGGTGAAACACATCGTCAGCGTGACCTGGGCGCTGGCCGTGACCCTCCTCGTGGGTCAGGTCACGGTCTGAAGGACGAAGCGGAGGGATCTGATGGCCCGCCCGAAGATCTACGTCTGCCGCCCGCTGCCCGAGAAGGCGCTGGCCCTGCTGCGGGGACGTACGGAGATGCGGCTCTGGGAGCAGAACGAGATCCCGCCGCCGCGCGAGGTGCTGCTCCGGGAGGTCGCCGACATCGACGGCCTGCTCTCCCTGCTGACCGATCGCGTCGACGGGGAACTGCTCGACCGCGCGCCCCGGTTGCGCGTGGTCTCCAATTACGCGGTGGGGTTTGACAACATCGACGTCCCGGCGGCGACCCAGCACGGCGTCGTCGTCACCAACACCCCCGGCGTGCTCACCGAGACCGTGGCCGACTTCGCCATGACGCTGATCCTGGCCACCGCCCGCCGCGTAGTGGAGGCGGACAAGTACACGCGGGCGAACCTCTGGCGCTCCTGGGAGCCGATGCTCTTCCTGGGCCAGGACGTGCACGGCGCGACGTTGGGATTGATCGGGCTGGGCCGCATCGGCAGCGCCGTGGCCCGCCGGGCCAGAGGCTTCAACATGCGCATCCTCTACCACGACGTGATCCGGCGCGAGGACCTGGAGGGCGAACTGGGGATCGAGTACCGGCCGTTCGAGGAGGTGCTGCGGGAGGCGGACTTCGTCAGCGTCCATGTGCCGCTGATGCCGGAGACGCGCCATCTCATCGGCCGGGAGCAGTTGAAGATGATGAAGCGCACCGCCGTCCTGGTGAATACCGCCCGCGGGCCGATCGTGGACACCCTGGCCCTGGCGGAGGCGCTGCGCGAGGGGTGGATCTGGGCCGCCGGGCTTGACGTCTTCGAGAAGGAGCCCATAGAGCCCGACCACCCGCTGCTCGCCCTGGACAACGTCATCGTCGTGCCGCACATCGCCAGCGCCAGCATCGAGACCCGGACGAAGATGGCGGTGATGGCGGCGGAGAACCTGCTGGCGGTGCTGGAGGGGCGGCGCCCGCCCAACCCGGTCAACCCGGAGGTGCTGGCGGGCGGGCGGCCGTGAGGGCAGGACTGGCCGGGCGGTTCCCGAAATAGGGGGGCGTATCCCCTGCGTGTTTGTCCGGCGGTATTCGAAGGGAGGGGTTGGATTGAGGTATCGGTTTCGTATCCTGGTTCCCGTTCTACTGTTGACGGCGGCGCTGCTGATCGCCCCCGTGAACCTGCAGGGCGCGGCGATGGCCCGGACGTCCTGGGACGCCAAAGCCTGCGGGGCTACCGGTGGCACACTGGTCTTCGCGCAGGCCGACGACGCGGTGTCGCTCGACCCGAACGACATCGAAGACGGGTTCTCCGTCAACATCGACTCGAACATGTTTGACACGCTGGTGCGTTTCCGGGCGGACGGCACGCAGGTGGAGCCGTCGCTGGCCGAATCGTGGAGCGTTTCCGCCGACGGCAAGACCTGGACCTTCAAGCTGCGCGCCGGCGTGAAGTTCCACGACGGCACGCCGTTCAACGCCGAGGCCGTGAAGTTTACCTACGATCGGCAGATCAACAACAAGCACCCCTACTTCCCCGGCGCGGCGCCCTACGCCAGCTTCTCCTATCAGAACGTGACCAAGGTGGACGCAGTGGACGCGCAGACCGTGCGCTTCAACTTGAGCGCGCCGTTCGCGCCGTTCCTGACCAATATGGCTATGTTCTCGACGGCCATCGTCAGCCCGACCGCCGTGAAGAAGTACGGCAAGGACTTCTTCAAGAACCCGGTGGGCACGGGGCCGTTCCGCTTCGTCGAGTGGGTGAAGAAAGACCACGTCACGATGGCCGCTAACCAGGATTACTGGGCGGGGCGGCCCTGCGTGGACCGGCTGATCGCGCGGGCGATCCCGGACAACACCGTGCGGTTGCTGGAGCTGGAGAACAGGAGCGTCCACGTGATCGACCAGGTGAACCCGCCGGACTACGAGCGCATCCGCAAGAACAAGGACCTGGTCCTCTTCACCGGACCGGGGCTGAACACCGGCTACATCGCGCTGAATGTGGAGAAATCCCCGTTCAACGACGTGCGCATTCGCCGCGCGGTCAACTACGCCGTGAACAAGGCGGCGCTCATCCGCGCCTTCTACGCTGGCGTGGGCGCGCCGGCGAAGAACCCGATCCCGCCGACCATCTGGAGCTACAACGACGCCGTGCCCGCCTACGAGTACAGCGTCGAGAAGGCCAAGCAGTTGCTGGCCGAGGCCGGCTATCCCAATGGCTTCTCTACCGAACTGTGGTGGCCGAACCGTGCCCGCCCCTACCTGACGCAGCCGCCGAAGATCGCCGAGGCGCTGCAGGCCCAGCTGGCCGCGGCGGGTATTCGGGCCAGGCTCGTCACCTTTGAGTGGGGGACATACCTGGAGAAGATTCGCAACGCCGAGCACTCCATGGCGATCATCGGGTGGATCGGCGACAACGGCGATCCCGACAACTTCCTCTACGTCCTGCTGGACAAGGACAACGCCGAGAAAGGGAAGGCGAACAACTACGCCTTCTACAAGAGCGAAGCCGTCCACAGCCTCTTGATCAAGGCGCAACAGGTCGGCGAGCAGAGCCAGCGCGCTGCGCTCTACCGCCAGGCCCAGGTGATCATTCACAACGACGCGCCGTGGGTGCCGCTGGTGCACGCGGCGCGGGTGGCAGCCTACCGCAAGGCGGTGCAGAACTACTTCCCGCACCCCCTGGAGATCCGCTGGCTGCACCGCGTCTGGCTCGCCCGCTAGCGCGTCCGATATTGCAGGCGAGGGGCCGGAGGGCGCGTGTCCTCCGGCCTCTTCGCATGCTAGCATGACCACGGATGGGCAGGTATCTGGGGCGCCGCCTCCTCGAACTGATTCCGGTTTTCTTCGGAGTCCTGCTGGTCGTCTTCATCATCACCCGTCTCACCCCCGGCGATCCGGCGGTGGTGATGCTGGGCGAGAAAGCCACGCCCGAGGCCGTGGCCCGCCTGCGCGAGGTCCTCGGCCTGAACGAACCCCTGCCCGTACAATTCCTCCGCTACCTGGGGCGCACCGTGCAGGGAGACCTCGGCCGGTCCATCCAGAGCAACGAGCGCGTTCTCGTCGAACTGATCGCCCGGTTCCCGGCGACCATCGAACTGACCTTCGCCGCGATGCTCATCGCCTCAGGCGTCGGCATCCTCACCGGGGTCATCGCCGCGGCCCGGCAGAACTCCTGGTTCGACGGGGTGAGCATGATCACGGCGCTCTTTGGCTTCTCCATGCCGATCTTCTGGCTGGGGATCATGCTCATTCTGCTCTTCGCCTCCTACCTCGGCTGGTTTCCGATCTCCGGTCGGCTGGACTACACGATCGACCTCGCCCGGCAGACGAATCTTTACTTCGTGGATGCCTTGCTCGCGCGCAACTGGGCGGCCGCCGCCAACGTCCTGCGCCACCTCGTCCTCCCAGCGGTGACGCTCTCGACCGTGCCGCTGGCGATCATCGCCCGGATGACCCGCAGCAGCCTGCTGGAGGTGCTGCGCCAGGACTACGTGCGCACCGCGCGGGCGAAGGGACTGACGGAGGGCGGGGTGATCGCGCGCCATGCGCTGCGCAACGCCTTCATCCCCGTGATTACGGTGATCGGGCTGAACGTCGGCAGCCTGCTGGGCGGCGCGATCCTCACCGAGACCATCTTTGCCTGGCCGGGCATCGGCCGCCTGGTGGTGGACGCGATCTTCGCCCGGGATTATCCGCTGGTCCAGGGCGCGGTCCTGGTCATCGCCCTCCTCTTCGTCCTGGTGAACCTGCTGGTGGACCTCTCCTACGCCTATCTCGACCCCCGGATCCGCTATGGCTGAACGGGCGGCGCTTCTGGGCCGTCCCGCGGCCCCGCGGGCGGCCACGGGGTTTTACGGCGACGCTTGGCGCCGCCTCCGGCGCAACCGTGCGGCCATGGGTGGACTGGGCGTCGTGCTCGTCTTTGGCCTCGCCGCCGTGTTCGCGTCCCTGGTGGCACCGGCCGATCCGATCGCCCAGGATCTCGATGCCCGCCTGCTGCCGCCCACGCGCGCCCACCTGCTGGGTACGGATGACCTGGGGCGCGACCTCCTCTCGCGGATCATCTACGGCGGCCGCGTGTCGCTCACGGTGGGCATCGTCTCGGTGGGCTTGGCCCTGGCGATCGGCACGCTGCTCGGACTGATCGGCGGCTACTATGGTCGCTGGGCCGACAGCGTGACCATGCGAACGATGGACATCATGCTGGCCTTCCCGGCGACGCTGCTGGCGATCTTCATCGTCGGCGTGCGCGGGCCCGGGCTGAATAATGCGATGCTGGCGATCGGCGTGATCAATATCCCGATCTTCGCCCGCATCGTCCGGGGGTCGGTGCTGCGCGTGCGCCAGGAGGACTTCGTGGAGGCGGCCCGCGCGCTGGGCGCGAGCCACGCGCGCATCCTGGGCCGGCACATCCTGCCCAACACCCTGGCGCCCCTGATCGTGCAGGCGACGCTGGGCGTGGGGTCGGCGGTGCTGGAGGCCGCGGGGCTCTCCTTCCTGGGGTTGGGCGCGCAGGCACCGACGCCGGAGTGGGGGGCGATGCTGACGAACACCCGGGAGTTCCTGCGGGACGCCCCCTGGGCGGCGACCTTCCCGGGGATCGCCATCCTGCTGACCGTGGTCGGCTTCAACCTGCTGGGCGACGGGCTGCGCGACTCCCTCGATCCCCGGCTGCGCCAGTAGCCCTTCCCGAACGAACGCCCCTCAGTGCTTGCCGCGGGAGGCCCAGCGCTCGATCCCACGCACGCCCACCGAACCGATCAGACTCATCGACAGATAGAGGAGGGCCACCATGTTGTAGGTCTGGAAGGAGCGGAAGGTCCGCGCGTTCAGCAGTTGCCCCGAGTAGGTCAGCTCCTGCACCGAGATTATCGACGCCAGGGACGAGTCCTTCAACATGGAGATGAAGTCGTTGGCCAGCGGCGGGAGGATCACGCGGACCGCCTGCGGCAGGACGATGAAGCGCATGGCCTGCCAGTAGGTCAGGCCGACGGAGCGGGCCGCCTCCATCTGCCCGCGGGGAATGGACTCGATCCCGGCGCGGTAGATCTCCGCCAGGTAGGCCCCGTAGCCGATGCCCAGGCCCAGCGTCGCCCGCACGATGTCGTTGCGCAGCCAGCGGATCCCCGTCAGGTCGGAGAGCGCCGGCGTCAGGACGAAGGCGATGTAGAGTAGTTGGACCAATAGGGGAACGCCGCGGATGACCTCGATGTAGAGCCGCGCAATCGTATAAGGCACCGGGTGCCGGGAGAGCTGCGCCAGGGCCGCGAAGAGCCCCAGGACCATCGCCGCCGCGTAGGCGAGGACGGCCAGCCGGATCGTCATGACCACGCCCGAGGCGAGAAAGTGGTAGGTCTCGATGTAGATCGGGGAGTTGAGGATGCCGTAGAGCGCCAGCAGCCCGCCGATGACCAGGACCACGGCCCACCAGGGTACACGCTGGAGAATATCGGCGGGGAGCAGCCGTCCCTGACCGGGGAGGGGAGGGGTGGCGTCGGACGGGGTTGTCGGAGACGGGCTCATGCAGGGTGGAAAAGTTCGGGTGCGGGGAGAAGACTCCCTCCCCGCCCCCGCACGACGGTTACCGACCGGCTGACGGGGCCGGCTCGCCTACGACGGCTTCCACTCCACGAACCACTTCTGGTAGAGCGTGTCCAGGAAACCGTTCTCCTTCAGTACCTTGAGGGCGGCGTTGAAGGCGTCCTGCAGCTCCTTGTCGCCTTCGCGCACAACAATCCCCAGTCCCTCGCTCGTGAGCTTCTCGCCGACCACCTTCAGCTTGCCGGGGTTGGTGCCCATGTAGCCGGCGGCACCGACGCTATCGATCAGGACGGCGTCCGCATCCTTCTGCAGCAGCGACTGCACGGCCAGGTCAAAGGTGGGGAAGCGCTTGACTTCCTTGATCTTCCCCTCGCTCTGCATCTTCGAGGCCAGTTCGTCGTTGGTCGTGCCCTTCTGCACGGTGACGACCTTGTCCGCCAGATCGTCGGCGCTGTTGATGCGGTCCTCGTCGGTGCGCACCAGGACCACCTGTCCCACCTCGATGTAGGGGGTGGTGAAGTCCATGGTCTTGTCGCGTTCCTCGGTGACGGTCACGCCGGAAATGACGGTGTCGTAGTCGCCCTTCTGCAAGGCCGGGAAGATGCCGTCCCAGGCCGTGCTCTTGATGTCGGCCTGGCAGTTGGCCAGCTTGCAGATCTCGGTGATCAAGTCGATGTCGTACCCGATGATGTTCTTGTCTTTGTCCAGCAACTCAAACGGTGGGTAGGTCGCGTCGGTGGCCACGCGGATCGTTTTCCCACCCAGATCCGGAACCTGTGCGGCCGGCTGCGGCGCGGGCGCCGGCTGCTGCGCCTGCTGGCGCTGGCAGCCCGCGGCGACGAGCGCCACCGCCACCAGGATAACCGCGAACAACCCCGCGTATCTGCGCATAGCTCCCCCTCCCTGAGATGAGGCTGATGACGTCCTCAGCACGTCGTGAGTTGGAATGCTGTGTATTTCTTTGGCCTGCGGTAATCTCCTCTCCTATGGGGGCAGGGACGGCCCCGGGCGCCTGCCTCCTCGACGGACAACGCGCCTGGGATATACTGGAGGGCGGTTCGACCCTCACGTTGCGAGGTGGTCGGTATGAAGCCCCGAGACCTGGCCGCAGCCGCGATCTTTGCCGCCTTGACCTTCGTCGTCACCCGGTACACGCTGATCCCCATCCCGGCGACGAAGGGGTACTTCAACCTCGGGGAGGTCGTGATCTACATCGCCGCGCTGGCGTTCGGCCCCGTCGTCGGCCTGTTGGCCGGTGGCGTCGGTTCGGCCCTGGCGGATCTGGTCGCGGCGCCGCAATTCGCCGTCTTCACGTTCGTGATCAAGGGAATCGAAGGCTATCTGGTCGGCCGCCTGGCCGGCCCGACCACGGCGTCTCGTCTACGGGCGACGATCATCGGCGGCGCCTGGATGGTCGCCGGCTACTTCCTGGCGGAGACACTCTTCGCCCGTGTGCTCGGCATCGCCCCGACCCCGGCCACCGCGGTGGCGGCCGCGCTGACGGAGCTTCCGTTCAACGTCGTCCAGGTCACGGCCGGGATCATCGTGGCGGTGCTGGTGGCGGTGCGTCTGGTTCCTCTGATGGCGGAGAAGCCGTCGCGCTAACCGGTTCGCGCGCGGCTGAGTGGGGCCCCGCCCGCGCGACCTTCCTCCAGATCGGCCTCCTGAGGTATACTGCCACCGGCGAGACGCGTGGGCGCTTAGCTCAGAGGAAGAGCGCCTCTCTGACGCAGAGGAGGTCGGAGGTTCAAGTCCTCCAGCGCCCACCATCACAAAACCCGCACCAGTCCTAGCGATAATTCCCGGTTACCGAAGCGGGTGTCGTTGCCTCAAAACAGGTGTTACCGAGTGGTCTGGTCTGAGAGATTCCACATAACTTCTGCTCATCCCCATCCTGCAGGCCGCTGAAAGCCTTCTGCTGACCAGGCGGGTCGCCGGTTGCACAGACAGCGCCGCTGGCGGTGCGGGCCTACTTCGCCCGTCTAGGGAGGGAAGCCTAGTGGGCAGGAAGTAACAGACCCAGCGAATAGAGGTGGGCTGCGAGGCTGCAGCTGAGGTCGTTGTTGGGAGCGTCCCGCATCGCCGGAGGCATCGGCTGATGGCCGATAACGCCCTCATTCGCCTGGGGTATTGGATGCACGCCGCTCGGTTGTACCGTGATTTGCTCACCGCAGCACAACTGTCCCCTTCTGCGCTGGCCCAATTGCGGCGGCGGCGGCTCGCCGCTACCGTCCGGCACGCGTACGCGACGGTCCCGTATTACCGCCACCTGTTTGACCGGGCCGGCATGAAACCCGGCGACGTCCGCTCCGAGGAAGACCTCGCCGGACTGCCGATCACTTCGAAAGAGGTTCTGCGGCAACTGCCCCGAGAGGAGATTGTCTCATCCGCGGTCCCACTGGAGCGTTTCAGAGGATACACGACCTCAGGTTCCACCGGCGTCCCCTTTACGCACTACAAGACGATGGATGATCGGCTC
>LDXQ01000008.1:0-20806 GCA_001443485.1 Candidatus Sysuimicrobiota bacterium CSP1-3
GGGCGCCATGCCATCGGGCGGCGTCCTCGCCCGTCAGGCGGCGCGCAGCCAGCCGTACGCGGTGACCGGCGTGGTCCTGAGTGTGGGCCGCGGGCTGCTCACGCTCCGCCTTGACGGCGGCGGCAGCACCACCTTCCGTCTCGTCGAGGGGACGGCGCTGCCGGCTGCGCCGGCGTCTGGCGGGGTGATCGTGGGCGCCCGGGTGCAGGTGTGGGTGCTCCCGGTTCCCGAGGGTCCGCCGGTCGCCCTCCGCGTCCTGCTGCTGGCCGGTCTCGCCCCGGCCCGTCCCGTCCGGGAGGCCGGCGTGCTGCGCGGGCTCGTGGTGGCGCAGAACGGCAGCACCGTGTCGGTCCTGGGGGAGGGGAATGTCGTCACCACGGTCCTCATCACCGGAACGACGGTCATCTCCGGCGGCGCGATCCTGCTCCGCGGCATCGTGCAGGTGGAGGGGACGCGCAACTCCGATGGCTCCGTGAGCGCCCGGTCGATTGCCGTGCTGTTCGATCCCCGCACCGCCATCCGTGTGACCGGCCGGATTGCGCGGCAGTGGCCCGGGGTAGGCTTCGTGCTCGCCGACGGCACCGTGGTCACCCTGAGCGAGGACAGCTGGATCGTGCGGGGCACGGCGCTCCGGGCGGCAGCCGCCCTGATCCCCGGCGCCGTGGTCACCGTCCTCGGCGTGGGGTCGCCGCCGTACATCGCCGCGCGCGTGGTGGACATCGCACCCTAAGTCCCCAGGTTTCAAAGTGAAGATCGGCGCCGCGGAGGGCCGGCCCGCCGCGGGCGCGAATGCTGCCTCATTACGCCTGGACGGAGGCGCGATGGATTTCACCGGGTTCCAGCAGCGGATTGCAGCCATCTACGGTGAACGGGACCGGAGACGCGGCCTCGACGGTACCTTCCGCCGGCTGGTGGAGGAGATGGGCGAACTCGCCCGGGCGCTGCGGCACGGCGATCCGCGCGCCCTGGAAGACGAGGTCAGCGATGTGCTGGCGTGGACGGTCAGCCTCGCCTCCCTCGTGGGCGTGGATACCGCCCGCGCCGTCCGCCGCTACGCGTCGGGCTGTCCCAAGTGCGGCGCCAGTCCCTGCGCGTGTCCCGCCGAACCCGTTCCCGCACCATCCCTGCCGGGTTCTGATGCATGAGCGTGGTTCGCCTAGCGGTCCTCCTGGCGCTGACCCTGGGCGCCGCGACTGTGGCTGATCCCCTGCGGGTCCACCGTGACGCGGTGGTCGTCGACCTGCACGTGGACACGCTGCTAGACCTGGCGGCGGGCAAGCGCACGCTGGACGGCGGCGGCGGCCACGTGGACATCCCGCGCCTGCGGCAAGGGGGCGTGGATGTTCAGGTCTTCGCCGCCTACATCGACCCGGGGCAGGCGCCGCGAGGGAAGGAGCGCGCCAGCGAGTTGATCACGGCGTTTCACCGGGCGATGGACCGGCACGCCGACGCGATCGCCTCCGCGCGCACCGTCGAGGAGATCGCCGCTGCGGGCCGCGCCGGAAAGATCGCCGCGGTACTCTCGGTAGAAAACCTCGGCGACGCCCTCCAGGGTGAGATCGAGCAGGTGGACCGGCTGTATCGGGAGGGCGTCCGGCTGGCCAGCCTGACCTGGAACCCGGCCAACCTGCTGGCCGACGGGGCGCGGGAAACGCGCCACGGCGGACTGTCCCCACTGGGACGGAGGGTCGTCGCGCGGATGCAGGAGCGGGGGATGATCGTCGACGTCTCGCACCTCTCCGCCGCGGCGTTCTGGGACGTTCTGGCCGCCACCCGCGGACCGATCGTCGCCACCCACTCCGACGCCGCGGCCGTCCAGCCCCACCGGCGCAACCTGACCGACGACCAGTTACGCGCCCTCGCCGCCCGCGGCGGGGTGGTGGGGATCAACTTCTACCCCGATTTCCTCGGGGCACCCACCCTCGAGCGCGTCGTCGCCCACGTCGACCACATGGTCGCGGTGATGGGCGCCGACTACGTGGCCCTGGGCACGGACTTCGACGGCATCGAAAAGGTCCCGCAGGGGCTGGAGGATGTCTCGAAGCTGCCGAACCTGACGCGGGCGCTGCTGGCGCGGGGCTACCCGCCGGAACAGGTGCGCAAGATCCTGGGAGAAAACGCCCTGCGTGTGTTCCGGCACGTCTGGGGACGATAACATTTCTGCGGCGGCACGCCGTCACCCGGAGGGGTCGAAGGGAACCGGATCGAGCTGTGGGAGCCTCCGGCGAGCTATCCGACGGGGCGGTGAACTACTGGACTCAGCCGGGCTGCCCGCCCGATGTGGCCCAGGTGAGCAGAGCTTCGCGCACGATCATCGCCGCGAGGACGGCGGTCTGCCCGGAAGGGTCATAGGGCGGCGCCACCTCGACGACGTCCAGCCCCACGACTCGCAGTGGCGCCAGCACCCGGAGCAGATCGAGGAGGTCGCCCGTGCTCGGACCGCCGGGCTCCGGGGTGCCCGTTCCGGGGGCAAACGCGGGGTCGACGACATCGATGTCCACCGAGACGTAGAGGGGGCGACCTTCCAGGCGGGACCATAGTTCGTGATCGAGGGTGAGCCGGCGCTCTGCCGCCAGCAGCCCGCGCGCAGCCGCGAACTCCTGGCGTGTGCCCGAACGGACTCCCAAAACGGCGATGCGCTGTTCGCCGACGACGTCGATCAGGCGGCGGGTCGTGCAGGCGTGGGACCAGCGCGTCCCGTCGTACTCCTCGCGCAGATCCAGATGGGCATCCAGAGTGAGCACATGCAGGTCGGGGTGGCGCGCCGCAAGGGCCCGCACCGCGCCGACAGTCACCGTGTGCTCTCCGCCGAGGAGCACGGGCAGGCCCGTCGCTCCACCGACGGCGTGGGAGACCTCTTCGACCAGTACCTCGGGGGGGAGATTCTCCACCGGCAAATCGCCGGCGTCGAGCAGGGCGACGTCCTCCAAGTCGCGGTCGAGCGTCGGACTGTACGATTCGATGGATTGCGAGGTCCAGCGGATTGTCGCTGGCCCAAAGCGCGCGCCGCGGCGGAACGAAGCCGTACGGTCATACGGCGCACCGAGCAGGGTGGCCGTGGGCCGTAATCCCGGCGGGAGGGAGGACCGCGCCGCCAGAAACACGCCGCCTACCCCGCGATCCCCAGGTCGCGGGCGATGAACGGCGGCAGGGCGAAGGCGCCACGGAAGACCGCCGGCGTGAGGTACTGCAGGTCCAAGCCCGCCGTGCGCCGCGCGACATCCTCCTCGGAGGGTCGCGTCGGGTCGCCCCCGGTCGCACCCATCGTGAAGGACCAGATTACGCCTGGATAGGTCGGCACCGTGGCCAGGTACGTGGAAATGTGCGGGAGGACCTTTCCCATGTTCGTCCGGACCAGGCGGATCAGGTCCTGCTGGTAGAGCGGTGAGCCGCTCTGCACGGCGATCAGGCCGCCGGGCCGGAGGCGGCGGCGCGCGTCCGCGTAGAACGCCTCGCTGAACAGTCCCACGGCCGGCCCCTTGGGGTCAGTCGAGTCCACCAGGATCACGTCAAAGGGGTCGGAGGCCTCTCGCATGAACCGGATCCCGTCGGCGATGATCAGGCGGGCGCGCGGGTCGTCGAAGGCGCTGCCTGCGATCTCCGGCAGGAAGCGCAGGGTGACGTCGACGACCTGGCGGTCGATCTCCACCATGACCGCCGCCTCCAGGGGGTGCTTCAGCGCTTCCTCGAGGAGCCCGCCGTCCCCGCCGCCGATGATCAGCGCGCGCTGCGGGGCCGGGTGGGCCAGCAGCGGCACGTGGGCCAGCATCTCATGGTAGATGAACTCGTCACGCTGGGTGGTCTGCACGGCGTCGTCCAGGACCAGCATGCGGCCAAAGTCCGCGTTCCTGATGACGCGGATCTCCTGGAAGTCGGAACGGCCGCGGTAGAGTTCTTCCTCGACGCGGTAGGTGTGGGCGAACCCCGGCCCGCCGGCGTCGGTCAGCCACTCGCTCATCGTCCGGCTCCCTTCGGCTGGGCCCCGTTCGCGTCCGGCCACAGCAGGGCCACGGCGACGACGCAGCCGGTCCGTTCGACGACGTGTTCGCGGGCGGCCACGTGCACCTCATCGAGGCGCAGGTCGCGCATCCGAAAGGCGTCGTCGACCATGCGGCGCACGATGGCCTCGGCGTTCTCCGCGGCGCCCATGTGCGAGTACTCCATGATGACGCCGTACGCGTCGCGGCAGATGCCGATCCCCAGGGCGGCGGCGATGCGCTCGCCCGGCGTGTGACTGACGATCTGCGCGTACACCGCCGGGACCAGCATGCCCGGATAGAGGCGGGGCAGGGGCACGACCCGCGCTCCGGGCGGCATGATGCTGCTGACTCTGATGAAGTTCAGGTTGGCGATCCCGGCGTCCATCAGGGCGCGGTCGAAGGCGTTCAGCTCCGTGATGGCCTCACCCGCCCCCGCCACCAGGCTCACCGCTTTGGGGAACTCCCACATGGCCGGCCTCCCTTTGGGGTCAACGCCTCCATTAACCTCATGAGGGATTGGCGCGTCAAGGGCGAAGCATATCTTCCGGTATGGCCACCCGTCCGCCGGCGCGCGCGGCCTGGCTGCTTGTCGGGCTTTGGGCCGCCGTCATCCTCCTGTTTTCTGTCACCGCTCCCCTGCCGGGCACCGGCATCATCCCCGACAAAGTCGTCCACGTCGCCGCGTACGCACTGCTGGCCTTCCTGCTGCGGCGCGGCCTCCTGGCGTCGCCGGTCGCTGCGCCGGCGGTCGTGGCCGTGCTCGCCGCGGTTGCCTACGGGGCACTGGTCGAGGGAATCCAGAGCATCCTACCCTGGCGGCGTGCGGAGTGGTGGGATCTGGGGGCCAACACGCTCGGGGCCGTCATCGCCGTGGTCGCGGGAGGCCGGCGGGCGGGATGAAGTATCAGGTGCTGGCTGAGACCTACGCGGCCATTGAGCGCACCACCTCGCGCCTGCAGATGACCGCCCGCCTGGCCGATCTCTTCCGCGCCACCCCGAAGGCCGACATCGCCCGCGTCGTCTACCTGACCCAGGGCAAGCTCTACCCGGATTTTGAGGGAATCGAGATCGGCGTGGCCGAGAAGTCGGCCGTCCGCGCGGTGGCGCAGGCGACCGGGGTAAAGGAGGAGGTGGTCGCCCGGCGGCTGGGCCGGGAAGGGGACCTGGGAACCGTCGCCGAGGCCCTCCGGGCGAACCGCGCCCGCACCCGGCCGGTCCTGACGGTTGACCAAGTCCACGAAGCGCTTGACCGAGCCGCCCACGCGTCCGGCAGCGGGGCGCAGACGACCCGCCTCGCGGCCATCGCCGCTCTGCTGAAGCGCGCCGCTCCGCTGGAGGCGCGCTACCTGGTGCGCACAGTGACGGGCAAACTGCGGCTGGGTGCGGGCGACATGACCGTGCTCGACGCATTGGCCGACGTGTACGGCGGCGGGCGGGAGGCCCGGCACGACGTCGAGCGCGCCTACAACCTGACCTCCGACCTGGGATTCGTCGCCGAGCGCATCGCCCGCGGCGGCCTGGCGGCGCTGCGCAAGATCTCGGTCGTCGTCGGCAAACCCATCCGGCCCATGCTGGCGGAGCGCCTGGGCGATCCCCATGAGATCCTGCAGAAACTCGGCGGCCGCTGCATCGCGGAGTTCAAGTACGACGGCGAGCGGCTGCAGATTCACCGCCAGGGCACGGACGTGCAGATCTACTCCCGCCGCCTGGAGCGGATCAGCACGCAGTACCCCGACGTGGTGGATCTCGTCCACCGGCACCTGCGGGCGCGCCGGGCGATCATCGAGGGGGAGGTCGTAGCCGTCGATCCGGACAGCGGCGACCTGCGGTCCTTCCAGGAATTGATGCCGCGGCGTCGCAAGTACCGGATCGCCGAGGCGGCCAGAGAGATCCCCACCGCGCTCTTCGCCTTCGACGCCCTGTACCTGGACGGCCGTGATCTCACCCGCGAACCCTACGCCCGGCGGCGCGCCGCGCTGCAGCGGGCGATTACGCCCACCGACCGCTTCCGCCTGGCCACCTCACGTGAGGTCAGTGATCCCGAGGCGCTGCAGGAGTTCTTCGAGGAAGCCATTCAGGAGGGCTGCGAGGGCCTGATGTGCAAGGCCAGCGGCGGCATCTACCGGGCGGGCGCGCGGGGATGGCTGTGGATCAAGTTCAAGCGGGAGTACCGCAGCGAGATGAGCGAGCCGGTGGACCTGGTCGTTGTCGGCGCGTTTCACGGGCGGGGCCGGCGGGCGGGGGCCTACGGGGCCTTGCTGATGGCCGCGTATGACCCTCAGGGCGACCGCTTCTCCACCGTCTGCAAATGCGGCTCGGGGTTCAGCGACAAGGACCTGGCCGGACTACCGCGCCGCCTCAAGCCGTACATGCGCAAAGGGCCGGATCCGCGCGTGTCGTCCCGCCTGAAACCAGATGTGTGGTGCTCGCCGGGGCTGGTGCTCGAGATTGTCGGCGCGGAGATCACGCTGAGCCCGGTGCACACCGCCGGGTGGGACCGCTTCCGCAAAGGGAGCGGCCTGGCCATCCGCTTCCCTCGATTTACCGGGCGCTATCGGGACGACAAGGGACCGGAGGACGCGACGCCGGTCGCGGAGATCGCCGCGATGTACCGGCGCCGCCTGCGGCGGACGGCGTAACGTGCGGCGCGCGCTGCTTGCCCTGGGGCTCGCCTTGCTGGTGGCCGCGCCGGCGGGATGGGCCGATCCCTCCTTCGGTCTGGGCGCGGTCTCGACGCTGCCGGCGGCGTTTGCGCCGCTGCGCCTGGCCGGGGTGCGCACCGTCAAGATCACGGCCGACTGGAGCGCCATTGAGCCTGCGGCGGGGCGGTTTCTCTGGCCGGACGTCGATGCCGCGGTGGCGGCCGCCCGCCGCGAAGGGCTGCGGCCCGTGCTCGTGCTGGCATATACACCGGTGTGGGCGTCCCTGGCCACGGGCGCGGACGCCCGCGACCCGCGGGTAGCGACGCGCATGCCGCCGCGGCGTGTCGCCGACTGGGAGCGATTTGTCGGCGAGGCGGTACGCCGCTACCGCGACGTCGTGAAAGAGTGGCAGGTCTGGACGCTGCCCGCGCTGCCGCACTTTCGCGGCACGACCTCCGAGTACCTGACGCTGCTGGTGGCGGCCCGCCGGGCGTCGCTCGCGGCGGATCCGGCCAGCCGCGTCGTCGCCGCCTCACCTCCGGGGTTCGACCTGATCCACGTGCAGCGGGCGGTGACCCAGGCCGCGGACGCGGCCTCCATCGTTTCTCTCGCGCCGATCGGTCTGAGCCCGGAGCAGTGGCTGCGCCCGCTGGCCGCGCTGCGGCAGCGCGTGCTGGCGGGGGGCGGCCGGCCGCTGTGGGTCGAGTGGACTGCGGACCGGCCGGAGGCCAACCTCGGCGCCCTGGTGCGGGCGGCCGCGGTGGCGCGGGCGGCCGGCGTGGAGCGCCTCTTCATCATCCCCGACCTGCGGCGGCCGGAGGAACCCGCCCGCGCGGTGCTCGCGGCGCTCGAAGCTCTGCCGTTCACCGGTTACCTCGTCCGTGAACCCGGGGTCTACGCGCTGGTCTTCGGCGCCGGCGACCGCGCGGCGCTCCTGGCCTGGCGGTCGGAGGGCCAAACCGCGCTGGAGGTCCCCGTCCTGCCGACCGCGCGCGTGGTCACGCTCGACGTCCGGCCGGTGGCGCTTTCTCCGGAGGGAAAGGTCAGCCTCACCCTCGGGCCGGTCCCGGTATTCGTCAGCGGGGTGGGGGCGGCGCTGGTCGAGGAAGCGAAGGCCGCGCTGGCGCAGCGCGGGCTCTTGCTGCCGGTCGTCCCGGCCGAGCGGGACTTCTCCCAGTCATCTGAGGTAAACGTCCGCCTGGGCCGGGAGACCGTGGAGCGGGGCCTCTACAGTGTGCCGCGCGCGCGGCGGAACGGCGTAGTGGAGGCGGTGGAGGTGAACGGGGAAGGGGCGGTGCGCGCCGCCCCCGGCCGGGAGGCCGCCTTCATCTACTTCGATGTCGACGATACCTTCCTATTCTTCAACGACGGCCGGTTCGACGTGACCGTCGCCATCGAAGTGCTGGGGGCCCGCGCGCCGCAGAGCGTCGGGTTTAACCTCTTCTACGACTCGCGCAGCGGCTACCGCTTCACCCCCTGGCAGTGGGTGGACGCCCGGGAGGGGTGGGTGACCTACACCTTTCGCCTGGAGGACGCCAACTTCGCCAACACCGCGGGATGGGATTTTGCCATCAATGCGGGCGCGAACCGCCCAGAGGGGCTCACGGTGCGGGCCCTCACGGTGCGGAAGGTAGCCCGCTGAGAGTTGCCCACCCAAAGTTCCGAGTATTGTATGATAGGTGATAGTTTGCGGCCGGCCACCGCTGCTGCCGGAGTCCGGGGTCGCGGCATGGCCTTCTCAGCGCCCGGATTCTCTCCGGCGCTTCCGACCTGACGGGCGGTTGGTGCGGGGCCGGATCGAGTGACAGGCTCTCCGGAGTCTGGCGCGCGGGGCGGATGGTGTGCGGGGGAAGGTCGTAGCGGTGGGCCGGAGCCGGGAAGGATGGTGGGTGGCGTGACAGAGGTTCGCGTGGGCAAGGATGAGAGTCTGGACAGCGCGCTGCGTCGGTTCAAGCGTCAGGTGAAGCGGTCGGGCGTCCTCAGCGAGGCCAAGCGGCACGAGCACTACGAGAAGCCCAGCGCCAAGCGCCGGCGGAAACTGGCGCGCCGGAAGCGCGGCGTCCGATAAACCCGGAGCCTTTCCGGCGGTGGGTCTCGGGGAGCAACTGGAAGCGGATCTTCGCCAGGCTTTGCGCGCCGGCGACGCCGTGCGCGTCTCCACGATCCGGCTCACCCGCGCCGCGATCAAGAACGCGGAGATCGAAAAGCAGCGGCCGCTGACCGACGAGGAGATCCAGGACATCCTCCTGGGGGAAGTCAAACGGCGGCGGGAGGCTATCGAGGCCTTCGAGCGCGGCGGGCGGGACGACCTGTCGCGCAAGGAAGCCCTGGAGATGGCGATCCTCACCCAGTACCTCCCCGCGCCCCTGTCGGAAGAGGAGTTGCGGCGTATCATCGCGGAGGTCGTCACCGAACTTCGCGTCGCCTCGCCGGCCGATACCGGCCGCGTCATGGCCGCCGTCATGCCGAAGGTGCGGCGGCGTGCCGAGGGCGCGGTCGTCAACCGGCTGGTGCGGCAGGCCCTGGGCGGGTGACGTCCCGGCGGCGCCGTCCCGGTCCATCATCCCGGCGGGAGAAGGCCATGGCTCGACGCAAGGCAGGCAAACCGGTGAAGCGCGCCCGCAGCGCCGGAGGCGTGGTCTTTCGCCGGGCGGCCGCGGGTCCAGAGATTCTGCTGCTGCAGCACGAGGGCGGCAAGTGGATGCTGCCCAAAGGCACCATCGAAGCGGGCGAGACTCCCGAAGCCGTGGCCCGGCGGGAGGTGCAGGAGGAGAGCAACCTTTCGCACCTCCGCGTCGCGGGTGACCTGGGCGAAGAGCGCTACTTTTTCTTCTGGCGCTCCGAGGACACCTACTACGACAAGACGGTGCACTATTATCTGATGGAGTTCCTCGGCGGCGAGGAGCCCACGCCGCAGAAAGAGGAAGGGTTTATCGTCTGTGAGTGGGTCCCCCTCGACGAAGCGATGGCGCGGATCAAATATAGGGAAACGCGGGAGATCATCCGCCGGGCGCGGGAGGCCCTGGAGTCCGGTGCCCCGGTGCGGACGGGCGGATGAGTCCCGCCATCCTGCGGCGGCGGAGGTTTCCCTAGTCATGGATCCCGCGGAGCGGCGGCGGATTGTCGAGGAGACGTTCCGCAAGTATGGGGAGTTCGTCAATCCCGGGCTGGTCCTGCTCTTTCGCCTCGGCGGCGAGACCGTGGAGTGGGAGGCCGAGGGGGCGATCGTCCGGGACATCGACGGGAAGGAGTACCTGGACTTCTCCGGCGGCCCCGCCGTTTTCATCCTGGGGCACCGCCATCCCCGGGTGGTGCAGGCGGTCATCGAGCAGATTCAGCGCATGCCCGCATCGGTCCGGGCCATGCCGCGTCCGGCGGAGGCCGATCTGGCAGCCCTCCTGGCCGAGGTCACGCCGGGGGACCTGCGGTTCAGCTTCTTCTGTCACAGCGGCTCGGAAGCCAATGAAGGCGCGATCAAGCTCGCGCGCCTGGCGACGGGGAAACCCGGCATCATCGCGACCGAGGGAGCCTTCCACGGCAAGACCATGGGAGCGCTCTCCGCCAGCGGCCGGGACAAATACCGCCAGCCGTTTCAACCCCTCGTGCCCGGTTTTAAGCACGTCCCCTTTGGTGACGCCGACGCTCTAGCGCGGGCAATCGACGACCGGACCGGTGCATTTATGGTCGAGCCGATCCAGGGCGAGGCCGGCGTGCGCCTTCCCCCCGACGACTACCTCCCCCAGGTGCGGGAGATCTGCGACCGCCGCGGCATCCTGTTGATTGTTGATGAAGTGCAGACAGGCATGGGGCGGACGGGGCGCATGTTCGCCTGCGAGCACGCGGGCATCGTGCCCGATATCCTGACGACGGCGAAGGGCCTGGGCGGCGGCGTCATGCCCCTGGGGGCCTTCACCGCGCGGCCACACGTGTGGGAGAAGATGACGGCCGATCCGTTCCTCCACTCGTCGACCATGGGGGGCAACCAGGCGGCGTGCGCCGCGGGCGTGGCCACGATCCGCACCATCCTGGAAGAGAACCTCCTCCCCCGCGCCACGGAGATGGGGAACCTCCTGCTGGCCGGCCTGCGCGAGCTGCAACGGCGACACGCGAGTCTCATCCGCGATGTCCGCGGCAAGGGGCTGCTGCTCGGGGTGGAGTTTGAGAACTCGGACATCGCCTTGATGGTGGCCGGCTGGGCGTTGCCCCGCGGGTTGATCGCTTACTTCTCCCTGAATAACCCGACGGTGCTGCGCATCGCCCCGCCGCTGATCATCACGCGGGAACAGATTGCCACGGGCCTGGACCGTCTCGACGGAGCCCTCAACGACGTGACGCAACTCCTCCAGGAGGTGGAATCCTCGCCGTAGGGCGCCCGGTTATCGTCGCCTGCGGCCGGGCCCGGGGAGTCCAGGGGGAGGGGTTTTGACAGGGTCGGGTTTCCGGCTATAGTGGAAGGGCCAGCAGAACGCGGCCGGTGGAGTTGGGCCGGCCGGCGATGACGGGGTCAATCCCCGGGGCGGTCAGGAGAGAGGAGGCGGCGGTGCGAGCCTCCGGCCGCGACGGGGGGCGCCGCCCCAGAGCCGCGGATGATGCCGGGAGGTAGGAGTCCGCCGGGGTTCGCCCGTAACCGCGAGACGAGCGCCGGGCGGGCGCGCAGCGCCGGCCCGGAAGCGGGGTGGTACCGCGGGAGCACCTCTCGTCCCTCAGGATGAGAGGTGTTTTTGTTGGGGTGAGGGAGCGATGACAGCCACAACCTGGACCTGGACGCGAATCCGAGAAACGTTTCTTCAGTTCTTCGCCGAACGCGGGCATACCATCGTGCCCAGCTCCCCCCTGGTGCCCGCCGGCGACCCGACCCTGCTCTTCACCAACGCGGGGATGGTGCAGTTCAAGAACGTCTTCCTCGGTCTGGAGCAACGGCCCTACGACCGCGCCGTCACGGTGCAGAAGATCATGCGCGTCGCCGGCCATCACAACGACCTGGAAGACGTAGGTCCCAGCCCGCGGCACCACACGTTCTTCTTCATGTGTGGCAATTTCGCGTTCGGGGCCTACTTCAAGCGCGAAGCCATCCGGTACGCCTGGGACCTGGTGACCGACGTGTTTGGCATCGATCCCGGCCGCCTGTTCTTCACCGTGCACCTGCCGGATAATGAGTCCTTCAATGCCTGGCGTGAACTGGGCGTGCCCGCGGACCGCATCTACCGGATGGGGGAGAAGACGAACTTCTGGATGATGGGCCCTGTCGGCCCCGTCGGCCCGAACTCGGAGATCCACTATGATTGGGGACCGGAGTTCTGCAGCTGTGGCCGCCCCGACTGCAGCGTGGCCCTGGACAACGATTGCCACCGCTGGCTAGAGATCTGGAACCTGGTCTTCATGCAATTCGATCAGACCGCGGACGGCACGCGCACCCCGCTGCCCCGCCCGGGGGTGGACACCGGCATGGGGTTGGAGCGGATCGTCTCCGTCCTGCAGCAGGCGCCCAGCACGTACGACACCGACTTCTTCACGCCGATCTTCTCGCGGATTCAGTCGCTGTTCGGTCACTCCGAGGAAGAGCGGGCGCGGGCCCTCATCACCTACCGGGTCATCGCCGACCACGCGCGCTCCACCGCGTTCCTCATCGCCGACGGAGTGATGCCGGGCAACGAGGGGCGGGCCTACGTCCTGCGGATGATTATGCGCCGGGCCGTGAGGTACGGCCGGCGGGTGGGACTGGAGCGGCCGTTCCTCAGCGAGGTGACCGACACGGTCGTAGAGACGATGGGCGAGGTCTATCCGGAGTTGGCGCAGCGCCGGGAGTTCATCCGCCGCACCGTTATCGCCGAGGAGGAGCGCTTCGGCCAGACCCTCGCCGTGGGGCTGCAGCGTCTGGACGAGGCGATCGCGGAATTGCGGCAGCGCGGCGGCACCGTCCTGCCCGGTGAGGCCGTCTTCCGCCTCTACGACACCTTCGGCTTCCCCCTGGAGATGACCCGCGACGTGGCGCGCGAGCAGGACCTCACCGTGGACGAGGCGGGGTTCCAGGAGGCGATGGCGCGGCAGCGCGAGCGCGCCCGCGCGGCGAGCGGGTTCGCCGGGGAGGCGGAGGCCGTAGCCGCGCGCGTCCTCAGTGACGTGCCCGCCACGACCTTCCTGGGCGACAAGTCGCACCAGGCCCGCGCCAAGGTGCTGGCCCTGCTGCGGCGCGGGGAGCGGGTGGAGGAGGCGCGGGAAGGCGAGGAGGTGGAGGTCGTCCTCGACCGCACGCCCTTCTATCCCGAGGGCGGCGGCCAGGTCGGCGACACCGGCCGCATCGGCCACCGCCGCGGCGAGATCGCCGTGGCGGACACGCAGAAGGTGGGGGAGGGGATTATCACCCACCGCGGCCGCGTCACGCGGGGGAAGGTCCGCGTCGGCGCCGGCGTCCGCGCCGCGCTCGACAGCGCGCGGCGGCGGGACATCATGCGCAACCACACCGCCACCCACCTGCTGCACAGGGCATTGCACGAAGTGCTGGGGGATCACGCCAAGCAGGCGGGATCGCTGGTGGCGCCCGACCGGCTGCGCTTCGACTTCACGCACCTCTCCGCCCTCACGGCGGAGGAGCGCGCGGCCGTCGAGCGGCGCGTCAACGAGAGGATTCTCGAGGCGCTGCCCGTGCGCCCGCGCTGGACGTCCTACGAGGACGCGCGGCGTCAGGGCGCCATGGCCCTCTTCGGGGAGAAATACGGCGACCGCGTGCGCGTGGTGGAGATCGATGACTACAGCCGCGAACTCTGCGGCGGCACCCACCTGGACAACACGGCCGAGATCGGCCTCTTCAAGATCGTGACCGAGGGGAGTGCTGCCGCGGGCATCCGCCGCATCGAGGCGGTGACCGGCCGCGGCGCGATGGAGTATCTGCGTGCGGAGGAGACCGTCGTGCGGGAGGTGGCCGACCTGCTCAGAGTGTCCGCCCCGGACGTGGTCTCCGGGGTCCGCAAACTCCAGGAGCGGGTGCGGCAGCTGGAACGCGAGCGGACCTCGCTCAGTCGCGAGGAGATCCGCAAGCTCGTAGATGAGGCGGTGACCATCGGGCCGGTGAAACTGGTCATCTACCAGCGGGACAACCTTTCCCATGATGCCCTGCGGCGGGTGGGCGACGAGGTGCGGTCCTACGCTCCGTCCTCTGTGGCCGTCCTCGCCAGCGAGATGAATGGCAAAGTGAACATCGTCACCATGGTGGCTCCCGAGGCAGCGGCGCTCGGGGTCGAGGCGGCGTCCCTGGTGCGGCAGGTCGCACCTCTTGTCGGCGGGAGCGGCGGGGGCGACGCGTACCTGGCCCAGGCGGGTGGGCGAGATCCTAGTCGGCTGCCTGAGGCCCTGGCGAAGGCAAAAGCCTACATTAAAGAACTGCTCGAGTCGCAGACGTGAGCCGCACCCTGGCGCTGGACGTCGGCGAGCGGCGCATCGGTGTGGCCGTGAGCGACCCGACCGGGGCCGTGGCCCAGCCGCTGCTGGTGATCGAACGGCGGGGGTGGGAGCCGGACCTGGCGCGGATCCGCGAACTCGTGCGCGCGCACGAGGTGCACCGGATCGTGGTCGGCTATCCGTTTACGCTGCGCAAGGAGCGGGGGACGCAGGCGCAGCGGGTCGATCGGTTCATCGCCCGCCTGCGCCAGGCGGTCGTGGTGGACGTTCTGCCCTACGACGAGCGGTTGACCACCGCGGCGGCGGAGCGGGCGCTGCTGGCCGGCGACGTGCGCCGCGCCCGGCGGCGCGCCGTGCGCGACGCCGTGGCCGCCGCGCTGCTCCTGCAGGGCTACCTCGACCGGGAGCGGGCGCATTCCTTGTGAAACGGGGAGAAAAGATGGTACACTGCACGCGTCTTGGCGCTCCCACAGCGATGGTGGCGGCGTCTTCAGCCGGAGGTGCACCGTGACGAAGCATCGCGAGACTATCAGCCTGGTGGATGACCAGGGGAACGAGCACGATTTCAACATCGTTGACGTTATCGAAGTGGCGGAGCGCCGCTACGCCATTCTCCAGCCGGCGGAGGGCGGGGAGGAAGCGGTGATCTTTCGCGTGGAGGACGACGAGACGTTGACCACCGTGGAGGACGACGAGGAGTTCGCCCGCGTGGCGGCGGCGCTGCAGGATCTCGAGGAGTACGACGAGGTCGAGCTCGCCGATGACGACGAGACCGACGAGGACGAGGAGGACGAGGAAGAGGAAGAGGACGACGAGGGCGTGACTGAGGAGGAGTGACGCCTGAAGCGTGCGCCGCGTCGTCTTCGTCATCACACTGGGGGCCCTGGTTCTGGCCGGGGCCTTTGTCGTCGCCGCCTCCGCGCTGCGCCCGGCCGCCCGCGAGGTGCCGGCGCAGGTGGTCGTCATTCCGCCGGGTGCCGCGCTGCGCGAGATCGCCGCGCTCCTGGATGACGCGGGGCTGATCCGTTCGCCGCTGGCTTTCGTCGTCGCCGCCCGGGTGCGCGGGTTGGGGGCGCGCCTGCAGTCCGGGGAGTACCTCCTCTCGGCCTCGATGCCCACTCTGGAAATCCTGGACAAGATCGCCCAGGGACAGGTGATGCTGCACCGGCTCACCATTCCCGAAGGCTACACGGCGGCGCAGATCGCCGACGCGCTGGCTGAGGCCGAGCTCGCCGACCGCGACGCCTTCCTCCACCTGGTACGGGAGGAGGGGAACGCCTTCGCCTTCGCGTTCCTCGGCGGGCGGCGCAATCTGGAAGGGTACCTCTTTCCGGACACCTACTACTTCCCCCGGGCCCTCCCCGTCCGCCAGATCGTGCAGACGATGTTGGCCCGTTTTGACCAGCGGGTCACGCCGCAGCTGCGCCAGCAGGCGCGGGCGCAGGGCGTGACGCTGCACGAGACGCTGACGATCGCCTCCATGGTGGAACGCGAGGCGAAACTCCCGGTGGAGCGGCCGATCATCGCCGGGGTGATCTACAATCGCCTGCGGCGGGAGTGGCGACTGGAGATCGACGCCACGGTGCTCTACGCGCTGGGACGCCGCGGCGGATCGCTGACCGCGGCCGACCTCCTGGTCGAGTCCCCCTACAATACCTACCGCCAGTCCGGCCTGCCGCCGGGACCGATCTGCAATCCCGGCTTGGCCGCTATCGAGGCGGCGGCACGACCGGCCGCCACACCCTACCTCTTCTACGTGCTGCGGCCGGACGGCAGCCACGCCTTCAGCACTACCTTCGACGAACACCAGCGGAACATCCGGCGGTGGCGGAAGTGAGCGTTCTCGACCTCTTCCGTCCGCGCCTCTGGCTCGCCGCGATTACGGACGTCGATCCGGAGCAGCTGCGGGCGCGGGGGATCCGCGGGATCGTCCTGGATCTGGACAACACGCTGGTGCCCTACGGCAGCACGGCGGTGCCCGACGAGGTCCGCGGCTGGGTGCAGGGGGTGCGGGCGGCGGGGTTTCCCCTGGTCCTGGTGACGAACAACCGGACGCGGCGGACCCGCGACCTCGCGGAGAGCCTGGCGCTGCCCATCGCGCCGGGATGGGCCAAGCCCACCACCTCGATGTTCCGCCGCGCCATGGAGATGATGGGCACGATTCCGGCCCAGACGGCGCTCGTCGGCGATCAGCTCCTCACCGACATCCTGGGCGGGAACCGGCTCGGCCTCTTCACGATCCTGGTGACGCGGCTGGAAGGCCGGGAGTTTCCGACCACGCGGTTAATCAACCGGACGATCGAGCGGGTGCTCCTTCGCCTGCTCCGCCTGCCCGAACCGGCGCGGCGCGCAATGCCGCGGGCGCCGTGAGCGTGCGGCGGATGTCTGCGTCCGTTCCCGCGGGGGCATATATCCCCAATAGATTCTGCTGACCGGGGCCCAGGTGCGCGCGCGCCGCGACCAAATCTTCACGGAGCCGAGCCGGCTGTCGCCGCTGCCGCGCCCCACCACCTCCCCCGGCCGGAGGGTGGCGTAGTGGAAACGTCGAAATCCTCTCGGCCATTGGACGCGTCGACGAAACCAGCGATGTCCTTGCGGACGATCCTCCAGGAGTTGACCCCCGACGACGCGCAGGCGGCCGCGGTCGGGTCGATGGACGGCACCATGGTGCAGGCCGTGGTGAAGGACCTGGAGTCCGATCTCGGCCGGATGGGACCCGACCTGGCCACGCTGCTCAAGGTGGGCGCCTTCTGCGCGCGCAAACTGGAGGGGGGCGAAGTGGACTCCGTCTCGCTCTCCACCGACCGCCTCTCCCTGCTCGTCGTGGCGCTCACCCCGGAGCACTTCCTGGTCATCGTGCTGCGCGCCGGCGGCAACGTCGCCCGCGCCCGGCTGGCGATCAAGAAGCGGCGCAGCGAACTGGTGGAACTGCTCACATGAGGCGCGCGGTTGCAGCGGTGGTCTTCACGCTGGCGGCGGTCACGCTGACCCTACCTGCCCCGCTGGCCGCGGCCGGGCCCCTGGCCGCCGGGATCGCCTTCTACCAGCAGGGGCGCCTGGTCGCCGCGCAGGCCGTCTTCATGAAAGCGGTGCACGCGCAGCCCGCGCAGGCCCAGCCGCGGTACTGGCTCGGTATTACGCTCGCCCGCCAGGGCCGCTATCGTGAGGCGGCACAGGCGCTGCAGGGAGCCGCGACCCTGGCCCCGCGCGA
Organism: Candidatus Sysuimicrobiota bacterium CSP1-3; assembly: GCA_001443485.1. Classification (GTDB taxonomy): domain Bacteria; phylum Sysuimicrobiota; class Sysuimicrobiia; order Sysuimicrobiales; family Humicultoraceae; genus Humicultor. Next base: position 17,229 of record LDXQ01000008.1, read on the forward strand.
CGCGCACATCTGGTTGTGGTGGGGCCATGCGCTGGCTCAGAGCGGCGACCTGCCGCGGGCCGAGCGCATCCTGCAGCACGTGCTGCTGCTGGCCCCGCGTGGCGCCGCCGCCGATCTGGCGCGCCAGGGACTGCGCGCCATCCGCGGCCTCTCCCTGAAGACGGCGCCCGTGGCCACCGGCTTTCATCCCGCGCTGGATCCGCGGGTGTACGCGAACATCGCCCGCTTCTACAACCCGCGCCTCCTCGACAAGGACGCGGAGGTGATCGGCGCGGCGATCCTGGGATTCAGCCGGCAGTACAATGTCGACCCCCGGCTGGTCACCGCCGTGATCGCCATCGAATCCGGCTTCTCTCCCACGGCGCGCTCGCATAAAGGCGCCATGGGACTGGGACAACTGATGCCGGCGACGGCCGCCTCCCTCGGCGTCCACCCCTACGACCCGGTGCAGAATATCTACGGCACCGTGCGCGTGCTGCGCGGCAACCTGGACCGCTTCGGCTGGGAGAACGCAAATCTGGCGCTGGCCGCCTACAATGCGGGAAAGGGCGCGGTGGAGCGGTACGGTGGCGTGCCGCCCTACGAGGAGACGGTGCTCTACGTACGCAACGTGGGCGACCTCTACCGTCGCCTGCGGGAAGTCTATAGCGCGCCGGAGGCCAAGGTCTAACCGACCCGCGGGCCGGGCATGGGAAGAATGGGTATTCGTAACATCGAAGACGGGGTAGTGCCCTAACTTTAAGGAAGGAAGAGGAAGGAACGGCGGCAGGGTCAATCGAGCAAGACCTGCGATAAAGGCAAACCCACCGCGAGGTGGGGACGCAAAGCCACGGGACCCAAGCCCACCCCGGATGTTCCGCGCGTGAACGTCCGGGGCCCCGAGCGGGTCAGCCGGGTTGCCGACAGGTGAGGACGTGCGCAACGCCCTCAGCCTTTCGGCATCCAGCCTGGGCTGGGGGCGTTGCGCCGTTTTTCCAGGCCGGAGGAATTCTCCGGCGGGAGGTCTTCCGCAGACGGATGAGGCGAGACACGGGCCGGCGATCGTGGGTATCCCTCCTGTTTCCCGCGCTCCTGCTACTTACCGCGTGCGCGCAGCCTACCTCCACCGCCGGCGAAGCGATTCGCATCGGCGTCATCGTGCCGCAGACGAGCGGCATGCCCGGCGCGGCCCGCGCGGTCGTCGAGGGAGCAGAACTGGCCGTCGCCGAGATTAACGCCGACCGGGGGATTCACGGGCGGCGCCTCGCGCTGGTGATGGCGGACGACCACGGCATCCCCGAGGATGCGGCGCGGCTCGTCGGGGAACTGGCGGCGCAGGGCGTGGTGGGAATCGTCGGGCCGCTCACCGACGCCACGGCCATCGCCGCCGCGCCCGCGGCGGAACGCCGCCGCGTGGTCCTGATCACGCCGGGGGCCACGGCGCCGCTGCCCTACGGCGGGCACTACGTCTTCCGGACGGCGCTGCCGGCGCGGACACAGGCGCAGGCGCTGGCCGCCTACCTGGTGGAGCAGCTGCGCGTGCGGCGCGTCGCCGTCGTGCACGACAGCAACGACTACGGGACGATGGTCGCCCTGGCCTTCGAAGGGGCCGCCCGGGCGAAGGGCGCCACCATCACCGGGCGGCGCCTCTTCCGCGACGGCGAGCAGGACTTCGCCCGGCACGTGCAGGGCGCGATCAACGACCGGGCGCAGGCGGTCTTCCTGGCGGCGTATCCGGACGAGGGCGTCCTCTTCCTGCGGCAGGCCCGCGCCGTGACCAGCGGGCTGCTCATCGCCGGCAGCGACGCCCTCTACACCGAGGACACGGCCACCTGGGCCGGCGCCGCCGCCAACGACCTGTACGTCCCGGCGGGCTTTGTGCCGGAGACGCCATTGCCGATCGTGCGCGCTTTCGTTGCCAGCTACCGCGACCGCCACGGCCGCACGCCCAACCAGTTCGCGGCGCAAGCCTACGACGCGGTGCGCGTCCTGGTCTTCGCCCTGCGCCGCGCGGGCCCGGACCGGGAAAAGGTGCGCGACGTGGTGGGGACACTGCGGCGCTTCCCCGCCGTCACGGGAGAACTGTCCTTCGACCGCTGGGGCGATCCCGTGCGCGACGTGATCATCACGCGCATCAGCGGGGGCCGGTTCATCACGGTAGGGCACTAGAGGAGGAGGGAGCAGCCATGTCCCGCAGGGCGATCATCCTGATTCTCTTCATCACCGTCGGCCTGGCCTGGCCGGTGACGGCGCAGCAGCGCACCTTCGTCGCCGTGGCCACGGGCGGCACCGCCGGCGTCTACTTCCCGCTGGGCGGCGCGCTGGCGGAGGTCTGGTCGGCGAAGGTCCCCGGGGTGCAGGCGACGGCGCAGACCTCCGGTGCCTCGGTGGCCAACATCCAGCTAATTGCCCGCGGCGACGTAGCGGTGGCCTTTGTGCAGAACGACATCGCCTACTACGCCTTCCACGGCATCGAGATGTTCATGGACCGCGTGTCCAACAAGCCGCAGCCCGTGAGTAACCTGCGCGGCGTGGCCATGCTCTACCCGGAGATCATCCAGGTCGTCACCCTGAAGGGGAAGGGGATCGCCAGCATCGCCGACCTGAAGGACAGGCGCGTCGCTGTAGGCGCGCCCGGTAGCGGCACCGAGGTGAACGCGCGGCAGATCCTGCGCCTGTTCGGCCTGGGCTACTACAACATCCGCGAGGACTTCCTCAACTTCGCCGAGGCCGCCGACCAGTTGAAGGACGGCGTGATCGACGCCGCCTTCATCACGGCGGGGATTCCCACCGCCGCTATCCAGGACGTCGCCGCCTCGCGCGACCTGCAGCTGCTGCCCATCCCGCGGGACGCGGTGGACGAACTGCGCGCGCAGTATCCCTACTACACCAGCGTGGTCGTGGCGGCGAACACCTACAAGGGCCAGGAGCGTGTCGCGGAGACTGCCGCGGTGATGGCGATGCTGGTGACGCGTCAAGAGATGGACGAGAGGCTGATCTACGACCTGACCAAGGCGCTGTGGGACAACGTCGACCGCCTGCAGCAGGCGCACGCCCGCGGCAAGGACATCAGCCTGACCACCTCCCGCCGCGGGATGCCCATCACGATGCACGCCGGCGCACTGCGCTACTACCGGGAGCGAGGGATCAAGTAGAAATGCCGACGCTCTCCCGGATGCAGGCGGAAGCCTTGCTGCGCACGGCCCGCGCGGCCCGGCCGCTCTACGACGATCTGCGGCCCGCCTACACGCGGCTCGATCCGCTGGTGGCGCTGCTGCGGCGGCGGGGCTTCACCGGCCTGATGTACGCGGCCGGGCGTCCGGGGGAGGGTGTGGTCTGGTTTGACCACGGCCGGCTGCACAGCGGCTGGCTCCTGCTGCCCGAGGCGCGCGACGTGGTGATCCAGCGGGAGGACCCGCTGGCCGCGCTGCGCGCGCTGTGGGCCGATGCCGATGCCATCATCGCGGTGCATCCCGGCCCGCCGCCGCTCACTGGCGAGGGCGCCGACGACGCGGCTTCAGCAAGGGCGACCGGACCTCCCGCGGCGGCGGCACCGGCCCAGTCTGTCACGCCGGTGGCGCCCGCGCCCGTGCGCCCTG
>LDXQ01000008.1:20846-43261 GCA_001443485.1 Candidatus Sysuimicrobiota bacterium CSP1-3
CGCGAGGTGCTGCACCCGCCCGCTCCGCCGCGGAGATCACGACCGCCGATGCGGCGCTGGCGGCCGTCCCTTGGGACCGCCTCCTGCCCGAAGCGCTGGCGCGGGTGCGCCGGCACCGCGGCAGCCCGCTGGCACAGCAACTGGAGGAGGCGGCGAACGTCGCGCTGGCGCTGGACGCAGCGGTATCCGGCCGGGACGTCCTCGGCCCGATCGCGCCGGAAAAGGGGGCGGCGGCGCTGCAGGCGATTGCCGAAGGGTTGAAGCGGGTCGCCGGCGCGGCCTTCACCGAGCGGCTTCTCTGGACGCTGGCGCGCGACTTCGACTGCGAGGCCGCGGTGAAGCACCTTCTCCAGCCCTTCGCCGCGGAGAAGGGGTGACGCTGTGATCACGCTGATGTTTCCCGCGCTGCTGCTCGCCGCCGGCCTGGCGATCTTCCTGCCGGCGCCGGTTGATGCGGGCGCCCGCTTCGTGCAGCATCTGCTCAGCCTCTCGGTGCAGGTGCTGGCGGCGGCCACCGCGGCGGCGACGCTGTTTCAGGCCGCGCGGACCTACGGGCCGCGCGATCACGAGCGTCGGGTCTGGCGCCTGACGGCCGGGGCGGCGCTGGTCTGGGCCGCGGGGCTGCTCATCTACGCGCTGCGGGAGTGGTTCGGCCAGACCCGCTCCTACCCATCATCTGCCGACGCGTTTCTCGTGGGTGCCTTCCTCCTGCTGCTCGCCGCACTGGCGGACGAGTTTCGTCTGGTCAACCCCATGCTCACCGCCCAGCAGCGCCTGGTGCTGGCGGGCAGCGGCGTGCTGATCTGGGTGGTGGTCATCGGTGGATTCATGTGGCCGCTGCTCTCCAGCCCGCTCGATCCGCTGGAGAAGGGGCTCGACCTCTTCTACGCCAGCACGATCGCGCTGCTCGTCCCGCTGGCGCTGGGGCCGGCGATGGCCTTCCGCGGCGGCGCGTCGGGTTACGTCTGGCTGGGCGTCGCCGTCGGTGTGGCCGGCCTGACCCTGGCCAGCCTGGGATTTGTGTATCTGACGTTCTATGAACTGTACACGGACGTCCATCCCCTTAACCTGCTGCGCGTGGCAGGACTCGTGGCGCTCTCCGCCAGCGGGGCCTGGCACCGGCGAATGATCGAAGTGCTCTGATGGCCGTACGCGGGACGACCCAGGGTCTCGCCCTCACCCCCGCCCGCTGGGCGACGTGGGTGGCGCAGCGGCACGAGTGGAACGGGTACCTCTGGATCCGCTGGTCCGATGCGGAGGCGATCCTGCTCTTCGTCTCCGGCCGGCCGCGCATTCACCTCTGGGACGGCGCCGGCTGGGTGGAGGGCGAGCACGCCCTCACCACTGTGGCGCGGCGCCTGGAGCGGCTGCCTCCCCCGCGCTGGGGCCAGGTGGCGATTCCGGCGCGCTGGGCCGCGGGGCTGCGCGACCTCTCCCTGCTGCAGCCCGCGCTACCGGCGGAGGTCCTCTCGCCCGAGGCCTGGGTGGCCTGGGCGCAGCGCCAGGGATTCACCGGGGTCGCTGTGCTGGTGGGCGACGTGGCAGCCGCCTGGATCGTGCAGGAAGGCCTCGTGCGCGCGGTGCGCTTCCACCAGGGCGCCATCGTCAACGATGACGGCGCGGCGCCGCCACAGGAGGGCGTGCTGCAGATCTACCGCGGCCGCGTCGCGCTCGACCTCTCGCCTCCGTCGGAACCGCCGCCGCTCCGCGGGTTCACGCCGCCGCCCGAGGTCGAGGTCACGCCGGCCCGAACGACGACGCCGGTGCAACCGGTTGAGGTCCCGCCCATGGAGGTTTCGCCGGTGCAGACGCCGCCGGCTGAGGCGGCAGCATCATCCGCCGGTCCGCCCACAGAGGCGCCAGCGGTGCCTGAAACGACACCGCCGAAGAGCCCTGCACCTGAAGTGCCTGCGGCCGCTGCTCCGGCACCGGCCGCGAAAGTCTCCCCGCCCGCGCCGGCGGAGTCAGGGGAGACCACGGTGGTCCCGGCCAGGAGCGAGGTGGCTCGTCGATTTCGGGGCGACGAACGCTTCCTCCTGGCCCCCACCGTGGATTTGACCAACCCGGAGGACCTGCTCGACCTGATCACGGATCATGGTGAGGATATCCTGGGATGGCTGCCGCTGCTGGACGGCACCCGCTCGCTGGAAGAGGTGGCCCGCGCCGGGTTGGTCCCGCTCGGCGTCGTTGATGCGGTGGTAGGCTGGCTCGCCGACCGGCGGCTGGTCTTCCGACGCTACAGCGGGCGACCCCGGACCCCCGCGCCGTCGCAGTAGCGGGCACAACCGGTTGTAAGGCGGCCGCAGGAGTGCCGCAACATGATGAGAGGATCGACGCGGGTGAGCGGAAGATTCACGATATCCGAAAATTCCTGCGGGAACCAGAAGGAGTTGAGGAGGTTACGTAGAATAAACAGGAACACAATTTCATAGGAAGTCCCCGAAAGGGCAAACCCATCGTGAGGTGGGGGCGCAAAGCCACGGGACCAGGTAAGTTGGTCGGCCGGGCTGCCGAAGGGAAAAGGTTTGGGTCCCCCTCGGTGGCACCACCGAGGGGGACTTCACTTTCAGGCGGACATCGCACCCAACGTCGCAGCATTCATCTCCGCTCTGAGCCTGCTGCCCCGACAGGCTCAACCTGCCGAGGGCATTCTCACCGGTTTTCGGGGCATACCGCCGGAGGGGGAGCACCGATGGCAGCTCGTGGTCAGACCAGCAGTCGCACGGCGGAATCATCTTCTTCATTACGCCATGGCTCGCGCGACGGAGCAGTCGCGCCCTCGGTCCGCCCCGAGCGCCAGACGCGGGACGAGGACGGGCTCATTGCGCGCTATCTGGAGACGCGCGATCCGGCGTTGCAGGAGCAGATCGTCGTGGCCTGCACGCCCCTGGTGCGGCGCATCGTCTCCGATTTCATCTTCTCCGGGGTCCCCACGGACGACCTGATGCAGGTGGGGTTCATCGGTCTGCTCAACGCCGTGGAACTGTTTGACCCCACGCGTGGCGTGAAATTCGTCACCTACGCCAGCCACCTCATCCGCGGCGAGATCCGCCACCACCTGCGCGACCACCGCGACACCATCCGCAAGCCGCGCTGGCTGCAGAAGCTGAACCACCAGATCGAGGAGGCGTCGGCGCGCTACATCAGCGAAGAGGGGCGCTTCCCCGCGGTGGAGCAGCTGGCCGCCGAACTCAACGTGGAAGAGGAAGGCCTCCTGGAGGTGCTGAAGACGCGCGAGGTCCTGCGCACGATCTCCCTGGAGGCGGATGAGGAGACCGGCGAACTGCGCGTCGACCGCGACCGCACCCGGCACAGGTCCCTGGCGTCCTTCCACCTCCCGCTGGAGGACCGGATCGTGCTCTTCGACGCGATGGAGAAACTCAATCCGCTGCAGCGACGCGTCCTCTACTACCTTTTCTTCACCGACCTGACACAGATGGAAGCAGCCAAACGCATCGGCATCTCGCAAAAACACGTCTCGCGGGTACTGGCGAGCTCGCTCGGCAAGCTGCGGGCGCTCCTCAGCCCGTCGATCTAAAACGGGGGGATTGGAACGATGTCGCAGATCAAAGACGTTCTGGCGGAACTGGCCAAAGTGGAGGGCGTGCTGGCGGTGCTTGTCGTCGGCCGGGACGGCTTCGTCATCGAAGGCATCTCTACGGAAGACGTAGATCTCGAGGGCGTGGCCGCCATCGTGGCCAGCAACATGGCCGCGGCGGAGGCGATGGGCACCGAGATGGTGCGCGGCATGATCCGCGGCCTGCTCATGGAGTTTGAGGAGGGCCCCGTGGCCGTGGGCCCGGCCGGCCCGGACGCGCTGCTGGTCGTCGTGGGCAACGCCCGCTGCAACCTGGGCCGCATCCGCCTGGAGATGAAGCGGAACAGCCAGCTCGCCGCTGCGTTGGTCTAAGAGCACGTCCCCGCAAATTCGCCGGGGCGAATCTGCGGGGTGAGCGAGTGTACCCCGGCCCCCCCGCACCGCATGGGGGCGTGGACTCCCACCCGGTCCACGCCCCCGCGGCGCGTTCTGCGGGACCGCCGCGACGACTGAAGGCAAAAGGCCACGGGCATACACCTTGAGGAAGGTCACCGCACCGATGCTCACACCCAGCCCACGCCGCGCTGTGCTTCGGCGTTGGGGGTTGCGGTTTGCCCTCAACGAATCCGGCCTCTCTGCGCTCGAGAGCATGATCGTCATTACCCTGCTGGGCGTCGTCATGGGGATGAGTGTCTCGGGGATGCGGCACGCCGTGGCCCGCGAGCGCGTGGACGGGTGGGTGCGGACGATGACCTACGACATCGCCGCGGCGCGGCAGGCCGCTCTGACCCGGCGGACGACCGTCACCGTTTCCATCGCCGGCCAGACCTACACCATCGGTGCCGCCGGCGGCGGCACCCTGCGCCAGGCGGCGCTGCCCGCCGATATCACTCTCGCGACCACCTGCCCGGCGGGCGCCTGTTCCTTCGACCGCCGCGGCGTGCCCACCGCGTGGGGCACCATCACCGTGACCAACACCACGACCGGCCGCACCTACACCGTCCGCATCGAGGCCGGCACGGGGCGGGTTTCATACAGTGCACCGTGAGGCATGTGGGCAGTGCACCGTGAGGCATGTGGGCAGTGCGCCGTAGGCGCCGACGCGCCGGGATCCTCCGCGGCCAGGCGGGGTTCACGCTCGTGGAGCTGGTCGTCTCCGCCACTGTGCTGGCGCTGATGGCCACGACGGTCCTGGGCGGGTTGCTCTACGGCATGACCGAAGCCCGCCGGGGGAAGTTGCGGGCCGAAGCCGCTGCCTGGGTCCAGGCGGAACTGGACTACCTCCGCGTGCAGGGTTACTCGTTCCTGGCCGACGACGTCGCCGCCGGGACTCGTACCCTCACACAGAGCAGCGGGTACACCACCTACGGCGACCTTGCCGAGCCGCGCATCCCGGCCGGGTTCGATCGGGCCGTGATCCGGGCAGAGGACGTGGCCGCCCCGCCGCTGCGCAAGCTCACCGTCACCCTCTACGAGACCCCGGAGTCGCCGCCCTATACCATCCTCAGCACATATGTGGCGAATTTCAGCACGCCGTAACGCTCCGGCCTCCGGCGCGTGTCGCTGCGGGGAATCCGGGATGACCCTGCTCGAGGTCCTGGTGGTCATCGGGCTGATGGCGGTACTGGCCGGCTCGATGTCCGCGCTGGTCGGCGTCGCTGTGCGCAGCAAACTGGTCGTGGCCGTCCGGTCCGCGGACACGGAGACGGCGCGCCAGGCGCTGGAGTGGATGTCCGAGCGGCTCCGCAACGCCGGGCTCAATTTGGTGCCCGGCGAGCAGAGCGAGGCGCGCTGCCGCGATATGGTCGTGGCGCAGGACGCGGCCCTGCAGCCAACCGCCGGCGCGATCTACGTCAACGGCGAGATCCTGAACAGCGATACCGTGGCCGGCAACGAGGTCATGACGATTGGCTACCTCCTGGGGAACGATCCGACCACAGGCAGCCAGGTTGTCCTGGAGTACCAGCAGCCCTGCGCCGCCGGGGCCCTCCCGGCGACCATCCCCCTCTCCGACCCCCGGGTGGCGGTGACGAACCTGACGTTCGACTACTTCTCCAGTTCCGGTCTGCGCATCACAGACCTGACCACCCCCGGCGAGATCCGGCGCGTCCGGCTCGTCCGGATCAACCTGACGGTGCAGGGGGCGGAGGGGCGGTCTGGGGTGCAGACGCAGACGTGGACGCGCGATGTGATGCTGCGCAATCCGGAGCCCAACGCCAATGACTGGAAGAATCCCAACGAGAACATCTAGCCCCCAGGCTTCCCGGTCCCGCCCCGCCGCGGCCAACCGCGGGTCGGTGATGCTGTACATCCTGCTGGTGATGGGCCTGGTCACCGTGGTAACCATCGGCGTGATGCGGTTCATCGCCGCCGACCTGTCCGCGGGCATCCGACAGCTGCAGGCGGTGCGCGTCTTCAACATTGCCGAGGCGGGGGTCCACTACGCGCTGGCGCGGCTGCAGCAGGTCGGCGCCGACGCGTACGCCGGAGAGACGGTGGCGATCGACGACGGTGGGACCGTGCTGGGCACCGCCGCGGTCACTGTGAGCTGCCTGGACGGGCAGCCGCTGCCCTGCGGCGGCACCAACGCAGCCTACCGGCGCGTCGTTTCAGTAGCCACGCTGCCGGTCGCCGGGCCCACGCGCACGCTGGTCGTCACCGTGGAGGGTTTTCCCCAGGGGACGACCGGCTATGCCATCTGCGGCTACACCTCGGTGTTGATCAACCAGGGGATTACCGTCTATGGTGACGTCGCCGCCAACGGAACGATCAGCCTGCTCGGGCCGGCGAGCAACCCCGCCCGCGTGCGCGCCGATCCGCCGCCGCCGTACACCAACAACGGCTACTACACCGGGAGCGCCAAAGCCACCGGGGCCATCACCTGTTCTCAGGGATGCGCCAACCAGGTGCAGGGGGCGACCACGCCCTTCGCTCCCAGCCCGATCTGTCCAGCCGTGGCGCTCCCCACCTTCTCGCCGGGCCCGGACGACATGACCGTGACGACCGCCGGATGGACGATGGATGCCACAACCGGGTACGACTGGGATGAGGTCACGTTGAACGCGGCGGGAGCCTCCGGCGGCTGCACCGGCGGCACGCCCTTCACCGACCTGCGCATCCAGACCGGAACGGCCGGCACCACCACCGTCGTAAACATCCGCCGGCTGACCATGGGGCGCTGCGGGCGGCTGATGCTGCTGGGTGAAGGGAAGGTGGACCTGCGCATCGGCGAGGAGTTGGGGCAGGCGCTGGTCATCGGGCAATACGGCCGCTTCGGCATGCTGCCCACCGACACCGGCAACGATCCCCAGCCCGCCCCGGCGGGGCGCCTGCTGGTCCGCGTGCGCTCATCCGCTCACGAGCCCGCCGCGGTGCAGATCGACCGGGCGAGTATCGTCGTGGGGACCTTTCTCGTGCCCAACGGCGAGTGGGACGAGGACCGCGCCGTCGGCTACGTGGGCAAGATGTACGGCGCCGTCCTGGCGGATACGGTGGACGTGGACCGTGACTTCATGTTCACCTACGACCCCACGGCGGAGATCGCGCCGCCCACCTACTCCAACTTCACGCTGCTGCGTTCCTGGAAGGATCAATAGCGGCCGGCCTGTCGGCCAGGCGGGACCTTCCTCTAGTCCGCGACGTAGACGACCCGCAGGATCTCATCGATCGTAGAGACGCCCGAGAGGACCTTCTCCAGGCCGTCGTCGCGCAGCGCCTGCATCCCCTCGCGCACGGCGAGGGCCTTGATCTCCGTGGACGGGGCGCGGCGCACGATCAGCTCGCGGACGCCGTCGCTCATCATCAGCAACTCGAAGACGCCGATGCGCCCTTTGTAGCCGGTGAAGCGGCACTCCTCGCACCCCTGGCCGCGGAAGAGGGAGATCTCCCGTTCCGGGTCCAGCCCCAGGCGCTTGAGCGCGTCGGGGGGTGGGGTGTAGGCGATCTTGCAGTGCGGGCAGATCTGCCGCGCCAGCCGCTGCGCCAGGATGGCGACGGTAGAGGAGGCCACCAGGAAGGGTTCGATGCCCATGTCCACCAACCGGGTGACCGCCGAGGCGGCGTCGTTGGTGTGCAGGGTGCAGAGGACCAGGTGGCCGGTCAGTGCTGCCTGGACACCGATCTCCGCCGTCTCCCGGTCGCGCATCTCTCCGACCATGACGATGTCCGGGTCCTGGCGGAGGATGCTGCGCAGCGCATAGGCGAAGGTCAACCCCGCCTTCACGTTCACCTGCACCTGGTTGATCCGCGGCAACTGGTACTCCACAGGATCTTCCACGGTCACGATGTTCTTCTCCAGCGTGTTGATCGTTCCCAGGGTGGCGTAGAGGGTGGTGGTCTTGCCGCTGCCGGTGGGGCCGGTGACCAGGATCATCCCGTAGGGCGTGCTGATGGCCTGCTCCCACTGGCGCAGCGTGTCGCTGTGAAACCCCAGGCGGTTCAGGCCGATCAACGGCGTGGACTGGTCCAGGATGCGCATGACCACCTTCTCGCCGAAAATCGTGGGCAGGGTGGAGACCCGCAGGTCCACGGTGCGGCTGTTGGTCTTGAAGTGGATGCGGCCGTCCTGCGGCCGGCGCCGCTCGGCGATGTCCATCTCGGCCATGATCTTCGCCCGGGAGATGAGCGCGGCGCGCACTTCCCGCGGCGGCTTCATCGTGTCATGCAGTACGCCGTCGATGCGGTAGCGCACGAGCAGCCCGCCGCGCTGCGCCTCGATGTGGATGTCGCTGGCGCCCTGGCGCACGCCTTCCTCGATAATTGTGTTGAGCAGCCGCACCACCGGCGCATCCTCGACCAGCGTCTTCAGCAGTTCGATGGAGACCTCGTCCTCGGTGATGTCCGTACTCTCCGAGGTGTCCCGGGCGATCGCCTCGGTGGCCGCTTCCACCTGGTAGTGGTGGTTGATCGCGGCCATCAGTTCGTCCTCGGTGGTGATGACCGGCTCGACCTCCTGCCCGGTCATCAGGCGCACGTCGTCCACGGCGATCACGTTCAGCGGGTCGATCATGGCCAGGGCGAGGCGGCCGCGCTCCCAGTTGATCGGCATCATGCGCAGCCGCAGCGCCAGGGAGTGGGGGACCAACTTCACGGCATCGGGGTCGATGCGGGTCTCCCCCAGGCTGACGTAGCGGTAGCCCCACTGCCGGCCCATCGCCTGGGCGAGCTGGACTTCGGTGATCACCTTCATATCCAGAAGGATCTGCCCCAGGCGTTCACCGGTGCGGCTCTGGATTTCCAGGGCCTGAGTGAGTTGCTCTGCGGTGACGAGTCCCATCTGCTGCAGCACCTGACCCAACGACTCGCTCTTGCGAGGCAGCTTGGCGCCGCGCTTCTGTTTGGGTTCCGCTGGTTTGGCCTCGGTCGGCTTCGCTTCCCCGGGTTCAGCCACCCCCTCGACTACCGCCGCTTGTGCCGCCGGGGTCTCCACGGGTGGAGCGGGAGGCACGGGGGTGGATTGGGTGGGCGCCGCTTCGGCCGGCGCCGCCATCGGCGCGGGCCGCGCTGGCGACTGCAGCCGGGCCTGAATCTCCGGATCGTGCGGCGCCAGGGCCGCCGCCTGCTGGTAGGCCCGCAGCACGCCGTCCGTGCGGCCCAGCCGGAGGTAGACGTCCCCCAGGGCCAACAGGAGGGCCACCGCGTCCGGGGTGGCCCCGCGGAGCATGTAGAGCCCGACCAGGTCCTCATAGACCCAGGGCTCGTCGGGCAGGAGGTCAAGCAGGCGCTTGTAGAGGACGACCGCGTCCTCGACGGGCCCGCGCTGCGCCTTCACCCGGGCCTCGTGGTAGCGCAGCGCCCCGTCCAGGACGCGGTTGTCCGCGGACAGGCCCACCCGGGCCTTATATTCCTCCAGGCTGACGCCGTCGATCACGGGAGTCTCCACCGGAACATTGCTGGACGGTCTAGGGGAATTCATGCCCCATCGGCCGAGAAACCAGACAGGGTTAGGGAGAGGAGGATTCCCGCCAATTTGCGACTAAGGGCCTCATGCTGTGGGCATATCCCGTCTTGCTATGCGGAAATTCGGCTCACTATCCCATGCGCTTGCGTCCAAGCCTGGCCGAAGAGCGCAGTGAGTTTGCCGGAAGTTCCTAGGAAGTCCGCTCGCCGAATCCTTCTCGCGGACGGGAAGTGATCATGGACTACCACGAGATCGAAGCGTCGCTGCTCAGCGGCTTTCTCCGCGACCGCCACCTCTTCACCATCGCCCTGAACGAGGGGTTTCACGCCGACCTGATGGCCACCCCCACGGCGAAGCGGCTGGTGAAGGCGCTCTTCGACCTCTACGGGCGTAGCGCCGCGGTGGACGAGGTCGCCGTGCGCGCCTACCTCGATGACCACGGCCTGCTCTCCCCGGAGATGGAGCGCTACCTGACCGCCATCGTCGCCCGCACCCCGCCCAACGCCGGCCAGGTGGTGGGTTACCTGGACCTGCTCAAGGCGCGCGAGAGCCGGGAACTGCTGGCGAAGGTCTACGATGACCTGGGCGCCTTCCTGCACAAAGGCGGGGACCGGCCGCAGGACATCGTGCAGGTGACGAGCGACGCCGTCGGCCGCCTGATGGAGATCCAGAAGCGGCGCATCCGCAAGCAGGTCAGCCCGGTCTCGACGACGTTCGGCGAGTTGATGGAGTTCGCGGAGCGGTCCGACCCCATCCGTCAGCTCGGTTTCTCCATTCGTCCCTTCGACCGGCTGAACGAGGTGCTCTCCGGGCTGCGCCGCGGCTTCTACTACGGCCTGGCCGGCGCGCCGCGCCGCGGGAAGACCAACTTCGCCCTCGAGCTGGCGACGTATGTCGCCAACAATCACCGCGTCCCCGTCCTCTACTACACCTGGGAGCAGACGCGCCGCGTGCTGGGCGCGCGCCTGATGGCCCGCGAGACCGGGCTGAACCCCACCTGGATTCTCTCGGGGGCGGACCCCGAGGGGCGGAACATCGCCCCCAAACTGCGGGAGGCGCAGCAGCGCATCTCCCGCTACGCGCCCTTCCTCTATGTGGTGGAGGCGGGGCGGCAGCACAGCCTGGACCGCATCCGCGCCCACGCCTACAACCTGATGCAGGAGTTCGAGACCTCCGACGTCGTCATCTTCTTCGACTACCTGCAGAAGATTCCGCTCTCCGAATACGTGGACGACCAGCGGGCGCGCACCGACTTCATCTCCACGGCCCTGTCGGAGATGAGCCTGGAGCTGAACTGCCCTATCTTCGCCATCTCCCCGCTGGACAAGGAGGGCTGCCGGCTGGACGAGCGGCCCGCCGACGAGGCGGAGGAGTTCAACGTCTACAACCGGCCGACGATGCACCACAGCATGGGCAGCGGCGACCTGGAATACGACCTGGACGTGGCCATGGTCATGGCCAAGGACTGGAAGGCCACGCACGACCTCTACACGCTGCTGGAGTCGAAGGCGCGCAGCGAAGGGATCGACCCGGCGCTGATGCCCAAGGTGGACATCATCAACCTCTTCGTGGACAAGAACCGCGACGCGCCGGAGACCGCCGCCTACATCGTGCAGTACGCGTTCTTCGTCACCCTGAACAAGTTCCTGGAGGTGGACTACAAGCTCGAGAAGGAGTACCGGCCCGACTTTCACGCGTTCGCCAAGACTCAGGAGATCTACAACTATCTCCGGGAGGGCGGGTACATTCCCACGCGCGAGGTGGCTCCGAAGGCCTAGGGGCCGCGAGGAGGACATCCGGGATGATTGTCGACAAGGAGGCGCCCATCTACCCCATCCGCACGGTGGCCCAGCTCACCGGCGTCAACCCGCGGCGGATCCGGGCCTGGGAGGAGCAGTACCACCTGATCACGCCGGCGCGCACCGGCGGGGGGCACCGGCTCTTCTCCGAGGAGGACGTGGAACGGATCCGCTGGATCAAGGCGATGGTAGACCGCGGGATGAGCCTGAAGGGGATCCAGCGGCTGCTGCAGGCGCCGCCGGTGGAAATGGCCGCCGAGGGGCGGGGAGGTGGGCGGTGAAGATCGAGCTGGAGCGCCAACCGATCGTGGTCTGGACCATCCTCCACCGGATCGAGGGGGAGCTACCGCTGCCGCCGACCGCCCGCATCTCGGACCGGCTGAACCAGTCGCGGGATTTTCTGCCGATCACCAACGCCCGCGTCTACACGCTGGAGGGGCAGTTTCTGTACGAGGCGCCCGTCGCGGTGCTGAACCGGCAACAGGTCGTCATGATGCTGGAGCGGGACGCGCTCTAGGCATGGCGCGACCAGAAGAAGGACGACTCCCTGGCGTCTGCCTCCGCGGGCAGAGGTCGGGAATTCTTGGAGGGGAAGACGATGGCCAAGGCAGTAACGTTCAGCGTAACGGTGCGTGACGCGGTGGGGAACGTCTCGATCGCCGACGCCAGGGGCGCGGTCGACGAGCCCCCGATCATCGACCACGTGATCATCGATCCCCCGGTGGTGCCCTCCGGCGGGCTGGCGCGGGTGACCATCGTCGCCCGGGACCCGGAGAACGACGCCCTGACCTTTGAGATCCGGGCGAGCGAGGGCACGCTGGAGCCGACGTCCGAACCGAACGTGTTCCTCTGGCGCGCGCCCTGACCCGATCGGGCGCACGAGTTAGTGGAATGACAGGCGAAGGGCGGCAGGTCACCCGCGTAGGACACGCCGTGGCGGAGTCATCATGGCCGAGCTGAACATTACGGTCCGGGATCGCTACGGGCAGGCCGCATCGCAGAAGGTCGCGGTCGACGTGACCCCCACTGCGCCCGCCCGCGCCGCTCCGGCTCCCAGCGCCCCGGCCGCACCGAGCGCGCCGCCGCGCCGGACCGCGCCCCCGGCGGACATCGCCGCGCCGGCGCGTTATACTGAGGGTCTGAAAGCCCCGCCGCGGCGAGTCTCACACATGCGCAGGCGCATGCCCATGGGGCAGATCCTGGTGCAGGCCGGCCTCCTCTCCGAGGCCCAACTGGAACGCGCCCTGCAGCAGCAGAAGCAGACGGGGGAGCGCCTGGGCCGGGTGATCCTGAGCATGGGCCTGGCCTCGCAGGACGACATCGCCCGGGCCATCGCCAAGCAGTTGAGCATCGACTTCGTCAACCTCAGCGACGCCCTGCTGGAAGAGGACATCCTGCTGCGCATCCCCGAGCAGATCGCCCGGCGGCACCATGTCATCCCCATCGCCGTGGAGGACGGCAGCCTGGTCCTGGGGATGGAGGACCCGCTGGACGTCGTCGCCCTGGACGACCTGCGCAAGCTCACCGGCCTGGAGATCAGACCGGCGGTCATCACCCCGGACGCCTTCCAACGCGCCCTCAGCCAGTACCCGGTGGGGATGGACGTGACGCTCGCCGAGATCCGGCCGACGGAGGCGTACGAGGAAGAGGTCGCCACCGAGCGGCTGCGCGCCGTCGCCGAGGACGCACCCATCGTCCGCCTGGCCAACCAGATCACCGTCCAGGCGATTCGGCAGGGTGCCAGCGACATCCACGTCGAGCCGCAGGAGCAGCGGGTGCGCATCCGCTACCGCATCGACGGGACGCTCTACTCGGTGATGACGCCCCCCAAGCACGTGCAGGCCGCCCTGGTTTCCCGCATCAAGATCATGGCCGGGATGAATATCGCCGAACGGCGCGTCCCGCAGGACGGCCGCATTGAAATGAAGGTGGACAACCGGGACATCGACCTGCGCGTCTCCACCATCCCCACCGTCTGGGGGGAGAAGGTGGTCATGCGCATCCTGGACAAGCAGGGCGCCTTCGTCGGCATCGAGAAGCTCGGCCTGCTGCCGGAGGACCACCAGCGCTTCGAGCGCGTCATCTCCCGGCCCCACGGCATCATCCTCCTCACGGGCCCCACCGGCAGCGGGAAGACGACCAGCCTCTACGCCATCCTCAACCGGCTGAACCGCGTGGAGGTGAACATCACGACCATCGAGGAACCGGGCACCTGGTGCTG
The DNA here is from genome assembly GCA_001443485.1 of Candidatus Sysuimicrobiota bacterium CSP1-3. Taxonomy (GTDB): domain Bacteria; phylum Sysuimicrobiota; class Sysuimicrobiia; order Sysuimicrobiales; family Humicultoraceae; genus Humicultor. The sequence continues at coordinate 34,304 of LDXQ01000008.1, forward strand.
TCCACGCTGCATACGAACGATGCCCCGGGCGCGGTGACGCGGTTGGTGGACATGGGCATCGAGACCTTCCTCGTCTCCTCCTCCGTCGTCGGCGTGATCGCGCAGCGACTCGTGCGCATCCTCTGCCACCGCTGCAAGACGCCCTACACGCCCACCCCGGAGGTGCTCAAGCGCATCGGCCTGTCCGACCTGGAGACCACGCCCACCTTTTACAAGGCGGTGGGGTGCGAGTACTGTAACAGCATCGGCTACAAGGGGCGGAGCGGCATCTTCGAGATCATGACGGTGGACGACACCGTGAAGAGTCTGATCGTGAACCACGCCACGAGCGGCCAGATTAAGGAGGCGGCCATCGCGGGGGGCATGCGCAGCCTGCAGGGTGACGGGCTGGCCAAGGTCCTGAACGGCACGACCTCGCTGGAGGAGGTCCTGCGCGTGGTCTTTGTCGAGGAGTAACGGCGAGGAGCCTGGGGAGGAGCACCGATGCATATCGACGATCTGCTGCGCGAGGTGGTGGAGAACCAGGGCTCGGACCTGCACCTTACCGGCGGCATCAAGCCGACGATGCGGGTGTGGGGCAAACTGGCGCCCATGGAACAGTACGACGTGCTCACACCGGAGGACACCTTCCAACTCGGCTACAGCATGCTCAACACCTTCCAGAAGCAGAAATTTGAGAAGTTCTGGGAGCTGGACCTCTCCTATGGGGTGCCCGGGTTGGGCCGCTTCCGTGTGAACATCTACCGGCAGCGGGGGGCGGTGGGCATCGCCTCGCGCGTCATTCCCATGACCATCCCCAGTACCGAGGCCCTGAACCTGCCGGGCATCCTCAGAGAACTGACGCGCAAGCCCCGCGGCCTGGTGCTGGTCACCGGGCCCACCGGGCACGGCAAGTCCACGTCGCTGGCCTCGATGATCGACTTCATCAACAGCGAGCGTAGCGTGCACATCGTCACCATCGAGGACCCCATCGAGTACCTGCACAACCACAAGAAGTCCATCGTCAACCAGCGGGAGCTGGGCTTCGACACCCAGTCCTTCCCCAACGCCCTGCGCGCCGTGCTGCGCGAAGACCCCAACGTGGTGCTCATCGGGGAGATGCGCGACCTGGAGACGATCGGTGCGGCGCTGACCATCGCCGAGACCGGCCACCTGGTCTTCGCCACGCTGCACACGGCCAACGCCGGGCAGTCCATCGACCGCATCATCGACGTCTTCCCGCCCTACCAGCAGCAGCAGATCCGCATCCAGCTCTCCAGCGTGGTGGAGGCGGTGATCTCGCAACAGCTCCTGCCCAACGCCCGCTACAATGCCGCGAAAGCGGAGGGACGGCCCAGTCGCTCCGCCCGCCTGGGGACGGCAGCGCGCGGGGGCTGGCCCGCCCTGGAAGAGGTCGGGCGCGTGCCGGCGGTGGAGGTGCTGCTGGCCACGCCGGCCATCCGCAACCTCATCCGCGAGGCCAAGACGCACCAGATCGAAACCGCCATCCAGACGGGCGTGCAGTACGGCATGCAGACGATGGACCAGTCGCTGCGGGACATCTACCTGAAGAAGCTGATCACGTTCGAGGACGCACTCTCCCGGGCGATTCACCCCGAGGAGTTGCGCAAGATGATCCACGAGGCGGGCGGCGAGGAGCCGGCGATGCCCGTCGCCCGCAGCCGGATGGGCTAAGCGGAGAGCGAGTCGGGTACCGGATAGAATAGACGCGGGCTTCAAGGGGTGAGCAGAATGGCGGTGTTCCGATACAGCGCAAAGGACCCCACCGGACGGGTGATCGCCGGTACCATCGAGGCGGACAACGATGCCGTGGTGGTGGATCGGCTGCGCGAGATGGGGTTCTTTATCACCAACCTGGAGCGGGCGCGGGAGCGGCGCGACGTCGGCGAGATCTTCCAGGGGCTCTTCGGTGTCGGTCTGAAAGACCTGGCGATCTTCAGCCGGCAGTTCGCCACGATGGTGAACGCCGGCTTGTCGTTGGTGCGCGTCCTCTCCATCCTCGAGCAGCAGACCTCGAACAAGAAGCTGCGCGAGGTCGCGGCGCAGGTGCGGCTGGAGGTCGAGGCCGGCCGGCCGCTCTCCGAAGCGATGGGCCGCCACCCCAAGGTCTTCTCCAACTTGTACGTCAACATGGTRAAGGCCGGTGAGACCGGCGGTGTGCTGGACGAGGTCCTGAACCGCGTCTCCACCTTCCTGGAGAAGGAGCAGGCGCTGCGGGCGAAGGTCAAGGCGGCCATGGTCTACCCGGCGCTGCTCACGGTTGCCGCCCTGGGCGGGTTGATGTTCATGACCATCGTCATCCTGCCGCAGTTCGAGAACCTCTTCCGCGAACTGGGCGGCGACGCCAGCCTGCCCCTGCCCACTCAGATCGCCATGGCCTTCAGCGTGGTCCTCCGGAAGTTCTGGTACGCGGTCATCGGCGGGTCTATCGTGCTGGCCTGGGGGCTGCGTCGCTATCTCGGCACTAAAGCGGGCCGGGCGCGCTACGACCGCCTGAAGCTGCGCCTGCCGGCAGTGGGCGACCTGAACCGGAAGATCGTGGTGGCCCGCTTTAGCCGCACGCTGGGGACGCTCATCGCCAGCGGCGTGCCAATCATGCAGTCCCTGGAGGTCGTGGCCAAGGCCATTGACAACACCGTCATCGGCGAAGCGGTCGAAGCGGTGCGCGCCAGCATCCGCGAAGGCCAGACCATCGCCATCCCGCTGCAGTTCTCCGGGGTCTTCCCGCCGATGGTCGTGCAGATGGCGAAGGTCGGCGAGGAGACCGGACAGTTGGAGCAGATGCTGGAGAAGGTGGCGGACTTCTACGACGTCGAGGTGGAGACGACCGTACAGAGTCTGACCTCCCTGCTCGAGCCCATCCTGATCATCTTCATGGGCGTGGTGGTCGGCGCCATGGTCATCTCCTTGTACCTGCCGATCTTCTCCCTGGCGACCGGTAGCGGCGTGAAGTAGGAGAGAAGAACCGGTCTGCGGCGGTACCCGTCCGGGCAGAGGAGTAATGTAGCCTATTTCCCAGGGTCCATCTCCGTCGGGGGTGATCATGCGCGCGAGGTAGTGATCGGCATGGTGATGTGGGTCTGCGGTTGAGGGCGGTTTGAAGGGAGGTCGTCATCTTGCTTACGTTCTTCCTCAACCAAAGACGGCGATCCGGCGAAGGGGGGTTTACCCTCATCGAACTGGTCGTCGTTTTGGCCATTCTGGGGATCTTGCTGGCGCTGGCTGTCCCGCGGTACCTCGGGGCGCGGAAGCGTGCCTACAAGACCGAAGTCGACAACATCCTGCAGGAACTGAAGACGCTCTCCTGGGCCTACTATCATGAGCACAGTCGTTTTCCGGTGAATCTCGGCGAAATCACCCTGCAGATGCCCGCCGGGGCGGTCTGGGACACGCCGGCGCTCAGCGCCGGCGGCGGCGTCTCCGCCTTCATCACGTGGACGGCCAGCGGTCTGACGGGCGGCGCGGCGGTTGAGCCCCTGGACCTGTGTTCCGTCACACTGAGCGCCGACGGGGACTCCGATCAGGGCTGCACTTTCTAACGGGCGGCGCAAAACCGGTCTACCGAGGGGTCCCGTCGGGCATAGGAGTATGGTGAACCCCAAGGCTCGGCCGGACAGGAGGTGAGCGCGTCAGTCTGGAGGGAGCATTCGTGCCGGGGAGCCTTCACCGACTCTTGCTAACAACGTTCTGAAGGGAGGTAGGGTATCTTGCTTAGGTTCTTCCTCGACCAAAAGCGGCGCACCGCCGAGGGGGGCTTCACCCTCATCGAGCTGGTGGTCGTGCTGGCAATTCTCGGTATCCTGCTTGCGCTCGCCGTGCCGCGGTACCTCGGCGCCCGCAAGCGCGCGTACAAGGCAGAGATCGACAATATCCTGCAGGAGGCGAAGACGCTCTCCTGGGCCTACTACCAGGAGCACAACCTCTTCCCGACCACCATCACCGACATCGCTCTGCAGATGCCCGGTGGAGCTGCGTGGCAGACGCCGGTAGTTGCGACCGGTGGCGGCGCCGCCGCGTTCATCCAGTGGAGCGCGGTCGGCCAGGCCGCCGGATTCCCCGTGACGCCGACCGACGAGTGCTGGATCACACTCAGCAACGACGGCGACTCAGATCAGAGCTGCGACTTCTGATCGGTTGACCGGTTGAGTTGAAGCATGCGGGGGCGGCCCATTGGGCCGCTCCCGCATGCTTCCGGGACCTGTTACGATGAGACTCGTGGAAGCGGGGGTCTATCAGCCGACTCGCCAGGCCGGATGGGTGGGCGGGGCCTGGGCGCGCGTTAGCGCCGCCCGGGTACCGTTCGCCGTGGCCGCCGTGCTGCTGGTCGGCGCCGGGGTGCGCTTCTGGGGGCTGGGGACGAAGAGCCTCTGGTTCGACGAAACCTACAGCGTCTTCATCGCCCGGCAGGCGCTCGTCGACATCCCGCGGATGCTGCAAACCTACGACACGCACCCCCCACTGCACTACGTGCTGTTGCACGTCTGGATGGCACTCTTCGGCTCAGGGGAGGCCTCCATCCGCATCCCTTCGGTGTTGGCCAGCGTGGGCGCCATCCTGCTGACCTTCTTCTTGGGGCGACGACTGGCCGGTGATCGCGTGGGGCTTCTGGCGGCGGCGCTCCTGGCAGTCTCGCCCTTCCAGGTGACGTCCGCCCAGGAAGCGCGGATGTACCCGTTCCTTACGCTTTTCGGCCTGGGGGCGTCTTACGCGCTGTGGCTGGCTCTCGAGGAGGGCCGCCGGCGGCATTGGACCGCCTACGCGCTGCTCATGGTCCTGGCGCTGTATACGCACCACTTTGCCTTTTTGCTGCTGGGCGCCCAGGCCGTCTACGTCCTGGCGACCTACCGTCGGAAAGCGGCAGTAGGTCGGTGGTTTCTCTCCTTAGCCGTGGTGGCCGTCGCCTACCTGCCGCTCGTGCCGACGTTCCTGGCGCAAATGGGAACGGGGCGGGGATGGCCGGACTTCCGTCCGCCGTTCGGCCTCCGTGCCCTCACAGACATGATGGGTATGTTCAGCTTCGGCGGAGGACTCTTCGGGATGGGCACGTACTTCCGGGTGGGTGCGCTGCCCCTGGAGTACCGGGCGGCCATCATCCTGCCGTTCGCCATCCTGGGTCTTGCGGGGGCGGCCGGTCTCGAAGAATGGCGCCGGCGGGGATTTATCCTCAGTTACTGGCTCGTGCCCGTGGTCACAGTGTCCGTGATCTCACTGCAGTGGAACATGTTCTACCAGCGGTACTTCTCTTTCGTCCTGCCTCCATTCCTCATCTTGCTGGCTGCCGGGGTGTTTTACGTGGCGGAAAGAATGCGGGGCACGGGGAAGGTCGTGACGACGGTCTCTTTGCTGCTGGTGCTGGCCGCCTTCAACCTGCCGGTCCTGGCGAATCTCTATCGCGAACCGTCCACGTATGACTGGCGCGCGGCGGCGCAGCATGTCAGTGCGAAGGCTGGGCCCAAGGACTTCATCCTGTTCATCCCGGGCTTTGCCCGGATTCCGTTTCAGTATTACTTCAGCGGCCCCCAGGTTCAGGCGAGCCTCAATCCGAAACTGCTTCGCTTCGCCCAAGAGGAGATGCGGCTGGCGGAGGGCGACACAGAGCGTTTCGCGGCCATCGCCAAGAAGTATCCACGGATGTGGATCGTCGCCACCATCCCGATCGGCTACAAGGCTCGCCAGCAGATTGCCAAGGTCCTGGCCCCGGCCTTTCGGGAGGCCGATGGCCGATCCTTTGGGCTCGTGTTCACATTTCTGTGGGAATCCCGACTCTACGGCACCGCACCCGGGAACCGTTAGGCGGGATCTCCGCACACGGCCTCGCCCCGATGAAGACCGACACCTTCCCGCAGGTCCGCGCGGCCGGCTGGGCCACAGGCCTCGGGCGGCGTTTGGGGGGCGTGCAGACGCTCCTCGGTGTTGGTGCGGTACTGGTCGTCGCGGTCTTGGTTCGCGGCTGGAGCCTGGGGGCGAAACCGCTCTGGTACGATGAGGCCTACAGCGTGTTTGTCGCGCAGCAGCCCGTGGGCGAGATCTTCCGGCTGCTGCGCCTGTACGACACGCATCTCCCCCTGTATCACGTCTTCCTGCATTTCTGGATGGGCCTCTTCGGCAAGAGCGAGGTGGTCGTTAGGCTCCCTTCGCTGCTGGCCAGTCTCGGAGCCGTGGCCCTGACCTTTCTCCTTGGGCGGCGGCTGGCCGGCGATCGGGTGGGGCTGCTGGCGGCGGCGTTGCTGGCGCTCTCCCCCTTCCAGGTGACCTCCGCGCAGGAAGCGCGGATGTACCCGTTCCTCACGCTCTTTGGGGTGGGCGCGTCCTACGTGTTGTGGCTGGCCCTTGAGGAGGGCCGCCGGCGGCACTGGATCGCCTACGTGGGGCTGATGGTCCTGGCGCTGTACACGCACCACTTTGCTTTTCTGCTGCTGGCCGCCCAGGGCATCTACGTCCTGGGGGCGCACCGGACGAAAGCGGCGGTCCGGGGGTGGCTCCTTGCGTTGACCGCAGTGGCCGTGGCCTACCTACCGCTCGTGCCGACGCTTTGGACCCAACTCGCAACGGCCCGCGCGTTTCCTGGGTTCCAGAGGCCGTTTGCGCTCCGGGCCCTGACCGAACTGGGGGGTCTGCTCGGTTTCGGCGGCGGGCTTTTCGGCTTGGGCACCTATTACCGACGGGGAACCTTGTCCATCGGCTACGAGACGGCCATCCTGATCCCCTTTCTGTTGCTGGCCCTCTGCGGCCTGGTGGGGTTGGGCAAGGGACGGGCGCGGGCATTCGTCGTCAGCTACTGGCTCCTGCCCATCGTCACGGTCACGCTCATCGCGCTCAAATGGGACATCTTCCAGGAGCGCTATTTCTCTTTCCTTCTGCCGCCGTTTGCAGTGTTGCTGGCGGCCGGGGTCGTCTACCTGGCCGGGGCGCTTCGCGGTCAGCTCCGCCTGGTGGCACCGGGAGCCATCCTGGTCGCGGTTGTGCTCGTCAATGGGGCGGCGTTGCGCGCTGTTTACCAGGATCAACCGTTTTACAACTGGAGGGGAGCCGCGAAGTTCGTGATGGCGCACGCGGCGGCGGATGACTTTATCTTGTACATCCCGGCCTACGTGGGGATTCCGTTCGAGTACTACTTCCACGGATCCCAGGCGCGGACGGATCTCAGCCCGGATGCGGTACTCAGTGTGGCGCATCTGGCCGCCCGCGGGAGGCTCCGCCTCCGCACCAGCGTCCCCCCCGACCAGATGGCCACCATCGCGGGCGCACATCCGCGAATGTGGATCATCGCTTCTGTCGCCCTCGGCCCGCAGATGCGGCTCCGGATTGCACAAGCGCTGGCCCCGTACTTTCAGGAGACCAGTGGGGCAAACTTCGAGTTAGTCAGTACATCCCTTTGGGAATCCCGCCTCTATGGGAAGACGAATGAGCGCTGATCTGAGGCCAGGGTGGGAGCTGTCTCCATCCCAGGTCACCATGCCTTGGGTAGGTGCCACTACTGCGCCGCGTACGCCTTGCCCCGCGTGCCTTGCGGTTCGGAGTTGAGGCGTGAGCGTGGTGCTTCTCGCACCGACGGCAAAGCGCGCCACCCGCGGCGAGGTGCTGGTCCTACTGGCCGGCGTCGCCGCGGCGCTGGTCCTGCGCGTGGCCGTCCTCGACGCCCGGAGCCTCTGGTTCGATGAGGCGTTCAGCGTAGCCATCGCCCGGCTGCCCGCTGCGCAGATCTGGAACCTGATCGCGCGCACCGACGCGCACCCGCCGCTCTATTACCTGCTTCTACATGTCTGGTTGTTGCTGGGGGACAGCCCGGGAGTCATCCGCTCCCTGTCCCTCGTCAGCGGCATGCTCACCGTGGCCGTGGCCTGGTTCTTCGCCCGGGAGTTGGGCGGGCGGGCCCTGGCGACGGTGACCGCCGTGCTGCTGGGGACAGCAGCCCTCGCCGTGCAGGCCAGCGTGGAGGCGCGCATGCACGCCCTCCTCGGCCTGCTGGCGCTCGGCGCCACCTACGCCCTCTGGCGGGCGGCCACCGGTGAGTCACGGCCGTGGGTCTGGGCGGCATACACCGCGACGATGGCCCTGGCGTTCTACGTGGACTACTTCGCCTTTCTGCTTGTCCCCGCGCATCTGCTCTACCTGGCGCTGCACCACCGGCGTGAGCGCGCGGTGCAAATGAGGTTTCTGCTGGCCCTCGGTGCCGCGCTGTTGGCCTACACGCCCTGGTGGCCGGCTGTGGCGCAGCAGCTGGCGGGAGGGCGTGCGGACCGGATCTGGCAGGGAGCGATGCCGCTCACCGCTCCCCTGAACATGGTGGCCCTCTCGAGCTTCGGCGGCTACCTCCTCGGCCTAGGCGGATACCTCCTGGATGACGGCCGCTGGTCCTGGGGTCAAGTGCTCCTCGTGTTGCCCTTCCTGGTCCTGCTGGGGGCGGGCACGGTCACGATGGTGCGGCGCGGCGCCGGGACCCTGCTGCTGCTCGTCTGGGCGGTGCCGGTGGCCATCCTTATCGGGGCCTCGGTGGTGACCGGGCTCTTCTATGCCATCCCGCGCTATGCCGCGTTCGTCCAGCCGTTCTTCATCCTGCTGCTAGCACAGGGGATCCTGGCGCTGGCGCTGCGGGAGCGGCGGACTGCCACCCTGATTGTCCTGACCACGGGGATTATCGTGCTCAACCTGGCAGTGCTGGGGGCCACGTTCGACGACCCGCGCTACCAGCCCTACAACTGGGCGGCCGCCGCGCGCTACGTGGAGGCCCGCTGGCAGCCGGGCGACGGGCTGCTCTTCTACCCGCAGACGGCGCGGGTGGCCTTTGGCTACTACTTCACGGAGCGCGGGAGCGATGCGGTCACGCTCTACGCCCAGCCGTGGACCTCCCGGCCGAGCCGCGCGGCACTGGTGCGGGCGCTGCCCCCCATCTCCGCTCTGCTGCACAACGCGGATCGTGTCTGGGTGGTGCTCACCGAACCGGCACCGCCAGAGAGC
>LDXQ01000008.1:43300-45188 GCA_001443485.1 Candidatus Sysuimicrobiota bacterium CSP1-3
ACCGCCGCCGTGAGGGTGTGGACTTCCGCTACGTTTACGTCCTGCTGTACGAGCGCCGCTGAGCGGAGGCCCGCCCCGCCGCCACAGAGGCGCGCTGGTCTGCCAGCCCGACCTTTGGGGCATTCAGATGACGGAGGATCAACGCCGAATACCTGGAGCTTAAGGGGCTAGTTGATGAAAATTTGGCTGCTCCTCCCCGCATTCAATGAAGGGGCTAATCTGTCGCCGCAACTTGAAGGCATTGCTGCGACTGTCGGCGCGACCGGCATCCCCTATGGCGTGATCGTTGTGGACGACGGTAGTACGGACGACACCCGGGTCGTTGCCGTTGCGCTCGGGGAGCACCTGCCCGTGCAGGTGGTGGCCCACCCGCACAATCGGGGCTTGGCCCGCGCGATACAGACGGGGCTGGGGGCCGTTCTCTCCCAGGCGAACGGTGCAGATGTCGTCGTGACCATGGATGCGGACAACACCCACCCGCCGGACCTGATTCTCCGTATGGTGGAAGAGATCCGGCGCGGTGCTGATCTGGTCATCGCCTCTCGCTACGCCCCGGGCGGGGCGGAGGAGGGGGTCCCCCTGCTGCGCCGTGTGCTCAGCCACGGCATCGGCGTGCTAATGCGCCTTCGGTTCGGATTACACGGCGTGCGGGATTACTCGTCCGGCTATCGGGTGTACCGGGCCCAGCTGCTGAATGCGGCCACGAAACGCTACGGCGCCCGGCTAATCGAAAGCGCGGGATTCACCGTGATGGCGGAACTGCTGCTCAAACTGCAGCCGTTCCGTCCGCGCGTCGTCGAGGTGCCCCTGCACCTGCGATACGACCGCAAGCGGGGCGGCAGCAAAATGCGCGTGCTCCAGACTGTGGCCGGGTACCTGGGCCTACTGTTCACCCGGCTACCCGGGCCCACCTCCGCGGAGGCAGTGAACCACCTGTGACCGACGCCGGGGGCGCGATGTGACGGCTGGCCAGGCGTGACCACGGCTCCACGAGATCCGGAACAAGCGCGACTCCGCCCGGGCCGATTGACCCCGCCAGCGACCTCTCGGCACGACCTCGTCGCGGTGCTCGTCCTGGCCGGGCTGACGGCACTGTTCTTCGGCCGCGTGCTGTTCACGGAGCAGGCGCTATATTGGGGTGATCTGCTCCTGACCTTCTACCCGGCACATGACCTCTGGAAGCGCAGCATCCTCGAGGGGCATCTGCCGCTCTGGAATCCTTACGTGTTCAACGGGCTGCCGCTGCTCGCCGACGCCGAGTACTCCCCCTTGTATCCCAGCATGCTGCTGAACCTCATTCTGCCGCTCCACCGGGCGCTGGCCCTCGACCTGGCACTCCATGTCTTTCTGCTCGGCGCGTTCACCTACGCCTTTCTCCGTCAGAAGGGTCTTGCCGCGGGGCCGTCCTTTCTCGGCGCGGTAACTTGGGCGGTCAGTGGCTTTGTCGCGGTCCGCCTGACGCAACCGAGTCTACTCCGCACGCTGGCCTGGGTGCCGCTGCTGCTCTGGGCCGTCGAACGCATCGGCGCCCCGTTCAAAGACCGCCGCGCGCCGCTGTACGTCGGGTTGATCCTGGCCGCTCAGATCTTCGCGGGGCACCTGCAGACACTGCTCATCTCCATGCTCTTGGCCTTCGCCTACGGGATCTGGCGGGCCGCGGGCGAGGGAAAGCAGTCGAGGAAGTCGCTGCTGGCGGTCGTTTCAGCGTTTTCCATGGGCGGCCTGCTGGCGCTGGCTCTCGCCGCCGTCCAGGTTCTCCCGGGAGCGGAGCTCGTCCAGCACTCAGACCGCTCAGGAGGAAAGGGCATTCAGTTCGCGGCGACCTTCGCGCTGCCGCTGCGGCAGGTGCCGATGCTGCTCAGTCCCAGGCTCTTCGGCAGCCCTGATC
>LDXQ01000009.1:0-21474 GCA_001443485.1 Candidatus Sysuimicrobiota bacterium CSP1-3
GACAAAGAGTACCAGGCCGTCGGAGCGCAGTTGGCTTTCTCCCCCGAGGAGGTATGGCGGCGCGCCCAGGTGGTCGTGAAGGTGGGGCGGCCGACGGCCGCCGAGCACGAGTACTTCCAGGGGCAGACTCTCGTCTCGTTCCTCCATCTGGCCGTGGCCTCGCCGGACCTGCGTGCCGCCCTGCAGCAGGGCGAGATGACGGTCATCACTTGCGAGACGATCCAGGCGGACGACGGCTCCTTCCCTGTCCTGCATCCCACCAGCGAGGTGGCCGGGCGCCTGGCGCCCATCATCGCCGGGTCATTGCTGGAAACGATGCTGCCGCACGGAGCGGACGATGACGCCGGGGGCCGGGGGATTCTGCTCAGCGGCATCCCCGGCATCCCACCGGCCAATGTCGTGATCCTGGGCGCCGGCGTGGTCGGCAGCAACGCCGCGCGTGCATTCGTGGGGCTGGGAACGGAGGTCACGGCGCTGGATCAAGACATCCGCCGCCTGGAGCGTCTGGACGAGCGGTTCCCCGGGCGGGTCGTCACGATGCTGGCGACGCCCTACAACATCGAGAAGGCGGTGGGGTACGCCGACGTGCTGATCGGCGCGGTCTATGTCTCCGGGCAGCGGGCGCCGCTTCTGGTCACGCGGGCAATGGTGCGCAAGATGCACGCGCGTGCCGTGATCATCGACTTCGCCATTGACCAGGGCGGGTGCGTGGAGACCAGCCGGCCCACGACGCACCGCGATCCCATCTACGTCGCGGAGGACGTGATCCACTACTGCGTGCCCAACGTCCCCGCGCGGGTGGCCCGCACGGCCAGCCACGCCTGGAGTAACGCCGTCCTGCCGTACGTCACGGCGATCGCCGACCTGGGCATCGATGAGGCCATCCGGTCCTCCGCCCCGCTGCGCCGCGGCGTCGCCTTGGCCTGCCCAGTACGGCGCAGAACGGCAAACTCTCGCGCATCGTGCCCATGCACAAGCCGGGCGCGGGTGTGACGACCACCCGCAGCCACGTGCGCTACGTCGTCACGGAGTACGGGGTGGCCGACCTCTACGGCAAGACGATCCGCCAGCGCGCGCGGGCCCTGATCGATGTGGCCAACCCGGACGTCCGCGAGGACCTGGAGCGGGCGGCGCGGGAGCTGAAGTTCCTCTAGAACAAAGGTCTGCCCGGGAGGACCGCAGGTCTTGAGATCGGAGGATCGCGCTTTGTCCGAGCCGGTGAAGAGGAGCGGGAGCGCCTATGAAATGGCGCGTCTCCCGAAGGCCCGCCGACTGGTGATCGCCGCGCTGCGGGTCGGCGCCCATAGGCACATCATGCATGGTCTGGCCGAGATGGATGTGACCAGGCCGCGTCAGTACATCCGAGAACATAAGGCGAGAACGGGCGAGACACTCTCCTTCACGGCGTTCATCGTGGCCTGCCTGGCGAAAGCCGTCGAAGCAAACAAGCTCCTGCACGCGTATCGCGATTGGCGCAATCGCGTTGTCCTGTTCGACGAGGTAGACGTCGTGACGATGATCGAAGCAGAGACGGGCGAGGTGGCGATACCGCACATTGTGAGAGCCGCAAACAGAAAGACGTTTCGGGAGATTCACGACGAAATCCGCACAATTCAAACTCAGCCGGCCAAAAGCGCACAGCGATCAGGGATGCTCATACGGCTGGCTGACCTGGTGCCGGGTTCTGTGACGAACTTCTTCTTGCGGTTGATGCGCAAGAATCCACATTGGCTGAAGAGGAACTCTGGCACAGTCGTAGTCACCTCGGTCGGGATGTTCGCGGGCGGAGGAGGATGGGGATTCGGGATACTCCCCCTCCACACGCTCGGCATCACACTCGGCGGCCTTGTCGAGAAACCCGGCGTGGTGGGCGGGCGAATCGAGATTCGCGAATATCTGGACATGACAATTAGCGTGGATCACGACATCGTCGACGGGGCACCCGCCGCGCGCTTCGCCAGACAACTCAGAGAATTGATTGAAAGTGGCTCCGGGCTCAGTGTCAGTGAACCGTGAAGTGTGGCCTTGATCCGGTCCGGCAAAGCAGACGGCCGCGAGCTAGCCCGCGGCCATCCGATGTCTCGTCAAGGGCGGGGGCGACAGGCGGTATCCCTATCGAACCTGCGTCGCCCGGCTGCCGCCGGTCGTTTCCTCCTCGGGCTCAGTGGGGATAAACGTTCCGCCACCCAGCACTGACCCGAATACCAGCCGGAGGCCGCCGCGTCCGGTCTCCCCCCGCGCCAGCACCTCTTTGCCGTGGACGATGGCGAACCGAAGGCGAATCAACTCCGGGAGCCGGGCGATCACCGCACCTGTCGTCAACTCGGCCTCGCCGTAGAGAATCTCGCGAGTTTCTGCGAGCGGGCTCTCCGGCTTGTAGGTCGCCGCTTCCCAGCGCACGAGGGCGACTCTCCCGTTGTTGACCACCTGCACGACCTGGACTGTACCCTCTCCCAGGACGGTCTCGGCGAGCCGGCGCACGGACCGCTCCAGCGTGTGGCCTCAGTGTGGGGCGCAGAAAGCAGGGCGATGGCCAGGGCGATGACGGCGAGTCCGGCCAGCCTCCGGAGCACCGCCCATCCCGGAAACGCCAGCGAACGGGCCAACCCGACCCACGCGGCCGGCCGGCGGGAGATCGCGCCTCCCAGGTGACCGAAGGACCCGACTGCGCTGCTCGCCACTGCCATGTTCAGTCCCCCCTTCGACCCCAGCGTATGGTGCTGACGACCGGCTCGATATGATGCCGGCCATAGGAATGGTGTGACATCGGGCACGACCGACTCCACTTCCGACCGCGGGTGCGGCCGGAGTGGGGTGTGATGATCAGCGAGGGCCGCGATTACATCCACGACGCAGTGGTGGGTGCCCACGTTCCCGGGCCTGGCCATTCTCCTGGCGGTCACAGGGTTCAATCTGGTGGGCGACGGCCTGCGCGACCTGCTCGATCCGCGCCTGCGGCGCGCCGGTTAACCTCTGGGGACGGCTGCCTCTCTTCCTGATCCGGTCTACGGGAACTGAAAGGCGACCTTGAAGGCGGAGGTCTGGGCCTTGCCCATCGCCGTGGCGAAGGCCTGTGGGTAGGCCTCCAGCGGGTAGAGGTGGGTGAGCAGCGGAGAGAGGTCGATGCGCCCTTCAGTCATCCAGTCCAGCACGATCTCCACGGTACGGATGCGGCGTCCGTTCCAGTGTTCCACCCCGTAAATGTAGCTTCCAGTGACGTTCAGTTCGTTGAGCCAGACCGGGCCCCAATCCACGTTGCGCGGCACGGAGGCCAGGCCGAGAATCAGCACGGTCCCCCCCGAACGGGTGAGCCGCAGCGCGTCATCAATGCTGCGGGATGAGCCGACGCATTCCACAGTCAGGTCCACCCCACCGATGAGCACCCGCTTGCCGAGCATCGGCCGCCGCAGGATCCCACCGGTGAGCTCGGCGATGGCCTCGTAGTGCGCATCGCCCCGTCCAAGTAAGACCGCGACATCGGCACCGAACCTGCGGGCCATATCCGCCTGGAACGGATACTTGACGAGCGCGACCACCCGCGCCGGGATCTCCAGCGCCCGCAGCGCGGCGATAGCGCACTGGCCGATCACCCCACCGCCAATGACCAGAACGGTCGCGCCATCGTGCGGCCGGTGGCGGAGCAACGGGTGCACGGCCACCGCCATGGGCTCGACCAGCAGGGCGTTGCCGTCGGTCACCTGCTCGGGCACAGGGAAGACCTGCGAGCGGTGCGCCACGAAGTTTTCGCCCCAACTGCCGCCGGTGTCGCGGCAGGCGCCGATGAGCAGCCCCGGGCTGATCTTCCCTTCGGTGAAGCGGAGGCACAGGTTGTAGTCGCCAGCGGCACAGTGCACGCACGGCGGGTCGATGCCGCGCGCGGCGCAGGGCAGCACCGGCTCGACGGTGACGCGCTGCCCCACCGCGAGATCCTGCACCGCCGGCCCGACCTGGGCAATGATCCCGACGTTCTCATGCCCGGGGACGAACGGAAAAGAGGTGTAGGCTGAGGTGACCATGCTCGTCTGCAGGTGGAGCATGGAAAGGTCGCTGCCGCAGATGCCGCCCAGGCGCGTAGTCACGCGCACCCACTCGTCCGCGGGCAGCGGCGGATCGGAGACCTCGGTGAACTGCAGCGGGGAGAACCGACCCCACAGCGACCGCCGGCTGAAGACGCCGGAGAGCTTGGTCGCGGCGAACCGGGGGATGGTCGGGTTGAAGAGCAGGGCCCGCATCGGCGCTCAGGACTTCGCCACGGCGGCCCGGGAGGCCTGTACGCGCAGCGCGACGCCGGCCCTCAGGACATCGGCACCTGGCGGATGAAGCCCTCCTCCAGCCGGTCGAAGATGTCGGCGAGGGTATGCCCCGTGATGGTCAGCCCGTGGTTCTTCAGACCGACCACTGCGTGTACCGCGTCGGGCGTCTCGCGCACTTTCTCCGCCACCGCTTGCGCCAACTGGATCGTCCCGCAGGGATAGTTGATCGCCGTGGAGGGGACGCCCTGCATCCAGGCGTGCACGTGGACGATGGCGCCGACCTCCGGGTGCTCCGTGTAGATCATCCAGTGCTCGATGGCGTCCACCGAGACACGGCGCGGCTTGACGTGCGGCGGGACGCTCAGGAGCATCACCTTCCGCTGCGGATCGAAGCCCTTGACCAGCAGCATGTCCCGCCCGATCTCCGCCATGTGCCCCTTGTCCACGCCGGAGGCGCTCATCCAGTAGCGGGTGGCGTCCTTACGCACGCTCAGGTTGCCGTAGGAGAGGCCGCCGAGGCCGAAGAGGCGCTGGATGTGCCGCATGTCGCGGGCGGGAAGCAGTTCGTGCATCGGGAAGGGCGTGGGCAGCAGGTCCAACGCGTCCAGGCGCCGGCCGGCCTCGGCCAGCTGTGCCGTGAGTTCGTCCCCCTCCCAGAGTTCGGGCGGCAGGTCGGTGTGGAACTCGTTGTCGATGACCAGTTCGGAGCACGCCAGCGGCAGCAACCGCTCGTAGAGGTACGCGAAGTAGGCGTCCCCAGTCAGGTCGGGACTCTGGTACGTGCCCTGCTCCAACGTGACGAAGTGGGTCTCCACGTGGCCGCCGGACCGCACCAGGTAGATCATCAGGTTGCCCAGGGACCGGATCAGGAGGGGATAGCCTTCCTTAAGGATGTTGTCGGGACGGCGGTCGGTGACTGCCACGGTCACCAGGAAGGTACCCTTCCCCTTCCGCCGGAAGGGCCGGGGGCGGGCCGCGTCGATGAAGTTGAAGACCAGGCGGAGGTCATCGTCCTCGCTCTGGGCGAAGCGGTGGCCGTGGCTCCCGAAGACCTCGCGCAGCCCCTGCGCCATCTGTGCCAGTACCGGATCACTGCGGGATCCGGCAAAGGCGAAGGTGATGGGCTCGGCCGCAATCTCCACTGCCGGACTGAGGCGGGATTTCACCACACGCTCCACCGTCGCCACCGCCGCTCTAGTCTTTCCGTTGCCGCCGCCGTTGCCGTTCCCCCCACCCCGCACCTCAAAGGTGCAGCGGGGGTCGCCGCGGATAATCCACTCCGACTGTTCGACCTCTTCGCCGACTAACCCCCGGATGACCTCCCGGGTGACGCAGCACAGGTCGCGGAACTCCATGGCCACCGGCGCGAGCGGGCAGGTGTACAGGGAGAATTGGTAGCCGCCGTCGGTGCGCTCGACCTGCGTGGCCTCAGCGTCGCTGAAGAAGAGGCGGCGCACCGCGTCCAGCCGGGCGCTCATGTCGGGGAGGGCGCGGATTTCCGGATGCTGCGCCGCGACGCGCTCGGCGATCTCGCGGAAGAGCGCGTCCACCCGCTCCTGGCCCTGACTGCGCAGGGCGTCGAAGACCGCCCGCAGGAAGGTCAGGTAGGTTTCGGGGCTGGCCAGTTCGGCCTGCGGCGTCAGCCGGTACATCAGCGGCGGGCGCCCCGAGGGCCGCCTTACCAGGTAGCTCTGGACGACGCCGTCGCGCGCCATGCGGCCCAGGTGCTGCCGCAGCGTAGAACGCGACAGTCCGGTCCGCCGGCGGAGATCGGCGAGCGTGGACCCGCCGGATTCGCGAATCAGACGGATCAACCTCTGCCGGGTAGGGAGTTCCTGCTGTATCATGGCCACGCCTCCAGCTGCCGGCAACGCTTTGGGCTCTTTTTAGCCGTCATTAGCACATTTATCGCAGGGGTCGGGGGGGGCGGGTATCGGGTGAGGAGTGTATTTTCGCGATCAGCCCAAACCATCTAAACCGGGGTCCTGGGCATCTTCCAGCGGGTGGTAAATCACGGGAAATACGCTCTCCACCCGATTGCCATCAGGTTCCTGACGGTTGGAAGGTGATGACAGGCGCAAGGGGCCGGATGCGTCGTCGGCCGAGCGGGGAGGTCGGTTCGACATGGAACTGATCGTCTCAATACTGAAGGTCCTCCACGTCGTCACTGCCGTCCTGATGGCCTGGCCCTTCTATGCGCTGGTGGCCGTCAACAACCGCGCCAGGCTGGGACCCCCTCTCGGTGACCGTGTCGACACCTACATGGAGAGCATCATCAAGAACCGTACGATTCCCTGCTTCGTCTTCCAGGCCACGGCTCTGATTACCGGTCTGACCCTCATTCTGCTCCGCGGTGTGGGCCTCGGCGTCCTGGTGACCAACGCAGTCCTGGGGGCCAAATTCTTGCTCCTCCTTCTGATCGCGGCCGTCCTTTTCTACGTCCACTTCACCCTACAGCCGGCCATCGACCGGTCGTTCGCCGCCGCGGGCGGGAGCACCATGACCAAAGACCTCGCCGCACAGATCCAGACCCTGCGGCTGCGCCGAAAGCGCCTGGCCTCCGTTTGCCTCTTTGCCGTACTAACGATGGTCATGCTCGGAGTGCAGGTATGGGCGCCCTTCCCGGGGTGGCTCACCGCGGTCCTGGTGGCGGCCATCGCGGCGTTCACCTGGCGGGCCTACACCAGCGTCACGCCATACGGCTGGGCCTAAGGCTGCCGCAGGGGCCAGATTGCCCGATGCCATATCGGGTGAAGACCTGATACTTCTGACGCCAGCCCTGGTCTAAAGTCACAGCAGAGGCCCAGAACGGCTGGACCCGAGGGAGGATTCGCATGTCTGCGTCACCCCAGCGACGGATGGTCACCGTCGACGGCAACGAGGCGACTGCCTCGGTAGCCTACCGCGCCAGCGAGGTTATCGCCATCTACCCCATCACGCCCTCCTCGCCGATGGGCGAGTTCGCCGACGAGTGGGCGGCGGAGGGGATGCCCAACATCTGGGGCGCGGTGCCGCAGGTCGTGGAGATGCAGTCGGAGGGCGGCGCGGCGGGCGCCGTGCACGGCGCGCTGCAGGCCGGGGCATTCAGCACCACCTTCACCGCCTCGCAGGGCCTGCTCTTGATGATTCCCAACATGTACAAGATCGCCGGGGAACTCACCGCCTACGCGATGCACGTGGCGGCGCGCACCCTGGCCACCCACGCGCTCTCCATCTTCGGCGACCAGTCCGATGTGATGGCCTGCCGGCAGACCGGCTTTGCCCTGCTCGTCTCGGGGTCGGTGCAGGAGGCGCACGACTTCGCGGCCATCGCCCACGCGGCGACGCTGCGCGCCCGGGTGCCCTTCCTGCACTTCTTCGACGGTTACCGCACCTCGCACGAGGTGAACAAGATCGACCTGCTCGCGGACGAGGACCTGCGGGCGCTGCTGCCCGAGGACTTGATCGAGGCGCACCGCCGCCGGGCGCTGACCCCGGACCGGCCGGTGCTGCGGGGCACGGCGCAGAACCCGGACACATTCTTCCAGGCGCGCGAGGCGATCAACCCCTTCTACCTGGCGGCCCCGGAGATCGTGCAGCGGACCATGGACCGGTTCGCGGAGGTCACCGGGAGGAGTTACCGCCTCTTCGACTACGTCGGCCACCCAGAGGCGGAGCGGGTCATCGTGCTGATGGGCTCCGGCGCAGAGACAGTGCACGAGACGGTGGAGTGGTTGCGGGGACACGAGGAGAAGGTCGGCCTGCTGAAGGTGCGGCTCTACCGGCCGTTTGCGGCGGCGGACTTCATCGCCGCCTTGCCGCGCACGGTGCAGGCCATCGCCGTGCTGGACCGCACCAAGGAGCCCGGCGCGTTAGGCGAGCCGCTGTACCTGGACGTCGTCACGACGCTGCGCGAGGCGGGAGAGGACGGCACCGCGCCGTTTGCCGCGGACCCCAAGGTCATCGGCGGGCGCTACGGCCTTTCCTCGAAAGAGTTCACGCCGGCCATGGTGATCGCCACCTTCGCGGAACTCGCCAAGACCCGGCCGAAGCGCCACTTCACCATCGGCATCACCGACGACGTGACCGGCCTGTCGCTGCCCTACGACGCCGACATCGACATCGAACCGGCGGACGTCACCCGCGCGGTCTTCTTCGGCCTGGGCGCCGACGGCACGGTGGGCGCCAACAAGAACTCCATCAAGATCATCGGCGAAGAGACGGAGAACCACGCGCAGGGCTACTTCGTCTACGACTCCAAGAAGTCGGGCGCGATGACCATCTCGCACCTGCGCTTCGGCCCGCGGCCCATCCGCTCCACCTACCTGATCCGGCGGGCCAACTTCGTCGCCTGCCACCAGTTCCCGTTTATGGAGCGGTACGACGTGCTGGGGTACGCGGCACCGGGCGCGGTCTTCCTGCTGAACGCCCCCTCCGGCCCGGAGGAGGTCTGGGACCACCTCCCCCGCGACGTCCAGGAGCAGATCGTGGAGAAGGGTCTGAAGTTCTACGCCATCGACGCGCTGGATGTGGCGAAGCGCACCGGCATGGGCGGGCGGATCAACTCCATTATGCAGACGTGTTTCTTCGCCATCTCGGGCGTGCTGCCGCGGGATGAGGCGATCGCCAAGATCAAGGAGGCGATCCAGAAAACCTACGGGCGCAAGGGGGAAGAGGTCGTCCGCCGCAACTGGCAGGCGGTGGACGAGACGCTGGCCCACCTGCACGAGGTAAAGGTGCCCGCGGGGACCACCGCCGCCCGGGCGCGTCCGGCCCTCGTCCCGCAGACGGCGCCCGACTTCGTCAAGCGAGTGTCGGCGGTGATGATGGCCGGACAGGGCGACCTGCTGCCGGTCAGCGCCTTCCCGCCCGACGGGACCTGGCCGGTGGGGACGAGCCAGTGGGAGAAGCGCAACATCGCCAACGAGATCCCGGAGTGGGATCCGGACATCTGCATCCAGTGCAACAAGTGTGTCTTCGTCTGCCCGCACGCGGTCATCCGGGCGAAGATCTTCCAGCCGGACGGGCTGCTGGATGCCGCGCCGCCGACGTTCAAGACGATGCCCTACCGCAGTCAGGAACTGAAGGGCTATCTGTACGCGCTCCAGGTGTCGCCGGAGGACTGCACCGGCTGCAGCCTCTGCGTGATGGTCTGCCCGGCCAAGGACAAGGCCAACCCCAAACACAAGTCCATCAACATGGCGCCGCAGCCGCCGCTGCGCGAGCAGGAGCGGGAGAACTGGGAGTTCTTCCTGCGGTTGCCGGAATTTGACCGGACGCGCCTGAAGCAGGATGTGAAGGATTCGCAGTTCCTGGTCCCGCTCTTCGAGTTCTCCGGGGCCTGCGCGGGCTGCGGGGAGACGCCGTACGTCAAACTGATGACCCAGCTCTACGGCGACCGCGCACTCATTGCCAACGCCACCGGGTGCTCGTCGATCTACGGGGGGAACCTGCCGACGACGCCATACACGACTAACCGAGACGGACGCGGGCCCGCCTGGTCGAACTCCCTCTTCGAGGACAACGCGGAATTCGGCCTGGGCATGCGGCTGGCCGTCGATACGCTGGCGGAGCAGGCGCGCGACCTGCTGACGCGCCTGGCGCCCGACCTCGATCCCGACCTCGTCACTGGACTGCTCACCGCCGACCAGTCGAATGAAGCGGGGATCGCCGCGCAACGAGAGCGCGTGGCCGGCCTGCGGCGGCGGCTGGAGCGGCTGGTTGGCCCGGAGACGCGCCGCCTGGACCTGCTGGCGGACTACCTGGTGCGCAAGAGTGTGTGGATCGTCGGCGGGGACGGGTGGGCCTATGACATCGGCTACGGCGGGCTGGACCACGTCCTGGCGCTGGGCCGCGACGTGAACGTCCTGGTCCTGGACACGGAGGTCTACTCCAACACCGGCGGCCAGCAGTCCAAGGCCACGCCGCGCGGCGCGGCGGCGAAGTTCGCCTCCGCCGGCAAACCCACGGCGAAGAAAGACCTGGCGATGCTGGCGATGACCTACGGCAACATCTACGTGGCGCGCGTGGCCTTCGGGGCGAAGGACGCGCAGACCGTGCGCGCCTTCCTGGAGGCGGACTCCTACCCCGGCCCCTCGCTGATCCTCGCCTACAGCCCGTGCATCGCCCACGGGTACGACCTGGCGTACGGGGCGGAGCAGCAGAAGCTGGCGGTGGACTCGGGGTACTGGCCGCTGTTGCGCTTCGACCCGCGGCGCGGGGCGGAGGGGAAGAACCCGCTGCAGCTGGATTCCGGCGCGCCGAAGATCGACCTGGCGAAGTTCGCCTACAACGAGACCCGCTTCCGGATGGTGGAGAACGTGGACCGCCTGCGGGCGCACGACCTGATGGAGGCCGCGCGGCAGGACGTGCGGGCCCGCTACCGGGCATACGAGGAGCTGGCGAAAATGCCGGTCAATGGCAAGGCCGCGGCGGGTGAGTGATGGGTGACCCCATGGACCTCTCCACGACCTACCTGGGATTCCGGCTGCCCCACCCGCTGATGCCGGGCGCCTCGCCGATGGTGGACAGCCTGGACACGGTGCAGCGGCTGGAGGAGGCGGGCGCCGCCGCCATCGTGATGCACTCGCTCTTCGAGGAGCAGATCCTCCAAGAGCAGTGGGCCACTATCTACCACATGGACGTCCACGCCGAGTCGTTCGGCGAGGCCCTTTCCTACTTTCCGCGCCCCGGCGAGTTTGCGCTGGGTCCGGAGCAGTACCTGGCGCAGATCGCGCGGATCAAGAAGGCAGTACACATCCCCGTCATTGCCTCGCTCAACGGGACGACGGCGGGAGGATGGGTGGAATATGCGCGCCGCATGGAGGAGGCGGGCGCCGACGCGCTGGAGTTGAATGTCTACTACCTGGCCACGGACCCCGAGGAGCCGGCGGCGACCGTGGAGCAGCGCACGCTGGACATCCTCCGCACCGTGAAGCAGACCGTGAGTATCCCGGTAGCGGTGAAACTATCCCCCTTCTTCTCCTCTCTGGCGCACTTCGCCACCGAACTCGACGTCGCCGGTGCGGACGCCCTGATCCTCTTCAACCGTTTCTACCAGCCCGACATCGACATCGAGCA
This sequence comes from Candidatus Sysuimicrobiota bacterium CSP1-3, assembly GCA_001443485.1. Taxonomy (GTDB): domain Bacteria; phylum Sysuimicrobiota; class Sysuimicrobiia; order Sysuimicrobiales; family Humicultoraceae; genus Humicultor. The sequence goes on from LDXQ01000009.1 coordinate 11,313, forward strand.
GCTGGAGGTTACACCAAGGCTGGAGCTGTCGAATAGCTCGGAACTCCTGCTGCGGCTGCGCTGGCTGGCGATCCTCTCCGAAAAGGTGCGGTGCTCGCTGGCGGTGACCGGCGGCGTGCACACCGCCCGGGACGCGATCCGGGCGATCATGGCCGGCGCCCATGCGGTGCAGATGGTCTCCGCCCTACTGCGGGGAGGGCCCGCGTACCTGCGCACCGTGCTGGATGAGATGACCACCTGGATGGAAGAACACGAGTACACCTCCCTGCGGCAGATGCGGGGGAGCATGAGCCTGGCCCGCTGTCCCGATCCGGCCGCCTTCGAACGGGCCAACTACATCCGGGTGCTGCAGGGATGGAGAGCCTGACCGCGCGGTGCTATCCTTAAAGCGCAGCACGCACTAACAAGTCAGCGTCCCGGCGGCTGTCCGGCCGCCCGATCATGCTGCGTCCCGAGGAGGTCCCATGCTGATCAGTCAGAAGATGAACACCGCCATCAACGAGCAGATCGGCCGCGAGTTCGGCGCCTTTCTGCAGTACATCGCCGTCGCCACCCACTTCGACGCGCAGAGTCTGCCCCAACTGGCGAAGCACTTCTACCGCCAGGCCGAGGAGGAGCGCGACCACGCCATGCGCTTCGTCCGCTATCTGATCGACGCGGGGGCGAAGGTCGCCATCCCGGCGGTGGGCGCGCCGAAGAGCACGATCGCCAGCGCGGAAGCGGCGGTGCAGCTCTCCCTGAAGTGGGAGCAGGAGGTCACCAAACAGATCCACGGCCTGCTGGAACTCGCGCTCAAAGAGAACGACTACACGACGCAGCAGTTCCTCCAGTGGTTCGTCGAAGAGCAGCTGGAGGAGGTCTCCAGTATGGACAAGCTGTTGAGTGTCGTGCGGCGCGCCGGTGAGGACGGCCTGCTCTTCGTCGAAGAGTACCTGGCCCGGGAGGGTGGGGGCGAAAAGTCCTAGGGCGGCCGTCCCGCCGGTCCCCGTCGAGGCGGCCTGAGCCGGAGTTCCCGCTCGATCCGGTCCACCAGTTCCGGGATGTTGTCAAACCTCATCGCCCCGGCGGTGCCGTCTGTGGCCGTGACCACGGCAATGCGTGGACCCGCCGGCGCCGGCTTGTCCATTGCGATCCCGGGCCGCCGCACCTCTACCTTCGGCACGGGTTCCTGACTGTACCCTTCCAGCAGGATCAGATCGACGCCGCGCAGGTGCGCTTCGACATCGGCCAGCGGCATCTCACCGGGCGGGCGGAAGATCACCGCGACCTCCCCCGGTCCCGCAATCGCCACCACCTCCGCGCCGGCCGCGGCCGCGCGCCACGTGTCCGTGCCTTCGCGGTCAACCTCAAAGCCGTGGGGGTCGTGTTTGATGACGCCCACCCGATAGCCACGGCGGGCAAATTCCGGGAGGAGGTGTTCGATCAGCGCCGTCTTCCCGGCCTCCTTCGCGCCCACCACGGCGAGGACCGGGGTGCGCCGCTCGGCCGGCTCGCCCGTCTCCGGGTCTGAGAGAAACCGGATCCAGACCTGATCGCCGGGAGCCAACGCGGCGGTCTCGGGCTCGATTCGGATGAGCGCATTGGCATCGCTGATGGAGCGCAGGGTTGCGGTGCTCTGGACGCGCAGCGGTTCGACGACCAGCCCATCCTCCGCCACGGCGGCGCGGGCCCAGAGATACCGGCGCCGGCCTGGCCGCACCGTGATGGGAGCGAGCAGCCGGGCGGGAAGCCAGGAGGGGTGGACCTGCCGGTGGCCCATCATCGTGCGCAGCGCGGGGCGGACGAGTTCTTCAAAGGCCAGCATGGCGGCGCCCGGCGTGCCCGGCAGGCCGAAGACCGGGACGTCACCGGCCAGACCGAAGGCTGCCGGGAAGCCCGGCTTCATCGGGACGCGCCAGAAGACCAGCCGCACCCCCGCCCGCACCAGCGCATCCTTCACGAGGTCACGCTCGCCGACCGACATTCCCGCGGACACGACGAGGACGTCGGCGCGCAGCCCTTCGCGGATCCTGGCGACAAGGTCATCCGTGTCGTCGCGGGCGATGCCCAGGCGCAGCGGCTCGCCGCCCATGGCCTGGATCTCCGCGGCCAGGGCGTAGGAGTTGCTCTCGCGAATCTGTGCCGGCCCGGGACGCCGGTCGGGCTCGACCAACTCATCGCCCACCGTGAGCACCGCCACGCGGACCCGGCGGACGGTCGGGAGCGAGGTCACCCCCAGGCTGGCCAGCAGGCCCAAATTCCCCCCGCGGAGGACCGTCCCGGCGCGCTGGATAACCTCGCCGCGCCTGGCGTCCTCGCCCGCCGGGAAGACGTGCTTCCCGCCGGGGACCGCAGCGGTGACGATCAGCCGATCCCCGTCCACTTGCACCTCTTCGAATGGAATCACCGCATCGGCACCGTCGGGGACCGGCGCTCCCGTGGCGATCCGCCCGGTGGTCCCGGCCGTGACGGGCGTGTCCGAAACAAACCCGGCGACGCCCGCTCCGACGATCTTCAGGATGATCGGATGGGCGGGCGCGGCAGGCGCCACGTCGGCCGCGCGCACGGCGTAGCCGTCCATCGCCGCGCGGGCGAAGGGCCAGAGGTCCCCCGGCGCGAGAACGTCGTCGGCCAGCACCCGTCCGGCCGCCTCAGAGAGGGGGATCATCTCGACCGGCAGGCGCCGGACGGATCGCAGAATCCATTCCAGCGCCTGCTCCACCGAACCGGCCGGCGGCGGCATCTGAGTCCCGGGACGCGGTTCGCTGGACGCCGCCATCACGATCCTCCCGGGCGGAGCAGGGCCTCCGCCGTCTCCACGTCCTCCGGGACGTTGATGTTGAAGAAGAGCCGGCGCGGGTCGCCGAAGCGCCGGACCTCCTCCTCGCTGATGTAGCGCACGGTCAGCGCCGTCGACCGCACGAAGTCGCCCAGCGAATCCTCTCCACGCTGCAGGGATGCCTCTAGAGACTCGAGGCACTTCCCGGAATACACGCCGACCAGCGGTTCCAGACGCTCCCACCGTGGTACGGTGATGTCCGACTCCGCGCCCGCATCGCGGAGATACATCAGGAAGTCCACCGTCAGCAGGGGCATGTCCACCGGAAGCACGAGCGCTCGCTCGTGCCGGACGATGCGCAGTCCCGTGAGTACTCCACCCATCGGCCCGCGCTCCGGGATTTCGTCGCGCACATAGTGCCAACGCCCACGCGCCCCGGATTCGTCGCGCGTGACGACTACCACGTCGTCGGCAACAGATCCCAGGAGGGCGGCCGCCCACGCCAGCAGGGGAACGCCGCCGACCCGGGCGATCCGCTTGTCGCCGCGAAAGCGAACGCCCCGCCCGCCGGCCAGCAGAATCCCCGAGACAGTGGACACGGCCTACGGCCTCGCCCGCAGGCGCAGCGGCCACCACATCAGGGTGACGTTCTTCTGGCCGTTGCGGTCGCGGTTCCCCCCGTCCCACACGGCGAAGTTCACGAAGGGCGCGGTGCCGGTCTGGAACTGCACGTCGGCGGGGTCGCCGGTACGCAGCGGCCGGGCCAGCAGCACGGTCCAGCGACCCTGCCGCCACGAGCCGAAGCCGACCACGTCCTGCTGCGGCTGCGTCGTCAGCGTGCCGAACCCCCAGGCCACGAGGTCTTCGACCGCACTGGTCCGCCGAGGAAGCGACAGCAGATTGCCCGCCGCGGCCCCGGCATTGAAGGCGCGGCGCGCCGCCTCGTCCTTGAGGAACTGCGTGTCGTAGTAGTAGTCCACCGCCATGTCCGGATAGGCGACGCGGAGGTCACGCGCGCGCGTCAACTCATCCTGCCAGGACGCCTTCCACTGCCAGATGTTCACGGGGCGCAGCCGGTCACCCATGAAGGGGTTGGGCAGCGTGCCCGGCGCCACGGGGAACTGCAGGGCGGCGGCGTCGGTGAAGTCCGTCTGGCGACGGGGAGTGGCGTTTGATGTCGTGTCGCTCCACGACAGTTCGATGTAGATCATCTTGCCGTCGTGCAGCGCGCGGATGCGGACCTCTTTGATCGTGCCGCCGCCGTGGGGCCGGATGAGCGTCTGCGGAATCAGGGGGATGGCGCGCGCGGCGGCCCGGGCGAAGAGAGGCGCGGCCCGCTCGACGTCCAGGGGCACGCGCGCGCCGGTGAACATGACGTCGATGGGCGGTTGTTGCGGCTGCCCGATGGCGGTGATGACCGCCAGGCCGAGAAGGAGGATGCCCAGAGAGACCATCAAGAGTACGCGACGGATGTACATGCCCCCTCACCTCCCCCGGCTCACCACGCCGGGTTCGTTCCGCCGACCGGCGCGGTGAATTCCCGCCGCACCGCGTATGCCTCCACGCACCGGGCGCAGGCGCCATCGCGGCTCCGCCACGCGGGAAAGTCCTCCTGAATCACCCGTTCCACCGGGAGATCGATCGCCGGGGCCCAGGCATAGGTGGGAAATCCACACAGCGGGCAGGGCGCTCCCAGCGAAGCGGCCGCGTGCTCCGCACCGGCCGACCAGCCCACCCAAGCGGCAAGCGCCGCGGGATCCGCCGCCCAGCGCACGAGCAGGGCATACGTCGGTCGATCACCCTCCCACAGGCGCCGGACCACTGTGGTGGCCGCCTCATCCGGCAGCCCCGGGTATAGGCGGGCGCACTCCTCTGCCAATTCCTGCGGCGTGTGCAGGGGGATCTCCCCTGTCCGGTCCGTCCGCCCATCGACCAGGCAATCCCAAAGGAGGCCGAAGCGGTCCCCCTGGAGCCGCGTCATCCGGCCGGCAAACTCGCCCGCACCGTGCCCGTACTCAAACGCCTCATCAACCATGTCGGCGACGTGTTCGAACTCGTGGCGCAGAAACCTCCGCAGTTCCTCCGGTGCGGCGAACCGGGCGGGTAGGATGCGAGCCCCCAGCGTGCGTCCGTCGGCGCCCAATTCTACTCCTTCTTCTGCGCGATCCCACGCCCGGGTGACCAGCACCTCGGTGATGCGGCCGGTGAACCGGCCCGCGGCCTCCGCGAAAGGCTTCCCGCAGCCCATCTCTTCGAAGAGGCGCGCATGCAGCGTGCCGAACGCGGCACGGCGGGCCTCCGACTGCTCGTAGCGCGCATAGATCCGATCGGCGGCGCGCCGGTACGATTCATCGGCCGACCGGTCCCCGGCCGCGCCGCGCCGGCGCAGCACGTGTTCGATCGCCGCCTCGAGCAGGTCAGGGTTGTAACGGATGCGGAGAGGGGCACCGGTCATGTCGACGGCTCGAGGGGACACTGCTCCGCACCGCAGGGGGCCCTGCCATCCAGGTCTACGTCTCGCGCTGAGGGGAGCGCGGCCTCTTCGGCAGCCGGTAGCCCCAATGCCGCGGCGTCGGACGCGACGAAGGACGCGGCCAGATCCGCCAGGTCCCGGTAGAACCCCTCCGTCCGGGGGCGGACGAGGCGCGCCAGAACGGGAAGCCAGCGGGCAAGGTGATCGCGGAGAAAACTCCGCTGCGCCTCGCGGAGCAGATCCACTTCGCCGGGTCCGTGGTGCGTCCGGGCGTAGGCCTCGCGAAAGGTCAGGGCCTGCATGAACTCCAGCTCCAGGCTGACGTGGTCGGCGCGCTCCCCGACGCCCTCTGCCACCTCCAGGCCGAAGGCCAGGTAGAAGCCGGCGATATCCGCGAGTTGCTGGGCCTGCTGGAAGACGTGTCCCGCGTCGTACTGGGTCTCGTAGACCGGGCAGTCGCGGGAGATCTGGTGTCCGAAGATGTGGTAGTACTCTTCCCGCAGCGCCGCGCCGTCCGTCGCTGCCAGCACGTGGCCGGCCGCCTCTGCCGCCGCCGCGCTCTCGCCGGCGCTCAGATGGCGCCGGAGGAGACCCGCCGCTCCGTCACCCTCGGTACGCACGGTCTCCAGGCCGTCTTCCGGCGGCAGGAAGGCCCGGGAGAGAAAGCGGTAGACAGCGCTGCGGGCGAGGGCCTCCGCCGCCAGAACGTCGTGCGTCACCTGCGTCTCCATGGTCATCGCTCCGCTCAGATGGAGTTAAGGTGCTGCGCCGGCCGGGTGTAGATCGGCTCCTGCACCGTTACCCGCACGATCTCCTTACCCGTCCGGTCCAGGCCGATGACCGTGTCGTTGAACAGCTCCCACTTCCGGCCGTTGATCGTCGTCTCGAAGACCTTCGGCCCCTCCTCGATCCGGTAGCTGAAGATGATGCGCTGCGATGTGCGGAAGAGCTGCAGGACCGCCAGCAGCTCGCGGGAGGGCGCCGTGTACGCCGCGATGGCGTCGTCCACGCCCGGGCCGAACATCTGCCGCAGGTAGGGGCGCGGCACCCAGCGCGGGGGGACGTAGTAGACGTTGGGTTGCGTGCCGAACTGTGGGTAGAGGGGCAGGGCCACCTTCGCCACCCGGACGAGGAAGTAGAGGGGGTGCTGGCGATCCTCGGCCCAGGACCCGTCGGCGTTGAGGCGCACCAGCCCCTGCAGGCGGATCTTGCCCACGCAGGCCGCCATGCAGCGTGGTTCCACCGGCGTTCCGGCGAAAAGCGGCTCCTTCCCCTCCACGCGCGGATAGCAGCCGATGCATTTCTCGCCCACCCGAGTGTACGCGTTGAACATCGGCTTCTTGTAGGGGCAGGCCTCGACGCACTTCTTGTACCCGCGGCACCGCTTCTGGTCGATCAGGACGATGCCGTCCTCCGGCCGCTTGTAGATGGCGTTGCGCGGGCAGGCCGCCAGGCAGGCCGGATAGGTGCAGTGGTTGCAGATGCGCTGCAGGTGGAAGAACCACACCCGGTGCTCCGGCAACTTCTCCCCCGTCGGGTGAAAGGCCCCGGGCGCAGTGGGATAGGCAGTCGGGGTATCCTCGTAGATGTTGGGCGCGCGCCACTCCTCGTCCGTGGGGAGATAGCCCAGCGCCTCGGCGCCGGCGGGCGCCGCTTCGAAGATCGTCTTGCCCTGGTAGGCGCCGTAGGGCGAGCGGCGGTCCTCGCGCTGGCGAGGATCCCAGCTCTGGCCGCCGGGATCCGCCCGCTCCAGCAACTCCAGGGTCTTGACATCCCAGAACTGCGGGTAGCCCCCGTAGGGTTTGGTCTACGTTGTTCCACCACATGTACTCCTGGCCGCGACTGAAGGTCCAGGTGCTCTTGCAGGCCATGGTGCAGGTCTGGCAGCCGATGCAGCGGTTGGTGTTGAACACGGCGGCAAACTGGAAGCGCGGATGGCGCTCCGGAAAGCGGTAAGCCATCTTGCGGCCGAGGTGCCAGTTGTAGACGTCAGGCATCGCCCCGCGCCTCCTTCCGCTCTGTGCGCCACACGCCCCACCGCGCGGCGGTCTCGGCGATCAGCTCTTTCACGTACCCCTCGCCGCGGAGGCGGTAGATCAGGTGCGGGGCCCGGTAGAAAGGGTTGCGGAAGAGGGCGAGCAGGCGAGCCTCGCCCCAGCCCTCCCGCAGATATTCTTCGACGAAGCAGCGGGCCATCTCGTCCAGCGCCGCCGCATCGGCGTCGACGGCTACTCCCACCAGTTCCATCGGGTCGTCGGGCTCGAACGGTTTGTCCGCCACCGGCCTCACCTCTTTGTCACCTTGACCAGCGTCCCGGCCAGATAGCGCTTCATGAAGTCCCCCTCGCGGCCGGGCGAGAAACCAGTGCGGGCGGGCTCCCAGAGGCCCTTGCCGCCGATGCCCCCGTCCTCGGCTTTGGTGATCTTCACCAGCGTCTCTTTGGGGACGGTGTTCACGGCGTGGTTGTCGGCCTCGCCGCCGAAGATGAAGGCCATGGTGCCCTTCGATTTGTGGAAGAGGGTGTCGGTCTGGTGCATCGGCATCAGCCAGTCGCGGGTGACGGACTGCTGGCTGCCGTACCGGAGGTTGGCCTGGTAGCCGGTATCCGCCGACCTGGCGAGTTTGTCCGGCCGGGTTTCGTGAGCCCGCACCGACTTCTCCGTGGCCATGAAGGGCGCATGCTTCATCATCAGGACGCTGTAGGGATAGGCCGGGTTGAATCGCACGCGGACCATGCAGCGGGCGACCCGGTAAAACGGATCACTCGGTTTCCAGCCGATGTAGGGACGGTCCGCGGCGTAGGCGTCCACGTAGACGTAGTCGCCGTCGTTGATCCCCAGATCCCTGGCGGCCTGCGGGTGGATGTGCAGTTGGTGCTCACCCACGCCGGGGGCGCGCTTATCCAGCCGGTAGGGGTCGCCGAAGTTGCTGTCCCAGATCATGTTCCAGTCGACGGTGCTCCAGCTGGAGTGGACGCGGTGCCGGGTCTTGGGGGTGAGGAGGTAGAAGCGATATCCCTGCTCCCACAGCGGGTTCTTCGTCTTCTTCACGTCCCGCCAGGCCAGCTTCACGTTGCGCACCGTCCGCTGGTCCCAGTGCAGCGCGTCCAGGGGGATGCCGTAGTCCTCCGGGCGGACGAGCGGGTTCGTGGTGACGATGACGTTGGGCAGGTACGGCGTGGCCTCCGGTCCCTCGCGGTGGACGATGAAGTTCTCCCCGTACTCAATCGCTTCAGGGATGTCGCAGTAGCTGTTCAGCCGCCCCGTATCGGTGTAGAAGGGCTCGCTGTCATGGACCTGCTCGTAGAACGGGATACGCGGGTAGGTGCGGAAGAGCATCAGCGCCGCGCCGGGTTCGCCGTACTTGCCATTGACGACGTCCGCGACGCGATACCCCACGGTGGAGGTGGAGCTGTCCAGGATGCGCTGGATGTACACCTCGGGGCGCCGCTCCAGCAGGTACTTGAAGTAGTCCCGGAAGCGCCGGTCTCCAGTCTGCGCCGTCAACTGCGCCGCCACCTCGGCGATGATTACGCCGTCGTCCTTCGTATCGAAGAGCGGCTTGATCCCGCCCTTCCAGATCTGCAGGAAGGGGTTGCTGCAGGACGCCGTCAGCTCAGGCGTCTCGAACTCCACCCAGGAGTTGGCCGGGAGGATGATGTCGGCGTACTCGGCGCTGGCCGTCATCTCGATGTCTTGATTGATGATGAGTTCCACGTTGGGGTTGACGTGCTTGATAACGCCGTAGGCCCACTTGGCGTTGTTGATGATGTTGACGTTGTTGTACCACATGACTTTGGTGGGCGTGGGCATGTGCGTCGTACCGGTGAAGACCCGGCGGCCGGCTTTGGGCGTGTTCACGATCAGCGGGACGTCGCCGTGGTCCCAGTAGGCCGGCTCTTCGTCCTTCAGGTACTTCTTGACCTTGATCTCTGTCCCCGAGGTCGCCGGGTCAAGGGCGGCGTGGAAGGGGTCCTCGAAAAGCCACCCCGTGATACCGGGACCCGTCCAGGGTGAGCCTTGGAAGATCCCGGCCTTGTAGTTGCCGGCCCAGGTGTGGCAGCCCGCGCCGGGCTTGCCGATGTTCCCGGTGAGCATCAGCGGTAGGTAGAAAGCGCGGTTGGCCAGTGTGGCGTGGAACCAGTGGTTGATACCCTCGCCGATGTGGATGGACACAGGCTTGATCGTGGCGATGTCGCGGGCCAGGCGCTCGATCATTGCCCTGGGCGTCTGGGTGATCTCCGCCACCGTGTCCAGGTCGTAATCGCGCAGGTGGTCGCGGTGGGCCTCCCACAGCGTCAGGCACTCCACCTCGCGGCCGTCGATTAACTTCACCTTGCCGCGCCACCGTAGATCGGGATCCAGACCGGCCTGCGCTAACCGCTCGCCCACCTGGTCGCGCGTGATGGCCTGGAGCTTCCGGGTCTTGCGATCGAAGACGACGAAGTCACCCAGTTTCTCGTACTGGTCGAGCTTGAGGTTGTGGCGCTTGAAACTGGGTCCGTCGGGATCCAGTCCCGGCTTGTACCCGGGAAAGACCTCCGCGGCCCGCAGCCGCTTCAAGGTGTCCTTGCGGATCAGGAGCGGGAAGTCCGTGAACTGCTTGACGAAGGCCTCATCGTACCAGCGCCGGTCCATCATTAGCCGCGTGATGCCCAGGAACAGCGCTGCGTCGGTCTGGGGGCGGATGGGCATCCAGTAGTCCGCCTTGGCGGCGGGGGGGCTGTATTCGGGGGTAATGACGGCAATCTTGGCGCCGCGCTCCATCAACTCGTTGAAGAAGTGGCTCTCCGGCATCTTGTTTTCGATCAGGTTCTTGCCGACCTGGATGTGCAGTCGCGCGTGGCGCAGTTCGTTGAAGTCCACGTCGGAGGCCTGCAGGCCATGGACGAAGGGCTGCCCGGGGGCCTGGTCGCCGTGCCAGGTGTAGTT
>LDXQ01000009.1:21514-43814 GCA_001443485.1 Candidatus Sysuimicrobiota bacterium CSP1-3
CCAGGTGTAGTTGCTCCACTTCCGGGCGCCCAGGGCCTCGTCCGGGCCGACTTTGCGCACGTGCGCATCGAGGAGAGCCATCATGTTGGCCGCGCGCCAGAGGCCGTATTTGCCGACGACCCCCAGCAGCCCCATCCCGCCGCGGAACTTGAAGGTGCGCACCCCCGCCTCGTGCGTCGCCTCCACCATCTCCGGGGCGTAGCCCTGGGCGAGGAGCCGGCGAGCGCCCTCCGGGCCGCTGTAGCGCCGGGCGATGGCGATGAAGGCCTTGCCGATGTAGGTGTAGACCTGGTCCCAGGTAACCCGCTCGAACGTGTCCGTGCCGCGACTGTCGAAGCGATACTTCGTCTTCAGTTCAGCCGTGAGCCCCGGGAAGCCGTCGTCGGCCCATTGCTTCCATCCTTTGCGCACCATGGGATATTTCAGCCGGTAGGGCCCGTAGACGCGGCGGTGGAAGGTGTAGCCCTTCAGACAGCCCCGGGGGTTCCAGGCGGGCGTGGCCTTGTTCCCGTACAGGTCGGCGTAACGGTGGACGTCATAGTTCTGCTCGATGCGCATGATCACGCCGTTGCGCACGAACGCCCGCAGCCGGCAATGGTGCGTGTCGTTGGGTGAGCAGACGAAGGTGAAGCTGGAATCGTAGCGGTACTGATCCCGATAGACCTTCTCCCAATTCCGGTCCGGGTAGAAGCCCAGCGGGTTGTCGATGGTCGCCAGCGGTTGCAGCAACCGCAACGGCAGGGCCTGCGCCAGGACCAAACCGCCGACGGTCGTACCAGCTGCTTCCAGGAATTCGCGGCGGGTGACACCGCCACGCTGCGCCTCAGGGCTCCCGGCCGGCGCGTCGCCGCGGTCCTTCTCAGGCTGCGGGCTGTCGTCAGACATCCTCTGGCCCTCCTCGCTCCGTCATGCTGGCAACCCGATCGGATCGGTCATGGCCGGAACCCCATCCTTCAACCCGCTCGCCTGCGGGCATCAGGAACGGCGGCACGCCGCGAATGCGGGGTCCGGAGCGCAAATGTGCACCGCGGATCCCCCCGCACCAGCCATTCCCGCTGCTCCACTCTCGCCCCCACCAGCCGCCCCAGGAGGCGGCGTGTGATTTCGCAAACTTCGTTGCACTCCCGAGCGAGGCCGATCAGAGGACAGGTGTGCAGGATGATCTCGAAGCGTGAACCCACGCGGTTGACTTCTGCCGCCCCAGCATCTTCCAGCAGCAGGGCCAGCGTGGCGCGAATACGGGCCTCCACCTCCGGAATCCGGGTGATGTATGTGTGCCGGGCAGCGATGTCCGCGGCGACGCTCTCCAGGATCTGCTCCAGGTGGTCGGCTCCGTGCTCTTCCACGGCGCGGAAGATGGCGGCGAGCAGGGTGAGAGAGCTTTCGGTGGGACCCCGTTCCGGCGCCGGGACGAGCTCGTACACGATCGGCGGACGCCCTGCCCCGCTGCGAACGAGTCGTTCCCGGACAAATCCGTCACGTTCGAGAAGGGTGAGGTGATGCCGCAAAGCCGAACGGGAAAGGCCGGTGGTGGTTTGCAGGTCGGTGACGGTCGCGCCCCCGCGCTGCTGGAGGAGGCGGACAAGAAACGCTCGTGTGGGCTGCACGTCGATCATGTCCGCGCGACCTCCGCCACCAAGCGAGCGGTTTCTGGCCATTGAAACCGTTTATTCGCTTAACGTCAAAGTAGGCGCAGGACGCGGCGCGTGACAATCGGGCGGAGAGAGTATTCTGCAATTGTTTAGCCGCCGCTGTGGAATGCAAGGATTCCCAGAAGTCCGGCTTCCACCGGCAGATTGCCCCGCCGCGAACGCGATCCGCCGCGGGCCGCGCCGCCTCTCTGGGCGCGGCGGCGTTAGCCTTTTCTCTGCGGGACCCAGAGAAGAACTGCGGGGACGGCCAGGAGCACGGCCGGCGCCGCGGCCAGGAAGGGCAGCCCTGTCACCTGCCCCTGCCACTGCGTCACCGCGCCGGCGAGCCCGGCACCTGCGACTGCGCCCAGCGAATAGAGGGCGTAGAAGATCCCAAAGGCCGTTCCGCGCTCCGTCCGCTCCGTCGCCTCGGCCACCAGCGCCGTGGCCGAGGGGAACAGCAGCCCGAAGCCGAAACCGAAGACCGCCATACCAGGCGCGGCGGCGCCGGCCCCCGCCGCCAGGACCAGCAGCCCGCCGGCCACGAAGGCCAGCCCGGTCGCCAGGGGTGTCCTGCGGCCGTACCGGTCGCTCAGGTGTGTCAGGGGGCTGAGCATGATGACCACGGCCACCAGGGCGAAGGTGCCGAAGGCCATGCCGATGCGGGCACCGGAGGCGCCTGCTTTCTCCATGAGGAGGGCGAGGTGTGCCACCAGCACGCCTAGCCCGACGGTGTAGGCCAGCGCAGCCAGGTAGGCGGCCGCTAGCCGCGGCCGACGGATGAGGTCCAGGACCAGGCCCGAGAACCGTCCGCGGCTCTGTCCCGGAGGCTCTGCCGCACTCGGGGAGGGTGTCGCCGTCTCGGGCGCCCACCACCACACGGCGGCCAGGGCAACCAGCATCAGTAGCGCGACGGTAGCGAACACGGCGGCGAACCCGACGCGATCCCGCAGCGCCCCCGCCAGTGGCGGCCCCAGGACCGCGGCGGCCCCAATCACGGCGCCGCTGCGTCCCATGACGCGGGCGCGGTGGTCGGCCCGGGCTGCATCCCCCATGATGGTGAAGGCGCCGACGGTGAGGATGGCGGCGGCGAAGCCATGGAACGCTCTGACCCCCAGCAGCTGGCCGGGGCTCCGGGCGAGAACGTACAGCATCACCGCCGCCGCGGTGGCGGCCAGCCCGCCCAGCAGCGGCCCGCGGCGCCCCCAGCGGTCCAGGACCGCGCCGCTAAGGACGTTCCCGGCCAGGTTGGCTGCCGAGTACATACCCACGATAGCGCCGACCATGACCGCCGACGCGCCCAGAGTGGCGGCGTACGGAGCCACGACGGGGAACTGCATGAAGAGGTCGAGGAACGAGGCCAGGGTGACGACGCGGGCCGCCCAGAGGCTGCGGTCTACCAACCCCGGCCGGTCCGGGCCAGCGCGTCCTCGACCCAGGTCCGGGCAGCCATCATTGAAGGGAAGCCGATGGTAGTCAACGCCAGGAGCACGACGGGTCGGATCTCCTCGGGCGATGTGCCGGCCTGCAGCGCCAGCCGCGTATGGGCGTGCACCGCGCCCTCCAGCCGGGCGCCCACGGCCACGCCCAGCTTCACCATTTCCCGGGTCTTCCCGTCAAGCGGGCCCCCGCAATGCAGGGCCGCGCCCAGGCGATCGCAGGCCTGCCAGATCTCCGGGAAGGCGGCCTGAAACGCTCGGTAGGCGGCGGGCAGCTCCGTCGGTTCCTTCTGCAATGCCATCTGTGAACCCCCTGGACACCATGAGTTCGGGTTTCCCCGGTGCACCCGGAGACGTCATCCCCCATCATGGTATCAGCAATCGGCTGCCCTCACGCCCGAGATGTCCGCGCGTGACACCGCGACGTGATGCCAACAGCGCGCAGCCGGAACCGGCATCATTGCATGGGAGTTGAAAGGGCAAAATGATAACATTAGCGTTTGGAAGGCAGCGCGGGGGCGGCGATCGGCCGCAGTCGTGGGGCGGTTCACCACCTCATCGAGAAGGTGAGCCGCCTTTCTTTCATGCCGAACGTGCTGCCGGTCGCGGTTGACCAGGCGAGAATCCGGAGAAATGAGAGGAGAGGTATCGGACCATGAACAGAAGGATGATCATCTTCCTTGTCCTCGTCCTGATCTGGGGCGGGCCGAAGGCGCTCGGGATCCTGACCGACTGGCTCTGGTTTACGGATCTCGGCTTCGCTGGCGTTTACCGCACGCGCCTCCTGGCACAGGTAACCCTGTTCATCCTGGGCGCCGCAGGTGGGCTGGGTCTCGTCTGGGGCAGCGCCGTCCTCGCCACCCGTCTGAGCCGGCAGGCGATCGGCGCCCCGCATCTCATTGGCTCGGGACTCCTCAATGAACGCCAGTTCGCGGTGACCGTGGCGGGCGGGAGCCTGGTGGTCGGCTTCATGCTGGCGGCAGGCTTCTCCGGGCAGTGGGATCAGATCCTGCGCTTCCTTCGACCCACCGCCTTCGGCGCGGCCGACCCCCTCTTTGGCCGCGATATCGCGTTCTTTGTCTTTGCGCTGCCCGTCTACCGCTTTCTTCAGGGGTGGCTGCTCACCGTGGTGCTGCTCGCGCTGCTGGCCGGGATCGCGGTCTACGCGTTCCGGCTCGTGCTCCCTCAACTGCCGACCAGAACAGACGAGGAGACCGAGCCCTGGTCGCCGGCCTCGCTGCGGCTGGTCCTGTCCCGACCCATGAAGGCCCACCTTTTCGGCCTGGGCGCGGCCCTCTTCCTGCTGCTGGCCTGGGGATACCGTCTGAGCGTCTACGAACTCGTCTACTCCCCTCGCGGCGCCGCCTTCGGCGCCGGTTACGCCGACATCCACGCCCGCCTGCCCGCGTTGTGGTTCCTTGTCGCCCTCTCCGTGCTCGCCGCGGCGCTGCTGCTAGTGGGTATCCGCCGGCCGGGTGTCCGTCTGGCGACGACGGCCGCCGGTGCGTGGGTCGGGGCGGCGATCCTGGTGGGCGGCATCTACCCGGCGGTGATCCAGCGCCTCATCGTGCAGCCGCAGGAGTTGGAACGCGAACGCCCCTACATCGAACGCACCATTCGCCTGACGCGCCAGGCCTTCGCCCTGGATCGCATCGCCGAGACCGTCGCCGTCGGGGAGGAAATGGTCACCGCCGAGGAGATCGCTCAGCGCCCCGCGACCATTGGAAACATCCGCCTCTGGGACCCCGAGCCTCTGCTCACCACGTACAACCAGATCCAGAGCATCCGGCTGTACTACGACTTCGTCAGCATCGACGTGGACCGCTATACCATCGATGGCCGGTACCGCCAGGTCATGCTCGGCGCCCGGGAGCTGGCGCCCCAACGGCTGCCGGCGCAGGCCCAGACCTGGGTCAACCGGCGCCTGCAGTTCACCCACGGCTACGGAGTGGCCATGAGCGCGGTGAACGAGGTAACCCCGGAGGGCCTGCCGACGTTCTTCCTGCAGGACGTCCCGCCGCGGGGGAAGATCCCGATCGACCAGCCGGAGCTGTACTTCAGCGAGCGGGCCACGGACTACGTGATCGTGCGCACGCGGTTCCCGGAGTTCAGCTATCCCAAAGGCGACGAAAACGTGTACACGACCTACGCGGGGAAGACCGGCGTGCACATCGGATCCCTGAGCCGGCGTCTCCTCTTCGCCTGGCGGTTCCGCGACCTGAACATTCTGCTCACCGACGCCATTACGTCGCGCAGCGTCATCCTCTACCATCGCAACGTCAGGGAGCGGGTGGCCCGCCTGGCGCCCTTCCTGCGCCTGGACAGCGACCCCTACGTCGTCGTGGCCGACGGCCGCCTCTTCTGGATTCTCGACGCCTACACCCAGAGCAACCGCTATCCCTACGCCCAGCCGCACCGGGAAAGGTTCAACTACCTGCGCAACAGCGTCAAGGCCGTGGTCGACGCCTACCACGGCACAGTGACGCTGTACGTGGCGGAGCCCGCAGACCCGCTGATCCGCACCTACGCCCGGATCTTCCCCCGCCTGCTGCGGCCGCTCGCGGAACTGCCCGCCTCGCTGCGGGCGCACCTGCGGTACCCGCAGGACCTGTTCGCCGCCCAGGCGGAGATGTACCGCCTCTTCCACATGCAGGATCCCCGCGTCTTCTACAACAAGGAAGACGTCTGGGTCCTCCCCGAGGAGATCTATATCGACAAGCCGCGGGAGATGGCGCCGTACTACGTGATCATGCGGCTGCCGGACGCGCCTCGCGAGGAGTTCATGCTGATCCTCCCCTACACGCCGCCGGGGAAGCAGAACATGATCACCTGGCTGGCGGCGCGCTCCGACGGGCAAGGCTACGGCAAACTGCTCGCGTTCCGCTACCCCAAGGACAAGTTGATCTTCGGCCCGATGCAGATCGAAGCCCGCCTCAACCAGGACCCGGCGATCTCGGAGCAGTTCACTCTGTGGAGCCAGGGGGGCAACCGCGTGATCCGCGGGAATATGATCGTCATCCCCATCGGCCAGTCCAACCTCTACGTCGAGCCGATCTACCTGCAGGCCGAGCAGGGCCGGCTGCCGGAGATGAAGCGGGTGATTCTGGCCAGCGGCAACCGCCTGGCCATGGAGTCCACGGTGAGCGCTGCTCTGAGGGGCCTCTATGCGGCGCCGGAGGTGCGCCGGCCCGCTGCCGGACGCGCCCCGGCGGCGGCGGCCGCCCCTAGCGACGCAGGCCTCGATCCCGCCAGTCTCCTGCGGGCGGTGCAGGCGCGCCAGGCCCGCATCCAGGAAGAGTTGCGGGCGCTGGAGGCGGACCTCCAGCGGCTGCTGCGGCTGCTGGAGCAGAAGAGATAGGCGGCTCCCGAGCGGACCGGGATCAACCTCACGTTCGTGTCGGAGAAGACCGTGCTGGCGCCGGCGGGGTCTGTTGCTCATGGGGCCGGCCGCCCGGCCGGACGCCTGGTAGAACGGTGTGCGTGACGAGCGTGTCGCGGATCCACGGCTGGAGAACCAGCGCGCCCACCTCCGGCCCGGCGTAGTCGGCGCTCGCCCCACCGTCCGCGACGAACATGACTAGAGTGCGTACCTCCCGGGCACCGAGTGCTCGGAGCGCTCCCGCCGCCCAGCACAGCGCGGCGTCGTCGGGGGCGCGCTCGTCGATCAGCAGCACCCGGCGGCCCGCGAGCACCCTCCGCTCCGGCAAGTATGACGGGAGCACCAGCGGCTGCGATCTCACCGGCACCCGGAGGGTCTGGAAGTCGAGTCGGAGGAGGAGGGCGATCAGGGCGGCCGGCAGCGTCCCGGCGCGGGCGATGCCGACGACAATCTCGGGGTCGTAGTCCGCAGCCACCCGCTCCGCCAGATCACGGCACAGAGCAGCAAACCCATCCCACGAGAGTCTGACGACACAGTCCGTGCTGTTCATCTCCTGCGCTCCTCCCGGCGGACGGATGGGGCGGGATCGCGGGGTGACCACGATCCCGCCCGCTGACTGCTACTTCGGCAGCACGACCAGGGCGCCGGTCATCGACGGCTGGTGCGAGACGCAGACGATCGGAAAGATCCCGGCCCGGCTCGTCGTGAAGGTCACTTTCGTGAGTTGCCCCCGCTTGACCGTGAACTTGTCCACGTAGGGTGGCAGCGACGAGACGTGCTCCGCCCCGTTGATGCCGATGATCTCCAGGGTCACCTGCTCCCCCTGGTTCACCACGATGAACGACGGCTGCCACTGGTAGGTGGACACCTCCCAGCGCCCCGTGTTGTCGGGGGCCTTCAGCACGTAGCCGCCGCCCGCGGGCAGCAGCGACGGGTTGGGAAAGGCCTCCTGGGAGACGCCTGTGCCGCCCTTCGGCTCGACCGCCGCCATGTAGACCGTCCGCGTCGCCTGGGCCGCGGTGGGCCCCGGCAGCAGCGATACGGCGAAGGCCACACCCCCCAGGAGGACGGCCGCAAGCACGGTCAGCCTCCAGGTCTTTCTCGTCATGACATCACCCCCTTCGGTTTGGCACCGCTTCCACGGTAGGAAGCGAAGGGTGAGAGGGGTAGAGGCGATGGGCCCGCCCAGGCGGGGCGAAAGTCCCGGGACGCGAACGCCGCTTCCACTTAGAGGTTGTCCGGCGGAGAGAGCCTCTTGTGTCGAGCCAGTTCCTCGCTCAGGCTCCGCACGCGGCGGGACATTCCCCGGCTCCCCCTGCCGGCAGATCGCCTCGGCGTCAGTGTATTCCTTCCCCAGCGCTCCCTCATGCATGGAGCGGCTCCTCTCCTCTCCTGCGCACGCGCTCCCGGCAGCCCGTGCACTCTGCCAGAGAAACCGTGCCACGAAGCGGGGAGCGAGAGTCAGGAAGAAGACTTCACGGTAGGGAGCGCTACCGGTAAACAGGTCCCACAGCACGATGCTCATGGGCCTGTCCCCGGCCGGCCCGGCCTGCTCCAGCGCCGCCATCCGCATCACACCGCGCCGCAGCGGCTCGATGGCCTTGATCCGGTGGATGATGGCGAAGATCAGCCGACCGAAACGGTTGTCGCCAGCGATGGACCGATAAAGGGGCCAGTAGTGACGGCGAAAGTCGTGGGCAGATACGCCGCTGAAGACCGCGGTTCTGGCGGCGGCCTTGGCGGTGCGGTAGGCTGCTCCAATTCCATCCTTGTACAGGCGGGTCACGCCGCAGTCCCCCACGAGGACCACCCGATCCATGTAGGGGACCGTCGCCTCCCGCACGTTGATCCTCGGTGCGCAGCGGCAGATGCCTTGGACCTGATTCCAGGCGGCGGGAAAGCAGTTTTTGACCGCGGGGCTGTTGAAGAAGGCGATGATCAGCTCCCGGTCGACGTCCTGTCCCAGGAGGCACACCGTGAGGAAGTCCCCCTTCGGAATGATGGCGGCAAAATCCAGTCGAGGGATATCGAAGAGGAAGACGTGCATCGAACTTCCAAAATGCCGGGTGATGGATTCTTCGTCCATGGGCAGCTCGGTGATGTATGCCCTGGTCGTGTCGGGTCGCCGGGACCGCAGCCCCAGCTTCTCATAGAGCTGCCAGCCAGCCGAGTTGACGCCGCTCGCCCCGATCAGGAGGTCATAGGTATAGGACGTGTTCTGCAGATGCACCTGGGGCCGGCCGTTGTCCCAACCGACGTCGCTGACCCGGGCGGGCACGACGACCGCGCCGAGTTCCCGAGCACGGGTCAGCAGGTAGCCATCCAGGCCGCCCCACTTCACCTCCCGCAGATCCCTGGGCCCGCCGCCCCGGTGCACCGCCGCAATTCTCTTTTCCTTTGATGGCGTATCGATTCTGACCCGGTTCCCTGCAGTACAGAGCACATAGGAGTCGATGCCCCGTTGCACGACACTGGGCGGGAGGCCAATCCCTTCCCCGGCCAGGGCCTGCACCAGGGATTCGGAAACGATGCCCCCGCACATGTTGCAGCCGTCCGGGCCGGTCTGGGTGAAATCGCGAGGCTCATAGATATCGAGGCACAGGTTCAGATCCATCCGGCGGGCGAACGTCAGGAGGAAATAGGCACAGAGTGATCCGGCCGGGCCCCCGCCGACGACGCCGATGCGCGAACCATCATGCAGCCGAATCCCCATGCCCCGCCACCTCGCTGCGGGCCCTTGCCGGCTGGCCCACGGAGAGTGCGCGTCTCCAGAGTACGTGGGCTGCCGCTCTGACGCTCATCCTGGACAGCCGCTGCAGACCGGCCGGCGGGGCAGCATAGACTCAAAGCCCCCCGCCGACCACGGCCCGGTCCTACTTCACGATGATCTTCCCTACCATGCCGGCTTCCTTGTGGCCCTCAATTTCGCAGGCCATCTCATACTCGCCGGTGCGGATGGGGACGAAGTACCAGTCGGCTTTCGCGCCAGGCAGCAGCTCGATTTCATTGATGACTCCCTTAACCTCGACGCCGGCAGTCTCCACCTTGCGCGTCCAGATCCCCAGCGTGAACTCGGAGGCCACCCACTCGTGTTTGACCTTTCCTTCATTGACCAGTGTGAGCTTGTACAGCTTGCCGGTCTGCAGGTTCCAGGTCTTGGGGCTGATGGCGAATTCGTTGGCCTTCGTGCCCAAGAGGACCTTGAGCTCCACAGGTGTCTGCCGGCTCAAATCCCCGGCAGCCCACACGAGGCTGGTGCTCAACAACACCATGGCGAGCATCACCACGACCTTCCTCATCCAGGCACCTCCCATTGGGATGGCTTACTTATGGACAGCGCGCGTCTTCAGAGTAGGTGGATGGGGGCACAGGTCCAGAGGCGTTCGACCCGCCTTTGCGGATCAAACGGCCCGGGACCCGGCTCGGTGCAGCGCCGCCTGGCGGCCTTAAGGGGGGTCTGAGCCCGGATCCCGGCCGACCGATCCGCCGAGCCGGGTACGGCGCTGTGCCGCGTAGACGGCGGCATCGGTCCGCCGGCGCAACTGCAGCTTGGAGAGGATACTGGACACGTAGTTCTTGACGGTCTTCTCGGCCAGGCTCAGCGCCTCGCCGATTTCGCGGTTGGTCTTCCCCTCGGCGACGAGCTCCAGGACGCGGCGCTCCTGGTCGGTCAACTGCGAGAGTTCCTCCCGCCCGCGCGCCAGGTCGCGGAAATGCCGCAGCAGGCGTTCGGCGGCGGAGGGATCGAGCAGCGAACGCCCGGCGGCGGCCTCCTCAATGGCCCGCACCACCTCCAGGCCGCGGGTCTGCTTCAGTAGATATCCTGAGGCCCCGGCCATGACTGACGAGATCAGCGCTTCGTCGTCCGCATAGGAGGTGAGCATGACGACGCGACACTCCGGTCGGGCCGCCCGGATGGCGCGGCAGGCTTCGATGCCGTCACCGTCCGGGAGGCGGACGTCCATCATGACGACGTCGGGGGTCAGACGGGCCGCTTCCGCGACCGCCTCGCGCATCGTAGCCGCCTCGCCCACAACCTTGATCGTCTGCTGCGCTGCCAGGAGGGTGCGCAGGCCCACGCGCACGACCTCGTGGTCGTCAACCAGCAGCACGGTGATCGGCGTGCTCATCGCACTGCTTTCTCTTCGGCGGGCACGGCGAGGCGCACCTCCACGGTCGTCCCGCCGCCCGGCAGGGTGTCGATGTGCAGCCGGCCGCCCAGCCGGCGAGATCGCTCGACCATGGTGCGCAGTCCCAACCCGTCCCCGCGAGACGCGGCCTCTAGGTCGAATCCGGGCCCGTCGTCGGTCACCGCCAGCTGGAACTCGCCGTCCTGCGTCCCGGCCTTGACGACGACACGCCCGGCCCCGGCGTGCCGGGCCACGTTGGCCAGCGCCTCGCGCAGGAGCAGCTGCAGGTGCACCCTCTGCTCACGGCTGAGCCGGGGGTACCCGCCGGCGCGCTGGAATTCCACGGGCAGTAGCGTGTTGACCCGGAACTCCTCTACGATCCGCAGCAGGGCGGCCTCCAGAGACTCCTCCTCACCGGCAGGATGCAGCCCCATCACGTACGAGCGGATCTCCTGGATGACCCGGGTCAGGGCCTCGATGACGCCGTCGAGCCTGGCCACCGCCTGCCCCGATCTGGAGGCGATCAGCTGCTGGCAGTGTTCCAGCGAGAGGCTGATGCCGTAGAGTGATTGGATGATGCTGTCGTGCAGGTCGCGGCCGATGCGCTCCCGCTCCTCCAGCACCGCCAGGTGCTGCACCCGCTCGCGCAGTTGTGCGCTCTCGATGGCGATGGCCGCCAGGCTGGCCAGGGCGGTGAGCAGACCCGCGTCTTCCTCCTTGAAGGCCCCGGGCTGAGCGCGGCCCACGCACATGTAGCCCACGAGCCGATCCCCCGCACGCAGGGTGGCGGTCACGTGCATCTGCCGGAACTCGCCGCGGATGAAGAGGCACTCCCGCCCGGGCTGCCAGCCCCCGTCCGGCGCCAGCTGCTCGCACGCCGCGGGATCGTCACCCCACTGGAAGGCCTCCGCCGGCCCGTCAAATGCGCCGGGGACCAACCGGCTCTCTGCGTTCCGCAGGCAGACCGCCGACACGTCACTGCCCAGCAGCGAGCGGGCCGAGGACGCGATCGTCGAAAGCACGGCCGTGACGTCGGGCTCGCTAAGAATCGCCCGACTCACGTCGTAGAGCGCCCGCGCCTCACGCTCTTTTCGCGCGATCACGTCGGCGCGGTGCTGCAATTCGGCACGCGTGCGCTGCAGGCTGTCACGCATCGTCTCGAGCGCGCCGGCGAGCAGGCCGACCTCGTGTCCCGCTTCCGGAGGAATGGGGCTCTCCAGGTCGCCGCGAGCGATGCGTTGCGCCACGCCGGTTAGCCGGCGCAGCGGGGCCGTAATCACTCCGGCGTCTCGCCAGCCGAACCAGATGCCGACCGCCAGCAGACCCAACCCGAGCAGGAGAATCTGGCGCTGCAGATGCCGCTCGTGCTGAAACACTTCCCATTCGGACTGGCCGAACCCCAGCCCCCAGCTGCCGGCGGCCAGCGGGGCAAAGGCCATGACGTGCATCTCTTTGGCTACGCCGTCCTCGACTTCGGGGGTCCGGCCGATGTTTGCCCGGCGCGTACTGATCAACGCGCCGAAGAAATCGGGATGCTCGCCGCGGGTGAAGCGCTCGTGGACCTCCGTGCCGGCGAGAACGATGCCGTTCCGGTCGACTATGACCGCGTGGCCCGTCCGCCCGAAGGCCAGTGGCGCGATCAGCTGCGTCAGGGTATCCTGCCGCAGGTCGATGATGCCTCCCAGCGCACCAACGCTCGCGCCCGTAGCGTTCTGCAAGGGTACCAGCATGACGACAGCGGGATAGCCCTCGGGAGGAAAGTGCAGGAGACCGGAAACGACGGGGCGACCGCCCAGCGCCACCTGCATGACGGGATCCGTGAAGACGATCCCGCTGTAGCGCTCGGGCCATACGGCCCGACCGACCGCGTCCAACACGATGAACCCGCCCGAGAACAGCCCCGGCCGCGCGGCAGACGCTTCCAGCAGTGCCCTGGCGCGCGTGGTAGGCCCGGGAGCAAAATCCCCGGGGATGGTGGAAGCAAGACCTTCCAGTCTGGCCACGGCGACGCCGAGACGTTCATCGAGGTGCGCCGCCTGCATCCGGGCCAGCACCAGCCGCTCTTCGAGGATCCTGTCGGTGCTTTGGGCAATGACCGGCAACCCGATGAGGGCCGCGGCGAGCAGCGTGAGGCCCAGTCCGCCGGAGACGAGGAGCATGATCCGGCGCTGGAGCGGCAACCGCGTTAGGATGGCCATGATGGCACTCCGTCCCGAGATATGCGCGCAGATGACCCGCGCCCCGGGATGGGTTGCCTTGACTTTATCCTTCTAAGGAACTACGGGCCATCGGGCGATGACCCGATATGCCGGGACGGCGGATCCGAGGTTACCCGGCGCGGGGCAGGGCGATCACGAAGCGCGCGCCGCGGCCTTCCTGGCTCTCCACCATGATGATCCCGCCCTGCGCCTCCACGAGGCGTTTGGCGATGGCCAGGCCGAGCCCGGCGCCCCCGCGAGCGCTGCTGCGCGCTTTATCGACCTTGTAGAAGCGGTCGAAGATGTGCGGCAGTTCGGCCTCGGGGATTCCCGGGCCGGTATCCGCGACGCTGAGGAGCACGTGACCACGGCGTTCGGCGGCACTGACGACGACCTGGCCGCCCCGCGGCGTGTGCTTCAGGGCATTGTCCAGCAGGTTGGTCAGTACCTGAATTGTCCGGTCGGCGTCGGCCTTGACCGGAGGCAGGCGCGAGGGAAGGTCAACGGTGAGGGTCACGCCCGCGTCGTCGGTCCGCGGCCGGAACGGTTGCACGGCACGCAGGACAAGATCCGCGGGGGCTGCCTGGGTAAGGTTCAGGCGCACCTCCCCCGATTCCACCAGGGACAGGTCGAGCAAGTCCTCCACCAGGCGGCGCAGTCGCTCCACCTCGCGCTCCAGATCGGTGGTGACCATCGCCGCTTTCCCCTCATCCTTGCCGACGACGGCCTTGAGGGCCTCCACGGCCACCGCCAGGTTGGCCACGGGGGTGCGTAATTCATGGGACGCGTCCGCGACGAACTGCCGCCGCAGCGAATCGATCCGCTCCAGTTCGCTGGCCATATAGTTGAGGGAACGGGCCAGGTCGCCCAGTTCGTCGCGGGTGCGCGCGGGGACGCGCTCGCCGAGGCGGCCTGCCGCCAGGTGGCTGGCCACCACCTGCATCTCCTGGACGGGGCCGGCGATGCTGCGTGCCAGCAGCAAGGCCAGCCCGGAGGCCATGAGCAGGGCGACGATCGTGGCCCAGGCCACCACCCAGCGGAGATGCTGGATCTGCGCGTGCAGGTAGGTCAGGGGACGCTCCACGTGCACGGCGCCCAACACCCGACCGTGGAACTGCACCGCCACCGCGGCATAGACGGCCTCCTCACGTCCGTGTACCCGACCCACCGCGGCGAGTTCCCTTCCCTCCAGCGCCGCACGGACACTGGGGTCGTCCGCTTCACCGCCGACCGCAGGCGCGGACATACCCCGCGCGGCGATGACAATCCCCCGCGCATCGGTGACGAAGACGGCGGGTCCCTCCGCAGCGCCGCGCGCATCCTGCAGGTGACGGCGGACGGTCTCCGGGTTACCGGAAGAGAGCCCGTCTGCCGCGTTCGCCGCGATGACGCGGGCCAGTTCGAGGAGGTCCGCTTTGAGCTGGTCGGCGTAGGCCGTTTCGAACTGCCGCGTCAGGTGGACTCCCAGAAAGATCAGTGTGGGGAAGACGACGATTAGATACGTAGCGAGCAGTTTCCAACGGATGCGCTGAAACACGTCAGGGACTACCCGAGAACCGGTACCCCACGCCGTGCACGGTCTGGATGTATTCCGGCTTGCTCGGGTCCTGCTCGATCTTCTCGCGGAGCCAGCGGATGTGCACGTCGAGCGTCCGGGTATCCCCGAAGAAATCCTCGCCCCAGACCTGGTTCAGGAGGAAATCCCGCCCCAGCACCCGCCCGGGATGACTCAGCAGGACCTTCAGCAGGTCGAACTCCTTGGGGGAGAGGGTGACCGCCCGGTCGCGCACTGCGACCCGGCGGGTGCCCACGTCCATGACGACATCGCCCGCCGACAGGCGCTCCTCCTGCGCCTGCTGTGCCTGCATCTGGGCGCGCCGCAGGTTGGCCTTGATCCGCGCCACCAGTTCACGCGAACTGAAGGGTTTGGTGACGTAGTCGTCGGCACCGACCTCGAGACCGACGACCTTGTCCACCTCGCCCGTCTTTGCCGTGAGCATGATGATCGGGACGGTGGACCAGGTGCGGATCTGCCGGCACACCTCCATGCCGTCCACACCGGGGAGCATCACGTCCAGCAGGATCAGGTCGGGGCGTTCCGCGCGAGCGGCCTCCAGTGCCTGGGGACCATCCGTGGCCACGGCGACCTCGTAGCCCTCCTCCGCGAGAAGGGTCGAGAGCGACCGCACCATTGTTTCCTCGTCGTCGACCACGAGGATCTTCATTACGTCCTACTATACCTCGTGGCCTGACGATCGCAGATGTCCTTAGTTGTGGCGCTCGCCGTGCAGGGCGATCGACATGCTTCTCCAGCGGGCCCCTCGGGCGCACTTCGCGGGAGCCGTCACCAGGCGGGCCAGCGAGACCAGCTCCTCCACGGCCTCGGGTGGCACCCCCTCGGCGCGGCAGCGCTCGACCTGAGCGCGGCACGCTTCCAGCATCACGCGCGTAACGGCACCACGGACGGCCCGCAGTTGCAGAGCCGCGTCCAACACGCGGTCCTCCGCAATCAGTCGCTCCACGGCGTGGAGGTGCCCCCGGACGGTGCGGAGCCGCCCGACAATCCCGATCCGCTTCAGCGGATCCGTCATCGCCCCACCAGCCAGACCAGCATCAACGCGAATGCCCCCGCGGCCAGGATCAACAACACAGCCAGCAACCGGTCCTCCGTCGGCATGTCTTGAAGGCTGCCCCGTGGTGGTCTCATAACCTCACCCTCCGACGTGCACCGCGCCTGGCGTCAACCAGGCAAGGAGCCCGAGCCCCGCCAGGACCACCAGCAGAAGGACTCCCAGGGCAATAAACACAGGCCGCCGCCGCCAGACTGCGTGGGGTGAGCGGTCCACGAACGGCACGAGCAGCAGCAGGATGAAGAGCACCGCACTGGCCCAGAAGAGCCCAGAGATACCGATCCAGTTTTCAACCGCAAACAGGGATAAGAAGGGCCAGGGCGGTTTCGTCACTTCGATGCCCTCCACGGGAGCCGGGCCCACCGCCGGCGGGCGCAGCACCGCCAGGATGAGCACAATGCCCACGAATACCAGCGCGTACTTCCCCAGATGCTTCAGGTGCGCCGTGAAGGGCAGCATCTCGCCCACGGGCTGTCCCGGTCGGGCCGAGATGCCGTGCTTCTTGATCAACCAGAAGTGCCCGGCCAGGAGGAGCAACAGGATGCCCGGCAAGATGTTGATGTGCGCGATGTACAGGCGGACGAGCAGCGGCACGTGTTCCGTGAAGGCCGGCGTAAACCAGTGCCCCAGACCGCCGAGGAGGTGCCCGATGGCGATGTTGTGCTCCAGCGCCTCGAACCCTTCCTGATCCCACTTGAGCACCGTGCCGGTGAAGAACAGTCCAACCGTGACGGCCAACAGACCGACACCGATGATCCAGTTCGCCTCCCGCGGTTTCTTAAACGACCCGGTAATGAAGGAGCGGAACATGTGCAGCAGCACGGTGAGCATCACAACCTGGGCCGCCCAGTAGTGAATGCCGCGGAGGATGCGGGCGAAGTGGACGCCCTGCGTGATCGCCCGCACGCTGTCGTTGGCCAGTTGCGGGACGGGATCGTAGTACTGTGCCAGCAGGATCCCCGACACGATCAGCACGATGAAGCCGATCAAGGAAATGCCGCCCAGGGAGTACGCGACCGTGTTGGCGTGCCGGGGGACGGGATAGGTGAAGTCCGACAGCTTCAGGCGCTCGTCGAGCGCCTGCCAGACGCCATTCCGGGTGCTCACGGCTGCATGGCCCTCCGGGTGCGGCCCAGCAGGAAGAGCCCAAGCCCGACAAGCGCCAGGCCGCTGGCCAGGATGGCATTCTCCGCCTTCGAACCGGTGAACCGCGCCTGAAGCGGTTCGGCCATCTTCATCGCCACCTCCACCGACAACTGCACGACGGGAGGCTGTCCTGATGCACCGGCCGGCGGCGGGGAGGGCAGCGGCGCGGCGGAGGGAGGCGTAGCCGCCGCCTTAGGAGCGGTGCCCCTCGGACCCTCAGGGGGCATCGGCATGCCCGCGGGCATGATCGCGGCCATGAGCAATCGGCGCGCCGTGCCGACGTCCTTCTTATCCAGGACCCGGAGTGCCTCGGCGACCTGGTCCAGATGCACCCCCGCGGGCTTCTTGGACTTCAGCGCCGCCTGGAGCCGCTCCCGCACCTCGCCGGTCATCCCCGGGTTCTGGGCGAGGAGCGCGGAGGCCTGCCGCACGAGGGTCAGCGCGTCCTCCGGCAGTTTGCCCTTGTGCGCCAACGCCCCTCCCGCCGCCAGCCCGACCAGACCGGCGGCCAGGATGCCCGCCGCCACCCAACGCAAGTGTCTCTTCATGTCACCCTCCGTGCTCGGTCATGCTCTCCGGGGTGATCGCGCTTTCACCAGCGCCTTCATGACGTAGAACACGCCGAGGGCCACGCCCGCGATCACCAGGAACCACGCCGCCGACTGGACAGCCAGCAGCAATGCGTGCCACACCGCGCTATCCCCTCACGGCAGGGAGTGCTAATGACACCCGCCGCCATGGCGCCGTGATCGGTCATCACTCGCTGCGGCGTCGTCCTCAGGATCGTGGGCGTGCCTGCCTTGACCGGCTGCGTGTCCGCCGCGCCCCATGAGCAAGTGGTGCCCGACCATCAACACAACGAATCCCGCCCAGAGAACCCAGCTTCCGTAGGCCTGCCAGAGCTCTCCCATCTCAGGTCCCCCGCTTGAGCCGGGGCGCGAGCAGCGGCATCGTGATGATCCACGTGAGCAGGAAGACCCAGGCCGACCCGCCGTAGCGGGCGACCGCCGGGTACGCACCTGTCAGGGCGGCCAGGCCGTGAAAGAGGACCGCCGCACCGAGGGCGACGAGCAGCCCGTAGAACCCCGCCTGGCGAATCGTGCTCTCCTGTTTCATCGACTCACCTCAACGTCCGACGCCGGCCACCGGCGCCAGCTCGGTCCGCGGGCCGGTAACTGCCCGTCCCGCCTTCAGGCTGGGGATAAACCGCTTCAGCAGGGTGGTGTTCAAGGTCACCGTGAGGGAACTGATCGCCATCAAGAATGCGGCGATCTCCGGACTGACCACCTGGCGCGTCCAGGGATAGAGCAGTCCGGCGGCGATGGGAATGGTCACCGTGTTGTAAACGAACGCCCAGAACAGGTTTTGTTTGACCTTCCGCATCGTCGCCTTGGCGACCTCAATCGCGGTGACCACATCCCGCAGGTCGTCCTTGATCAGGACGACGTGTCCCGTCTCCTTGGCCACGTCCGTCCCCGAGCCAATGGCCATTCCCACATCGGCCTGCGCCAGGGCGGGGGCATCGTTCACGCCGTCACCGACCATGGCCACGCGCATGCCGCGCATCTGCATGCCCTTGACCTCCAGCGCCTTGTCCTGCGGCAGGACCTCGGCCAGAACGCGGTCGATCCCCACCTGCCGGGCGATCGCCTCCGCGGTGCGCCGGTTGTCGCCGGTGATCATCACCACGCGTAGGCCGAGCCGGTGGAGGATGCGCACGGCCTCTGTGGAGTGCTCCTTCAGGGTGTCCGCCACGGCGATCAGACCGGCCGCCTGCCCGTCCACCGCCATGAACATGACGGTCTGGCCGTCCCCCTCCAGCCGCTCCGCCCGCTCGACGAGGCCGGCGATGTCCACGCCGCGGTCACGCATCAGACGCCGGTTCCCCAGCAGCACCGCACGGTCACTTACACGGGCCTCGATCCCGTGACCGGGGATGGCGTTGAAGGCCTCCGGATCGTCCACCGCCACGCCGCGGCCGCGCGCCGCCTGCACAATGGCCTCGCCGAGGGGATGCTCCGAGTTCACCTCCGCGGCCGCCGCGAGCCGCAGCACCTGGTCGTCCGGCCAGCCCTCCGCGGCCACCACGTCGGTGACGGACGGCTCGCCCTTCGTGAGCGTGCCCGTCTTGTCGAAGACGATGTGGGTGAGCCGGCTGGCGTTCTCGATGGCATCGGCCCCTTTGAACAGGATGCCGTGCTCCGCCGCCCTCCCGGTCCCCGCCATCATGGCGCTGGGGGTGGCCATGCCGACGGCGCAGGGGCAGGAGATGACGAGCACGGCCACGGAGATCAGCAGGGCGAAGCCGAAGACGCCGATCGCCCCCAGGCCGTACGGGGTCAGCATCAGCCGTGTCGCCGGATCGAAGAACAGCCCGTACCCGACGAAGAACCAGAAGAGAAAGACCGCGAGCGAGAGGACGTGCACCCAGAAGATGAACTTGCCGGCGACGAGATCCGCCAGCCGCTGGATGGGCGCCTTGCTGGCCTGGGCGTCCTCGACCAGCTTGATGATCTGGGCCAGCGCCGTGTCGCGGCCGACCTTGGTGGCCCGGAACCTAAAGGCGCCGGTCTTGTTCATGGTACCGCCGATGACCTCATCGCCCTTCCGCTTTTCCACGGGCATGGACTCCCCCGTGATCATCGACTGGTCCACCGCCGAATAGCCGTCCCCCACGAGACCGTCCACCGGGATCTGCTCGCCGGGGCGAACCAGGACCGTCTCGCCCACCTCGACCTCATCGGCGGGGATCTCGACCTCCGCGCCGTCGCGGAGCACGCGGGCGACCTTCGGCTGCAGGCTCATCAGTTTGCGGATGGCTTCCGAGGCGCGCCCGCGGGTCAGGGCTTCCAGGTAGCGGCCCAGGATGATAAACGCCGTCAACAGCGCCGCGGCCTCAAAGAAGGTCGCCTCCGGGCCGCCGAAGCCGGCATCGGGGAAGAAGGTGTTGATCACAGCGATGAGGTAGGCGGCGCCGATCCCCGTCGCGTACAGCAGGTTCATGTCGGTGACGCCGTGGCGCAGCCCCCGGTAGCTGTTGACGAAGAACTGCCACCCGGGACCGAAGACGATCGGCGTGGTGATGACGAAGAGCAGGAACGGATGACCCAGAATCTTGGGCACGAAACGCGGCAGGATCCACACATCCTGGAACGTCCCCAGCATGACGATGAGCGCCAGCGGCCAGGCGATGAGCATCCACCGCCCCTGCCGTCGGATCTCCCGCTGCCGCGCCTCCCGCTCCCGGTCGAGCGCGGCCGCGCCCTCCAGTTTTTCGGCGGCCTCGTACCCCAGATCGCGGATCGTCCGCTTGATCTGGGCCGGTGTGACCGCCCCGGGATAGTAGGTCGCCTGCGCCGTCCCCGCGGCCAGGTTCACGGCGATGGACGCGACGCCCGGCAAAGCCCCGACCGCGGTCTCGATCGCCGCCACACATGACGCGCAACTCATCCCGCTGATCTGCAGCGTCAGGTCTTCTCTGCCGACCTCGTAGCCGACGTCCTGAATGGCCCGCTCGAGATCGGCCAGGCGCACCCTGGACGGGTCGAAGGTCACAAAGGCTTTCTCTGCGGTGAGGTTGGCGACGGCGGCCGTCACGCCGTCGATGCCGTGCAGCGCGCCCTCGACGGTCGCCACGCACGAGGCACAGGACATCCCTCTGACGGGGAGGGCGATCTCCACCGGGTCGTGGTCTGCGCGAGGCTTCGTCTGTTCAGCCACCGTGCCAGCTCCTTCCAGGGTCAGCCCGGCTCAAGGCGGGCCAGGGTGTGAGCCTCGACCTGCCGGATCAGCACCCCACCCCCGTCTGAACGCGCCGGGGATACAGATGACATAGCAGGCGGCGAAAATTCCCAGGACCACGGCCACCGCCGTCACCGCGGCGACCCGCGGCCCGAACAGCGGAAGGACCAGCACCCCCACCGCCAAGAGTGCGCACAGGGCGACGATCCCGCTCAGCAGCATCCAGTTTTCGTGCTCGGCCCCTAAACCTAATCGGGCCAACAGCCCCTGCCGGGCGCGTTCAATCATCGGTGTACCTCGCGCTGGGCGCTCCCGGACCATGGCTCCCGCTCGAGAACCCGCTGGCATTCCACGCGCGTACGAGCCGTGGGGAGAGCCTCCAGCCGGGCACGTTGAATCGGCATGCCGCAAACCTCGCACCGGCCATATGTGCCGTCCCGAATCCGCTGGAGGGCCGCATCGACCTCGGCCAGTCGTTGTCGCAGCCAGCCCTTCAGGGTCAGCGTCTCCTCGTGGTCGTAGAGTGCGGCCGCAACCTCCGCTGGGTGCTCGATGGGAAGACCGCCGGGCTCCGGTTCGGGGCTTTGCAGCGTGGCCAGTAGCGTCTGGATCTCCGCCCGCTCTCGGTGGAGTCGGATTTTGAATCGCCGAAAGTTCTTTGCCCGGCTGGCCATCAGCGCACTGCCACGGCGACTGCCCGCACCCAGGCAATGAGCCAGCCCAGGAGCGCGCCGCGGGCGACGCCGGTGATCCTGGTCGTGCGGCTCATGGCCCTCGCCTCCAGCGACTTCAGTGGGGGTGGTGCTGGTGCCCGCCGGAATGGGCACGCGGTCCGGCGGCAAGATGGAACTCCGGATCCTCGTCGAAACGGGCCTTACATCCCGCGCAGGCGAAGTAATAGCGCTTCCCCTTGTATTCGGTCACCGGAGCGTTGGTCTCGTCCACGGGCTTCCCGCAGACCGGACAGGCCGTCATGACCCCACCTCCTCTAAGCGGCAGTGGCTGCCTTCGCCGAGGGCGCCCACCAGGGCCGCACGGGGGATCCTCCGGTCGGGTGCCATGGTCCCACCGTAGGCCTTGCCGGCCGCGGGGATGTTAACCGGGTCTTATCGCGGGGTTAAAGTTTGCTTAAGAGCGGCGGCCTGGGGCGCGATCGGTGGAAAGGCCCCGCGGTACGGAGGCAGGATCAGCGGATCACCAGCAGCCACTGCCACCGGGAAGGCGTACGCCTTGAGGAGTCCGACTGTGCCTCCCTCCCGGAGGACGAATCGCTTCAGCAGCTCAGGATCGCCGATGGCCTCGATGCGGAACGGCGGGGCCAGCCGCTTGCCGTTGAGCAGCACGGTCGTCCCCACGCACATGAGGGCCGAGGTGACGGTGAACCGCTCCCCATTGATGGCGATCGCTTCCGCGCCCGCCGCGAACAGATCGTTGACAATGGCCCGCAGGTCAGTGTAGTGGACGAGCGCGTCGTTGGGATCCTCTCCCGGGCCGAGGGTCCGGGGATTGTCCCGCACCGCTACGACGATCCCAGGTCCGGTCACGGCGGTTAGGCCAGCGAGGGTCCGGAGCCGGTCGAGATCAGCGGTCAACTGCCTGAGGTTATCCCGTCCCTCACCCGTTACCCGCGCCACCTCCGCGGTCTGCTCTCTCAGAACCGCGACCTGCTGCTCGAGGGCTTCCCGAGCCGCATCCTCCCGCTGCAGCCGGTACCCTAGGTCGTCCAACCGGGTCGACCGGATCCCGATGGCGCGATTGATGCTCCGTTCTATCCGCACCTGGGTGGTTAGCAGTGTAGCGGCCACGAGGAGGACCACTGCGAGGGCGGCCCGCTCCGCCCAGCGTCCGCGGGCGTGGGATGTCTTCCGGACCGGCCCATTGGGGGAAGGCGAGATCGGGTCGGCGTGCCGGCGGCGGCGCTTCAGTGACACGACCCAGGGCTTTCGTCGCGGTCCGGAGGCATTTCGCGGTGGACCACCACGGTCATGCCCTCTACGCGCTCGATG
>LDXQ01000010.1:0-18375 GCA_001443485.1 Candidatus Sysuimicrobiota bacterium CSP1-3
GGCGTTGGCCGTCCCGATCATGCCCACGATGGCGAAGACCCCGTCCCGCTCGACGAGTTCCCGCGCGTTCAGGACGGCCCGCGGCGGGAGGTATGAATCATCGCGCAGCACGACCCGGAACTTCCGGCCGTGTACCCCGCCGGCATCGTTGACCGATCTCAAGAAGGCGTCGATCCCCCCACCGACACCGGTCCCCCAGTAGGCCGCAGGGCCGGACAGCGGGAGGGTGCTTCCGATGACGATCTCGGTGGGCGAAATCCCCCGTTCTTGCGCGGTCAGGGACACGGGGAGCAGCAGCCCGACCAGCAGCAGGGCGGTGCCCAACAAGCGCACTCGGCTCATGGATTCCTCACCCTCCTCGGATGGTTCGTTCCACGATGGATCACTTCACCTGAGATTTCGGCACCGTCGACCTTCCACCTACCGTCTAAACTCGCCGGCGGTATTCCCGCCCGAGCAGCCCTTCCGGGCGGAGCATCAGGGTCAGGATGATGATCAGGAAGGCCAGCGTGGTTTTGAACTTGAACGAGATGTAGCCGGCGAAGAGGCTCTCCGCCAGTCCGAGCAGCCAGCCGCCCAGGACCGCCCCCGGAAGGCTGTCCATCCCGCCGAGCACCGCTGCGGCGAACCCCTTGAGGAACGGGTCCAGCATCATGAAGGGCGTCAGCAGGGTCACCGGGGCTGCGAGGATCCCGGCGGCGGCGGCGAGCATCCCGGCCAGCCCCCAGGTGAGGGCGAAGATGCGCCGCGACGGGATGCCCAGCGCCTGAGCCGCCGTCAGGTCCTGGGCCACGGCGCGCATGGCCAGTCCCACGCGCGTGCGCTGCACCAGCAGGTAGAGGAGCGCCACGAGAAGCAGGCCGGCGGTCGTCAGGCCCAGGCTGAGCTGGCTGATGACGACGCCGCCCAGACGGTAGACGCGCACATCGGACAGAGGGAAGGGGAACACCTTCGTGTCCGCGCCCCACACAAGAACAACGAGCCCATTGATGGCCAGCGCCAGACCCAACGTGACGACGATCCGCCCCAGGAGGGTGGCCTCTTTGACCGGGCGGATGATGAGGAAATAGAACGCCGCGCCGGCCAGGGCGCCGGCCAGGAGAGCCCCCGCCATGGCCGGGAGGAACGACCACCAGCCCGTCTGCGGGCCGATGGGGAATGGTGTGGGCGGCTGCCTCCGGAGGAGCAGGGTGAATCCGACGAATGCGGCCAGCGTCGCCAGGTCGCCGTGGGCGAAGTTCAACACGCGCGAAGAACGGTACAGCAGCACGATCCCTAGGGCCACCAGCCCGTAGAGGGTCCCCGCGGTCAGCCCGCCGACGAGGTACTGGACCAGGTCGACCATCGCTGCCGCCCTGCCGCGCCTACAACGGCCACGTTCTGAAGTAGAGTTTGACCCGCAGCCACCGGCCGTAGAGTCCCTTCGGCTCAACGACCATCATCAGGATGATCGCGCTACCGAAGATCAGTGGGACCCATTCCCGAAGGAGGGTCAATTGCTGCGGCAACACCGTGAGGACCACGGCCCCGATCAGCGCGCCGGGGATGCTGGCCAGCCCGCCGATGACGATCATGGCGAAGTAGAAGATCGATTCCACGAGCGTGAAGCTCTGCGGCTCGATGTGCCGCAGCGCCTGTCCGAAGAGCGCGCCGGCGATGCCGGCGTAGAAGGCGCTCACGGCGAAGGCCAGCGTCTTATATCGCGTCAGGTTGACGCCCACAACCTCCGCGGCGATATCGCTGTCCCGGATGGCCACGAAGGCGCGGCCCACGTGCGAGCGCGTCAGATTGAAGGCCACCCAGGTGAGGAGGACGGCGCCGCCTACGGCCAGGTAGTAAAGTCGCTGTTCGGCGGTCAGCCCGGCCGGGCCGAACGTCACCTGCGGGACGGGCAGCCCCATGCGCCCGCCGGAGAGCGCCTCCCAGTTGGTCAGCACCTGATGCACGGCGATGCCGAAGCCCAGGGTGGCGATTACCAGGTAGGGGCCGGTGAGGCGCAGCGCGGGCAGGCCGACGAGAAACCCAAAGGCCGCGGCGACAATGCCGGCGGCCGGCCAGGCGAGCCACCAGGTGACGCCGAGCTTCGACATCAGCAGCCCCGAGGTGTACGCGCCGATGGCCACAAACCCCGCGTGACCCAGGGAGATCTGCCCGGTGTACCCGGTGAGGAGGTTCAGTCCGAGGGCCACGATGGCGTTCACCGACACCAGGATGGCAGTGAATACCAGGTAGCTGGGGGCGTACCAGGGGAAAACGGCCAGCCCGATCAGCGCGGCGGCCAGGGCGAGCCAGGCCGCGGCGCCGCGCACCAGGGCCAGATCCTGTTCGTACCGCTCCCGGAGGTCTCTCTGCATCCGTGGACCGCACCGTCCGTTTCGGGGAGCGGCAGCCGTTTCCCTTGCCCGGCATGCTATAGTTTTAGATGTACGGGGCCTCTGGGGTTATGGTCCAGAGGCTTGTTCGTCTCAGCGCGTTGACCCAGGAGGGTCCAGTGGTGACGAACCGTCTCAAGGTGCTGGTCGGGGGCGTCCAGCTGCGGGACGGGGTGGGCACGGTCATCGATCTGGTCGGGCGCATCGCCACCCGGGCGGGGTTGCATGTGCTGGCCAACGAGCGGAACTACGCCTCTACGATCTACGGCGCCCACCAGTTTGACCCGCTGCTCATCTGCGACGAACCGCCCATCTCCCACGGAGACGATGAGATCGACATTCTCGTGGCGCTGGAGTTCGACGCCAACCCCGATGCGCCGCAGCAGCCCAACCGCGACACCATCCTCCGCCACGGCGAGCAGCTGAAGAACGGCGGCGTGCTGCTCTATGACGCCTCTACCGGCACGGTAGCCACTGAGGCCTTCGAGACCCGCGGCATCAAAGTCTTCCCGCTGCCGGCCCGCCAGATCGCCCTGCGGGAACTCAAGCGCGAAGTCGTCAAGAACATGGTGGTGACCGGCGCGCTCTTCCGCCTCCTGGAGTTCGACATGGACCAAACCTTCCTGCGAGCATTCCTGGAAGAGCGGTTCCTGCGCAAGGGACGCGAACTCGTCGACCTCAACCTCACGGCGGCGAGGCGCGGCCGGGAGATGGTCGAGGGCGTGCTGCAGGAGCGCGGCTGGGAGAACGGCGGCTTCCGGCTGGAGCCGCGGCCCGGGCGGGAGTCGTTGCTCTTTATGTCCGGCACGGATGCGTTGGGGATGGGGGCGATCCAGGCGGGATGCCGTTTCTATGCGGGTTATCCGATCACGCCGGCGTCCCCCCTGCTGGCCTTCATGGACCAGCACCTCTACACCTACGGGGGCCGATCCCTGCAGGGGCAGAACGAGCGCGAGTCCATCCGCGCCGCCCTCGGTGCTAGTCTGGCCGGGGCCCGGGCGATGGTGGGGAGTTCGGGACCGGGCATCTCCCTGAAGGTGGAGGAGTTTGGTCTGGCCGGGACCGCGGAGATCCCGATCGTGGTTGTGGATTCGCAGCGGGCGGGACCTTCGACCGGCATGCCGACGAAGACCGAGCAGGGGGACCTGCGAATGGCCGTCGGCGCCGGTCACGGCGACTTCCCGCGCATCGTGCTCGCGCCCTCCACGCTGGAGGAGTGTTACACGCTGATCGTGGAGGCCTTCGACCTGGCGGACAAGTATCAGTGCCCGGTCTTCTTCCTTACCGACCTGACCCTGGCGGAGGTGCGCCAGAGCGTCCCGGAGCGCTTCTTCCAGGAATCGACGGTGCGCATCACCCGGCGGGGGGTGCTGCAGGAGGACGACCTGCGGCGGGACGGCTTCAAGCGCTTCCGGATCACGGACTCCGGCATCTCCCCACGCATCTTTCCCGGCACGCCCGGCGGCATCTTCAAAATCAGCGGCACGGAGCACGACGAGTTCGGTTTCGTCACCACCGACCCGCCGA
The DNA here is from genome assembly GCA_001443485.1 of Candidatus Sysuimicrobiota bacterium CSP1-3. Lineage (GTDB taxonomy): Bacteria > Sysuimicrobiota > Sysuimicrobiia > Sysuimicrobiales > Humicultoraceae > Humicultor. The sequence continues at coordinate 3,900 of LDXQ01000010.1, forward strand.
AGCGCAAGGCGATGTTGGAAAAGCGCATGCGCAAGATGGAGACCTACCTGCGCGAGAATGCCAGGGGACCGCAGATCTACGGTGACCCGAAGGGGCGCCCCGTGCTGGTCGGCTGGGGCTCCAGCAAGCCCGTGCTGCTGGAAGCGCGCGCGCGCCTGAGGCAGGAAGGCATGGAGGTGGCGGTGGTGCAGATCACGCACCTCTGGCCGTTCCCCATCCAGCTGGTAAAATCGGTGCTGGAGCAGGCCTCCCCGCTGATCATCTGCGAGCAGAACTACTCCGGGCAACTGGCCGACCTGATCCAGGAGCGCTGCCTGCTGCCGACGCGCCGCATCCTCAAATACAATGGGCGGGTTTTCTACGTCTCCGACATCATCCGCGGCGTGCGCGAGATCGTGCGGAACGGCGCTCCGGAGTTCCGCGTCGCGGAGTTCATGCCCGTGACCGTGGAGGCGCACGAAGGCGATTGAGGAGGCACACGAGGGTGACTGAGTCATGAGCACACAGCCGGCCGCCAAGGCCCCCGCCAGCAAGATCTGGGAGGAGAACGCCACCCCCCGGCACCGCATCCAGTGGTGCCCGGGCTGCGGCGATTACGGCGTCCTCAGCGCCCTGAAGATGGCGCTCACGCGGTTGGAACTGATGCCCCACGAGGTCCTGCTCATCGGCGGGATCGGGTGCTCGGGGCAGATCCGCAACTATCTGAATGGAAACGGGTTCCACGGCACGCACGGTGGCCCGCTGGCCTACGCCGTGGGTGTGAAGATGGCCAATCCGGACCTGCGCGTCATGGCCCTGGCGGGTGACGGGGACACCTTTGCCATCGGGGTGGAGAACTTCGTGCATACCTGCCGGCGCGACCCCGAGGTCACCTTGATCGTCATGGACAACGGCGTCTACGGCCTGACCACGGGGCAGCGCTCACCCACCGGCGGGCTGGGGCAGGACCAGCCGGAGTGGTCGGAGGAAGATCCGCCACCGTTCAGCCCGCTGCGGCTGGCCCTGTCCGCGGGCGCCACCTTCGTCGCGCAGTCCTTCTCCGGCGACCCCAAGCACGCGGCCGAAGTCTACGTGGAGGCGATGGAGCATCCGGGCTTCGCCTTCGTCAACGACTTCTCGCCCTGTGTGACCTACAACAAGTTCAACACCTATGAGTGGTTCAAGGAGCGCGTTGAGCCTGTCCCGGCGGACCACGACCCCAGCGACCTGGAGGCGGCCTGGGAGCTGCTCGCCGACTTCAGGCGACGCGGGCGCTCACCGCTGGGCGTCATCTACCGGAACCCCCGCAAGCGGAAGATCTACAAGCGCGTGCCCATCTGGCCCCAAGAGTTGGAGAACATCGACCTGGAACCGATGCTCCGCGGCTTTCGGTAACTACGGCACCCACCCCTCCAGGAGCGCGGCTTCTCTCCGGACCACTGCTGGACGCGGGGCGGGCCGTCGCGTACGCTGCAGTTGAGATGCCCCGTTGGGCGGACCTCTTCGCACGGATTCTCCGCGGCGACGCCCCGCCGCCCCCGGTGGCCACCCTGGTAGGGATGGAGCTCGTTTCGGCCGCCCCCGACCGGGTGGTCTTCACCATGGACGCCGGCCCGCAGCACGGTAACCCATTCGGGAGAGTCCAGGGCGGCCTGCTCTGCACCCTCGCCGACGCGGCGATGGGCACGGCGTACGTCTCCGGGCTGCGTGACGACGAGAGTATGACCACGCTGGAAGTGAAGATGAACTTCCTCCGCCCGGTGCGGCGGGGGCGGCTCACCGCCGTCGCGGAGGTGATCAAACGCGGGCAGCGGGTGGGGCTGGTGGAGTGTACGGTCACCGACGAGCAGGGCCGGATGGTCGCCCGCGCGAGTTCGACGTGCCTGACGCTGGGCGCCGGCGAGGAAGGCGGCGGTGCCGCAGGGGAGGAGGCAGGGGGATGACGCTGCGCACGGCGGAGGCGTATCTCAGGGGTCTGCGTGACGGGCGAGTCGTCTACTTCCGCGGCGAGCGCGTACCCGATGTGACGGCTCATCCGTTCCTGCGGCTGGGGGCCGAGCACACGGCGTTGGACTTCCACCTGGCGGAAGATGCGGCGTATCGCGACCTCGTCGTGGTGGAGGATCCCGACGCGCGGCGGCCGATCAGCCGCTACTTCCTCATCCCCCGGAACGCAGGGGATCTGCTGGCGCGGCACCGCCTCATCGAAACCGTCACCCGGGCGGGCCAGTCCTTCGTCCCACTGGTCAAGGAAATCGGCACCGATGCGCTCTTTGCCCTGATGATTGTCGGCGCCCACCTGGAGCGGGCCGGGGCGTCCTACCTGGAGCGCGTGCGCCGATTCTACGCGCACTGCCGGGACGGCGACCTGACCATGGCCGGGGCGCAGACGGACGTGAAGGGCGACCGGACCCTGCGGCCGCACCAGCAGCCGAATCCGGACGCCTACGTGCACGTCGTGGAGGAGCGCGGCGATGGCGTCGTCGTGCGCGGCGCCAAGGCCCACACGACGAACGCGGTGTTCGCCGACGAGATCATTGTGCTGCCCACCCGGGCGATGGGACCGGAGGACCGCGCCTTCGCCGTGGCCTTTGCCGTCCCGGCGAACGCACGGGGGCTGCGCTTCATCGCCAGCCCGCGGGGCTTTTCCGCCCGCAGCGTCTTCGACAACCCCTTGAGCGCGCCGCGCAAGACCGTCGAGTCGCTCACCATCTTTGACGACGTCTTCGTACCCTGGGAACGGGTCTTCCTCAACGGGGAGTGGCAGGCGGCCGGCGCACTGGCTAAGATCTTCGTAGAGTTTCACCGCTTTACCGCCATCTCGTACAAGCCTCCGCTGCTGGAGCTGCTGCTCGGCGCGGCCGCGCTAATGGCGGAATACAACGGCATCGCGGCGGCGGGCCACGTGCGGGACAAGCTGGCGCAGCTCGTGATGTACCTGGAGACGGTGCGCGGGCTGACGAAAGCGGCGGCGCAGGGGTGCCGCCTCCGGGAAGGCATCGCCGTGCCGGACGTCGCTCTGACCAACGCGGCCAAGTACTACTTTGCCTGGCACTATCATGAGATGGTGCGGGCGGTGCAGGACATCGCCGGAGGCCTGGTGGTCACCGCGCCCATGGAGGAGGATTGGCAGAATCCGGAAACCCGGCGGGACATGGAGCGCTTCTTCACGGGGAGCGGTGGCGTCAGTGCGGAGGACCGGCTGCGCGCGGCGAACCTCGTCCGCGACCTGACCGCGTCCGATCTGGGCGGCTACCTGGAAGTCCTGGCGATCCACGCCGAGGGGTCGCTCGAAACCCAGAAACTCACCGTCCTGATGGACACCGACCTCGAACCCTATAAAGCCTACGCGAAGCGCGTGGCCGGCATCGCAGCTGAGGCCGGCACTCCGGCGCGGGTGCCGCACGGCTGACCCACGGAGCGGCGGAACGATGCGCGTGCAGCACCTCTTCGACCTCTCCGGGCGCGTCGCCCTGGTCACCGGAGGGTCGCGCGGTCTAGGGAAGGAGATCGCCGAAGGCCTGGGTGAGGCAGGGGCGCAGGTTGTCATCGCCGCGCGCCGCGAGCAGTGGCTCCGGCCCGCAGAAGAAGAACTGCGTGCCGCGGGCATCGACTGTCTGGCCGTGGGTTGTGACATCACCCAGCCGGATCAGGTGGGCGCGTGCGTTCGGGCGGCGGTGGCCCGTTTCGGCGGCATCGACATCCTGGTCAACAACGCCGGCATCTCCTGGGGCGCGCCCGCGGTGGAGATGCCGCTGGAAAAGTGGCGCCAGGTGCTGGAGTCAAACCTCACGGGGACGTTTCTGGTGACGCAGACGGTCGGCCGGCTGATGATCGAGCGCCGCTACGGCAAGATCATCAACGTCGCCTCCCTCGCCGGACTCCTGGGCGACCGGCCGGAGATTCTGGACGCGATCGGCTACAGCACCGCCAAAGGCGGGATCATCGCCCTGACCCGCGATCTGGCCGTCAAGTGGGCCCGCTACAACGTCTACGTCAACGCCATCGCCCCGGCATTCTTCCCCACGCGCATGACCGAGGCGGTGCTGGGGCGGAACCAGCGCCTCGTCGAGGAGAGCACGCCGCTGGGCCGGATCGGTCGGCCGGGCGAGATCAAGGGCGTGGCGGTCTTTCTGGCGGCGGCGGCCTCTGATTACATCACCGGCCAGGTGATCGCGGTGGACGGAGGCCGGAGCGCCCTCTAGACGGCGAAGCGAGGCGAAGAGCCGCGGGTCTCTCTACCCTTTGGGCTTGTGCTGTAACGGTTCGGGCGACCGCTCGAGGTCCGGCGGCTTCAGGGTGAACGTCCAGACCAGCGGAATCTCCTGCGGCGGATAACAGACCCGGTCGTCGCAGGCCTGAATCGCCAGCGTCCCTTTGATCTCCAACGTGCCCCCGGCGTCGTTGACGGGCTGCAGCTCGAAGCGGTTGCCCAGGGTCATGTCGATGCTGATCCGCATGGATTTGTCGTACACCGCCACCGTCTCGTCGAGCAGGGGAATCGTCAGGAGCGCCGAGGGCGGGTACTGCACGCCGCGCAGCCGCAGGTAGGGCTGCTCTTCGATCGTCACCGCCACGCCTTGATAGCCCGCCACGCCAGGCGCGTACACGTGCACGCCCGGCTGCGGTCTGATGTCCACGAAGAGTGTCACCGGATTGCCCGGGTAGAGGCTGGGCTCCGTCGCCGCAGTCAGGACCTCAAGGTAGTCGAACCGGTGCGTCACCCGCGGCGGCGGCAGCGGCGGAGTCTTGCCCAGGCGAAGGAGCAGCGTGGCGGCCGGCAGGCGGTGGATGTAGTGCTCCTCCAGGATCTTCTGCACCACGATGCCGCGGGCGTCCACCAGGAACGTCGCGGGATACGGCACCCCGTAATCCCGGCTGGTCGGCTCGATCTCTTCGTTGAAGAGGCCGAACCGGCGGATGATGCTCGAATCCGGGTCGGCCAGCATGGGGAAGGTGATGTGCCGGCGGTCGGCAAAGTCGCGCAGGATCTCAACGGAGTCGTAGCTGATCGAGCAGACGCCCCAGCCTTCCGCCGCCAGCCGCTGTCTGTTCTGCTCCAGCTCGACGAGCTGGCCTTTGCAGTAGGGTCACCAGTCGGCGCTGCGGATGAAGACGATGAGCGCCCCGGCGGGGCCGCGGATCGTCTCAAAGGTCTGCTTTCGACCGAACTGATCGAGCGCCTCGAAGGGCGGAGTGGCTGCCCCGACACGGGGCCCGCGCTTGGAGGCCTCGAGGCCCTCAGGCATCGCCGCGCGCCCCCGCGGCAGGCACGCTGCTACGCATAGGGGTTCCGCACCAGTTCCTCAGCCAGCGCCTCCGCCAGCGGCGCTACGGTCTCCCGGTCGAAGTTGAAGCGCGCCCCGGCCGCAGTGAAGAGGTCGGGCAGCGAGCGGGTCCCTCCCAGAGCCAGGGCGGCCCGGTAGCGGGCCACCGCGTCCCCGTAATCCGTGCGGGAGCGCAGCCAGACCTGCAGCGCGCCGAGCTGGGCAATGCCGTACTCGATGTAATAGAAGGGATGGAGGAAGATGTGCAGTTGGCGGTGCCACATGAAGGCCAGGGCCTCGTCGTGCCCGGTCCAGTCAACTCCGCGGTGGAACCGGCTGTGAATGCGCACCCAGGCCTCCCGCCGCTCCTCCCGCGTATGCGCCGGGTGCGCGTAGAGCCAGTGCTGGAAGGCGTCGATCGTCGCGATCCAGGGGACGATGCGGACGATCCCCTCCAGCCGCTCGCGGTAGGCCCGCCGCCGCTCTTCTTCGTTGGGGTAGAAGACGTCCAGGTGCGGCGCGGAGAGCAACTCCATGCCCATCGAGGCCACTTCGGCAAACTCCAGCGGCGGGTCGCGGTACTCTAGCAGGGGCTCCTCCCGCGCGGCGATGGAGTTGAAGGCGTGCCCGCCCTCGTGCAGCAGCGTGCGCACGTCCTTGTCCAGCCCCACCGCGTTCATGAAGATGAAGGGCCAGCGCCGCTCCGTGAGCTCACTCTGATACCCGCCTGGCGCCTTGCCTTTGCGGCTCTCCAGATCCAGCAGCCCCTCCTCCCGCATGAAACGAAAGTGCTCTCCGAGTTCGGGGTTGACGCGGCGGAACACGGCCTCGCTGCGCGCTACCAGGTCGTCCGCCCGCTCGAAGGGGCGCAGCGCCGGACGGCCCAGCGGATCGACCTCCAGGTCCCAGGGCCGCAGTGTCTCCCCGCCCATCAGGTTCTGCCGCTCGCGGATAAGCCGCTCCATCAACGGCACGAAGTGTGCCTCCACGGCGTCGTGGAAGCGCCGGCAGTCTTCGGGGGTGTAGTCGAAGCGCTCGTGTCGGCGAAAGACGTAGTCGATGTACGAGTCGAAGCCGGCGTTGCGGGCGATGCGCAGCCGCACATCGCGCAACTGGTCGAAGAGGCCTTCCAGCGTCTCCCGGTCCGCCAAGCGGCGCTGGTTGGTCAGTTCCCAGGCCTCCCGCCGCGTGGCCCGGTCGGGCTCCTCCAGGAAGACGGCCATCTGCTGCAGCGTGCGCTCCTCCCCGCGGAAGATTGCCGTCATCGCGCCGGTGACCTTCTGGAACTGTGTCCGCAGTTCGTTCTCTTTGACTTCCAGCGGGATGTTCTCGTCGCGGTAAAGGGTGAACCGGTTCTCGATCCGCCGGTCGAGCAGACGGTAGCGCTCGGAGAGGCGGCCCCGGTGCGGGTTGCCCAGATAGGCCTCGTCGAGGCGATGCCCCAGCATCTTTACCTTCGGCTCGACCTCCTGCACGAAGCTGAGGAAGGCGCGTTCCCGCTCCGGATCGTCGGTCTGGGAGGTCATGGCGATGTAACGTCGGTTGCGCTCCTCCCAGACGGCCGCGGCCAGTTCGCTCAGGTCCTCCAGCCATTGCTCCAGCGCCGCCGGCGAGCCAGGTTGCTGTGCCAGCAGGACCTCCCCGAGCGGGTCGATCTCTTCCCAGCGGCCCATGTTTGCCGCTGCGGGGACGAACCGGCGCGGAAAGACCTTGCGGGGGTCGATGGAGATCTTCATCGGGCCTCCTTCGGGATGTGGGCCGCTACAGCGGGTACCGCCCCGCCTCCACGGCGCGATCGGCAATGGTCCGCTGCAGCGTGACGGTGTTCAGCGGCGTGTAGCGGAGCAGCCGCCGCAGGCCGGCGAGCACCGTGCGCAGGTTCTCGCCGTCCGCGGAGGCGGCCAGCACCTGGCGCGCCAACCCCTCCAGCCGGGGCAGGGCCTCCTGGATGTAGGCCCGGGCCAGGAGCCCGGGCAGCGTCTCCTCCCCGGTGGTGGACTGCGCCGCGCGCAGGACCGCGCTCTCCATCGCAAAGATCTCGGCTACCATATCGGCCAGCCAGGCCAGAATTTCCTGCTGCTCCTCGATGCCCGCGGCGTGTTTCTGCAGGGCGACGCCGGCGGCAAAGAGGGCCGCCTTCTTCGCCATCGCCACCTGCTGCCGCTCCGCGGCCAGCGGTCCCGTGAATTGGCCGTCGCCGGCGGCCGTCGGATTGAGCATCTCGTCCGCGGCCGCGCGCGCCGCCTGGATCAAGGGGAGTTGCCCGCGCTGCGCCCGCCGCAGCAGCATGCCGGTGATGACCATACGGTTGATCTCGCTCGTGCCTTCGAAGAGGCGGTTGATGCGGGCATCGCGGTAGGCGCGCGCCGCCGAGTACTCCTCGATGAAGCCGTACCCGCCCAAGATCTGGACCATCTCGTCCACGACGAAGTCCAGGACCTCGGAGGCGAAGACCTTGTTGATGGAGCACTCAACGGCGTACTCCTCCAGCGCGCCCATCACCGCCTTGCTGTCGCCGTGCCCCCCGCCCAGCGCCATCTCCACCAGGCCGCCGGTGCGGTAGATCATCGACTCGGTGGCGTAGAGCCGCACGGCCATCTGGGCCAGCTTCTGTTTGATCAGGCCGAAAGCGGTGAGCGGCCGGCCGAACTGGCGCCGCTCCGCGGCGTAGGCCACCGCGTCGCGGAATCCGGCCTTGGCCGCCCCCAGGCACCCGGCGGCGAGTTTGAAGCGGCCCATGTTCAGGATGTTCATGGCGATCTTGAAGCCCTGGCCGATCTCGCCCAGCAGGTTCTCCGCCGGCACCCGGGCGTTCTCGAAAATGAGGGAGGCGGTGGACGATCCCTTGATCCCCATCTTGTGCTCCTCCGCCCCGATGGTCAGCCCCGGTGTGGCCCGCTCGACGATGAAGGCGGTGTGGTGCTCCCCGTCGACTTTGGCGAAGGTGATAAAGAGGTCGGCGAAGGCGGCGTTGGTGATGAACTGCTTGGTCCCGTTGAGCACGTAGGCGCTGCCGTCGGGCGTACGGGTGGCGGTGGTGCGGATGGACATCGCGTCCGACCCCGCCGTCGGCTCCGTGAGGGCGTAGGCGCCGATCAACTCGCCGCGGGCCATCTGCGGCAGGTAGCGCGCCTTCTGCGCGTCGGTGCCGAAGAAGACGATGGGCAGCATGCCGATGCCGACGTGCGCGCCCACCGAAACCGCGAACGACGAGGCCGGTCCCAGGGCGTCGGTGACGGCCAGCGAGGTGAGCTTGTCGAGTTCCAGTCCGCCGTAGGCTTCGGGGACCTCCGCCCCAAGGAAGCCCAGCTCACCCAGCTGGCGCAGGAGCCGGCGCGTCAACTCCCAGTCTTTGTTTTCCAGTGCCGCCGTCTGCGGCAGCACCTCACGCTCGATGAACTCCGCCATCGAGCGGGCCGCCATCCGGTGCTCGTCAGTTAACCGCTCCGGTGTGAAGACGGCGGCCGGATCGCCCTCCGCCAGCAGGAAGCCCCCGCCGCGCGTGGTCACTGCAGTCTGTGTGTCCATGACGCCTCCTCCGGGCCGACCCCGTGACTCCGTTGCTCGTGTCCGCGGCCTACGGCCGTTCAAAGACTCCGGCGGCGCCCATCCCGCCGCCGATGCACATCGTCACCACGCCGTAGCGCGCGCCCCGCCGCTGTAGCTCATAGAGCAGGGTGGCGGTCATGCGCGCGCCGGTTGCGCCCAGCGGGTGGCCGATGGCGATGGCGCCGCCGTTGACGTTCAGGCGTTCCTCGTCCAATTCCAGCGCCCGCACCACGGCCAGGGCCTGGGCGGCAAAGGCTTCGTTCAACTCGATCAGGTCGATGTCCTCGAGACGGACCCCGGCCTGGCGCAGCGCCTTGGGGATCGCCTCCACCGGCCCGATGCCCATGATCTCCGGCGGCACTCCGGCGGTGGCGAAGGAACGGAAGATGCCCAGCGGCCGCAGGCCCAGCCGCACCATCACGTCTTCCGCCATCACCACCACGGCGGCCGCGCCGTCGCTGGTTTGCGAGGAGTTGCCGGCCGTGACGACGCCGTCGCGCGCGAAGACCGGGGGCAGGGATGCAAGTTTCTCCAGCGAGGAGTCGGTGCGCACGCCTTCGTCCGTACCGAAGGTGACTTCGCGCTTGCGCGGGTGGCCGTTCTCCTCCTCCCAACGCGAGACCGTCAGTGGCAGGATTTCGTCGGCGGACCGGCCTTGGGCGATGGCCGCAGCGGCCCGCTGGTGGCTGCGCAGGCTGAAGCGGTCCTGTTCCTCCCGGCTGATGTGGAAGCGCTGAGCCACGATCTCCGCGGTCAACCCCATGGAGATGAAGATCTCCGGCCACTCCGCCGTGAGGCTGGGGTTGGGCGCGTACTTGTTGCCGGTCATGGGGATGAGCGTCATCGACTCCACGCCGCCGGCCACGGCCACGTCCACCTGGCCGGTCATCACCTCGTGCGCGGCCGTGGCGATGGCCTGCAGGCCGGAGGAGCAGAAACGGTTGATGGTCTGACCGGAGGTGGTGACGGGCAGTCCGGCGCGCAGCGCGGCCACGCGCGCGACGTTCAATCCCTGCTCCGCCTCCGGGATGGCGCATCCCAGGACGACGTCCTCCACCATCTCCCCGACCAGGCCGGGGACGCGCCGCACCGCCTCGCGGATCACGGCGGCGGCGAGTTCGTCGGGGCGCGTGTCCTTGAGCGTCCCCCGCGGCGCCTTGCCGATGGCCGTGCGCACGGCCGAGACGATCATCGCCTGTCGCATCGTCGTGACTCCTTTGGTTTCGCGCGGACCTTCCTTATAAGATGCCCTCAGTTGCGCAACGGCTTCCCGGTCTGCAGGAGGTGCCGCATGCGCTCCTGAGTCTTCTGTTCCCCCAGGAGGCTGAGAAAGGCCTCGCGTTCCAGGTCGAGCAGGTAGTCCTCTGACACCCCGGTGCCTTCGGGTACGTCGCCGCCCGCCATGATGTGGGCTAGTTTCCGGCCCACAACCTCATCATAGGCCGTGATGTGCCCGCCGGTCTTGAGGATGTAGAGCAGCGACTCCAGCGCCGCCCGCCCCCGCTGCCCCACCACGCGGATGCGCGCCGGCAGCGGCGGCCGGTACCCCAGCCGCACCAGTGCCAGGGCGGCGGCCTTCGCGTCCTGAATCAGCCGGTCGGTGTTCGCGGAGATACCGTCGGCCTCGCGCAGGAAACCCAGCCGCTGGGCCTCTAGCGCGGAGCGCGAGACTTTGGCCAGGGCCACCGTTTCGAAGGCCCAGCGCAGCAGGGGCAGCGCGTCCGCGGTGACTTCCGGCGGGATGCGCCCCATGGCCCGCTTCGTCATCTCCATCGTGCCGCCCCCGGCCGGGATCAGCCCGACGCCGGTCTCCACCAGGCCCATGTAGGTCTCCGCGGCGGCCTGCACCCGCACCGCGGCCAGGCAGATCTCCGCACCCCCGGCCAGCGTCCGGCCGGCGGGGGCCGCCACGATCGGCTTGCGCGCGTACCGCATGCGCTGGTTCACCCGCTGGAACTGCCGGACGACCAGGTCGAGATCCTCCCAGTTCCCCTCCTGCGCTTCCAGCAGGAGGAGCATCAGGTTGGCCCCGGCGGAGAAGTCGCGCGCCTGGTTGCCGACGACCAGCGCGTCGAAGTCTTGTTCCAGTCGGTCCAGCGCCGTCTGCAGGATGCGCAGCGTTCCCTCGCCGATGATGTTCAACTTGCCGTGGAATTCCACGCAGGCCACGCCGTCGCCCAGGTCGACGATGGTAGCGTCGGGGGTGGAGACGACCGCCTTCCCCGCGCGCTTCTGGTCCGCCAGGACGATGACACCGGACCGGTCGGGCACGGGGCGGTAGGCCGCGGTGGTGCAGTCGAAATAGAGCAACCGCGCGTCCTCGCGGCGGTAGAAGGCGCCGCTCCCCTGCTGCAGCACCTGCGTGACCACCGGGGGCAGGGCGACGCCCTCGCGCTCCAGCCGTGCGGCCATCTCCTTCACGCCGAGCGCGTCCCAGGTCTCAAAGGGCCCGTGCTCCCAGGCAAACCCCCAGCGGATGGCCCGGTCCACGTTGACGATGTCGTCGGAGATCTCGGGGATGCGCCGCGCCGCGTAGACCAGGACGTCCCGCACCAGCGTCCAGAGAAACTGCCCGCCCTTGTCCTTCGCGGATGTGACCGCGCGCAGCCGGGCGTCCGGGCCCTCCAGCGTCATCGTCGTTTCGACCCAGGGGAAGGACGCCTTCCGCCGTGGCCGGTAGTCCATCGTGGACAGATCCAGCGCCTGAATCTCGCCGTCGACGCGGCGGTAGAAACCGCCGCCCTTCTTCTCCCCGATCCAGCCGCGGCGCACCATCTCTTGCAGCGGCGCCGGCGGGCGGAAGGTCTCGCGCGACTCGTCGTGCGGCAGGTTCTGGTAGGCGTGTTCCGCGACGGCCAGGGCCACGTCCAGGCCGGCCAGATCGAGCAGACGGAAGGTGGCGGTGCGGGGCCGGCCCAGCAGGGGCCCGGTCAGTTCGTCGACCTCCTCCACGCTGAGCCCGAACTCGAGCATGAGCTGGACCGTGCGGAGAAACCCGTACGTGCCCAGGCGGTTGGCGATGAAGTTGGGGGTGTCCTTACAGTGGACGATGCCCTTGCCCAGCAGACGATCGCCCCACGCGGCCACCGCCGCGGTGATGGCGGGATCGGTGTCAGGCGTGGGGATGATCTCCAGGAGCTTCATGTAGCGGGGCGGGTTGAAGAAGTGCGCGCCCAGGAAGAAACGCCGGAATTCCGCTGGCGTCTCCTCGGCGATGCGGCCGACCGGCAGCCCCGAGGTGTTGGTGGTGACGACCGTCCCCGGCCGCCAGAACGGGAGCAGGCGCGCGAGCAGCGCCTGCTTGGTCGGCAGGTCCTCGATGATCGCCTCGATGATCCAGTCGGCTTCCGCGGCGCGGGCCAGATCATTTTCCAAGCTGCCCGGTTCGATCAGGCGGTCGAGATCGGGCAGGAAGAGCGGAGCCGGATCGATCTGGCGGAGGCTTTGATGCGCTTTATGTGCCAGGTCTCCCAGGTCGAGCATCACGGTGGGGATCCCGGTGTTGGCCAGGTGGGCGGCGATCGTCCGCCCCATCACCCCCGCGCCCAGAACCGCGGCGCGGCGCAACCAGACGCGCTGCTGGACCTCCGCGACGGTCATCATAGTAGTTCCAGTCTAGCGCGCCCGCAGGCGGCCATCCATGATCCATTCGGATCAGTTCTTGGCTTGATCGCCGCAGCGGACCCTACGGCGGCCGCAGCGTGAGGGTCCCTTCCTGCGCTCCGGCGATCGCCGTTCGCTCGTACAGGAGCGGGAGATAGTCGCCCCGTGCCCAGAGCGCGGTCAGGTCGCGGTAGTGCCGGTGGAAGGGCAGTCCGCTCTGACCCGTTGTGTGGATGATGCGGGCGGTGTCCCAGTTCTGCGCATCGATCAGCAGGCGCAGGGAAGGGACGACGATCTGACGGTAGGGCGTCTCCGGGTCGAAGGGTCCGACGTTGACCGTGAAGGTATCACCACCCGTGGCCGGGGCGGGGCCGTTGAAGATCCGGGCGAGGGCGGGCACGCGCCCCAGTGGGTGCTCCAGCGCCAGCGTGTGCACGCGGCCCCACCGCCAGCCGCGGCGATCCGTCCCCAACCGCCGTTCCAGGTCGCGCACCGTCTGGCGTAACGCCTCTTCGATGGTGCGGTCCCGTCCGTCCCGCCACCAGGGATCGTCCGGCCGCGCGCTGAGCTCGAGCAGGACCAGCGCCGTGGCCGGCGAGTGGCGCAGGTACCGCCGGAACACCTCCGCGCCGAGCGCGTCCTGGAAGACACTCCGCTTCAGCTCGAGCAGCAGGCCCTCGTACAGCAGGGCCGCGCGGCTGTCCGCCGAGACGCGGCCGTCCCAGCGCTTCACCTCGTCGAAGAGCGCCGCCAGATCGCCGTCACGGAGGCGCACGTCCTGCCAGGCCGCGACGAAGCGCTGCGCCAGCGGCGACGTCTGATCGAGCTGGATCCGCGCCAGATCGTCGAGGTCGACGCGCGGTTGGGCGTCCAGGAGGGAGGTGATGCGCAGGGCACGCGCGCCGATGTCGTAGCCCGTGCCCAGCAGGTAGGGATAGTCCGGCGGGACGATGCGGTTGTTGGCCGTGACGATGTAGCCCCGCGGCGGATTGAACACCACGGGCAGCTGATCACCGGGGACGAATCCCCGCCACTCGAACTCCCCGGTCCACCCGGGGACGGGCTCCCGGCCGTCATGCCCCGGGGCCCGGAGGGGGATGCGTCCCGGCATGACATAGCCGATGTTGCCGGCCCGGTCGGCGTAGACGAAGTTCTGCGACGGCGCGGACCAGTCGCGCAGGGCGGCGCGGAACTCCTCCCAGGAGGTCGCCCGGTTCACTCCCAGCACAGCGGCGAAGATACTGTCGGGATCCAGCGCGGTCCAGCGCAGCGCGACGAAGGCGCCGAGGCTCTCGACGACCGGGTTGAGAATCGGGCCGTGGCGGGTGATGCGCACGTCGATCGTCTCCGCGTCCCGCCGCCCTTTGATTTTGATCTCCTCACGCACGATCTGCGCCCGCACCCACTGGCCGCGGAAGAGGTAGAGGTTCGGGTCGCGCGGGTGGAACCGCTCGAGGTACAGGTCCTGCGCGTCCTCCTCCGCATTGGTCAGCCCCCAGGCGATGTGCCGGTTGTGGCCGATGATGATCCCCGGCACGCCGGGAAAGGCGACGCCGATGACGTCGTACGGGCCGCCGACCAGATGATTGACGTGCCAGATCGACGGCATCTGCGCGTCCAGGTGGGGATCGTTGGCCAGCAATGCTCCACCGCTCTTGGAGCGGCCCGGCGCCACGACCCAGTTATTGCTGCCGACCGCGGGGATTCCGGTGAAGAGAGCGGCGAAGGGAAACCCGGAAGGCAGAACCGGCGCCCGGGCCGACTCGCCACCGGAAACCGGTGCGATCGGTCGGGCGGCACGGCGGGCGGAGCGACCGGCCTGCTCGGTGATCGTCGGCGACCCCGGGAACTGATCCGGCAGCAGGGCGTCCGCGCCCTCCGGGCCGAACCGCACCGCCAGGGCGCTACGCAGCAGTTCGGCGCGCCAGTTGCCGCCCAATACCCAGGCCATGAGTTTGACGAAGGCCAGGCTGTCCACCGGGCTCCACGGTTCCGGCTGCGCCCCCAGGATGGTGAACTCGAGCGGCAGGCGCGATCGGTGCGCGTCAATGAAGGTGTTGACGCCGTCGCTGTAGGCG
>LDXQ01000010.1:18415-43027 GCA_001443485.1 Candidatus Sysuimicrobiota bacterium CSP1-3
CTCCGCCGCCCGGCGCAGGCCGAGGACGCGCATGAAGCGATCGACTCCCAGCGTCGGTGGGCCGAAGATCTCGGAGAGGCGGCCCGCGGAGGTGCGGCGGAAGAGCTCCATCTGCCAGAGGCGGTCCTGCGCCTGCACGTAGCCCTGGGCGAAGAAGAGGTCGCGCGGATTTTGCGCGTAGATGTGCGGGATGCCCCAGCGGTCGCGGATGACCTCCACCGGCGCGGCCAGCCCGCGGACGCGCAGCGTGCCGCTCGTCTGGGGGAAGGGGCGGCGCACCAGGTAGACCGCTCCGCCGCCCAGCGCCAGCGTGACGATGAACAGGATCAGGAGAAGGACACGGAGAGCCCGGCGAAAGCGCACGAGCACCTCTTCCGTGCCGGCGGGGCGACTTCCTCCGGTTTTTCCTCCCATGGTACAGTGGGGAAGTGGCGCAGGTTTCTGTGGTGCCGCAGGTGCGGGTGCGCGCCGCGCTCGTCTCGGTCGCGGTCAGCCTGGCCCTGCTCGCCCTAAAGTTCGCCGCCTACCTGCTCACCGATTCCGCCGCCATCCTCTCCGACGCCGCCGAGTCGGTGGTGAACGTCCTCGCCGCGAACATCGCCCTCATCAGCTTGGTGATCGCCTCCCGGCCGCCGGACGAGGGCCACCAGTACGGGCACGGCAAGGCGGAGTACGTGAGCAGCGCCAGCGAGGGCGCGATGATCTTCCTGGCGGGCGCCGTCGTCATCGGCAACGCGGTGCGCCGCCTGGCGCGGCCGCTGCCGCTGGAGTACCTGCCCGCCGGCGTGGTCCTGGTCGCGCTGGCGGCGGCGGTCAACTATCTTGTCGCGCGCTGGCTGCTGCAGATCTCCCGGCGGCAGGATTCCGCGGCGCTGGAGGCGGACGCGCGTCACCTCTTCGCCGACGTCACCACATCGGTGGCTGTGATCGTCGGCCTGGGGGTGCAGCTTTCCACGGACCTCCTCTGGGTCGACCCGGTAGTGGGGATCCTGGTTGGCGGGCACATCATCCGCATGGGCTGGCAGGTCTACCAGTCCTCTCTCGCCGGGCTGATGGATACACGCCTGCCGGAGGACGAGGAGGCGGAGGTACGCCACATCCTGGCCGACCACGCCGACGAGATTGTGGAGTATCATGCGCTGCGCACGCGCAAGGCGGGCCGGGACCGCTTCATGGACCTGCACCTGGTGCTGCACCGGACCATGCCCGTGGGGCAGGCCCACACGCTCTGCGACGACCTGGAGGCGCACATCCAGGCGGCCCTGCCGCACACGGACATCACCATCCACGTAGAGCCCTGCCCGGTCTCCTGCGCCCGCTGCGCCGGCCTGCCCGCCCGCACTTGACGCCGGCTCCTCCCGGCGGTAGATTTAGCCAAGGCTAAATTTCGAAGGCAATCCATCTCACATGCCCGACGAGGCGATCCGCTGATGCAGCCGCGTCCTGTTTCACGGCGAGGATTTCTGGCGGCGGCCGCCGGCCTGCTGGGCGGGGCCGGCCTCCTGCCGCTGGTGACCAAGGTCTCATCGGCCGCCGGGGCCACAGCCACACCCGGCCAGCCGCACACCGCGCCGGCGGGGCCGCCGGGGTATCCGCCTGCGGCGCCACCGCCGCTCGGTCACGGCGGCAACACCACGGTGGGCGAGATCGATGTGAAGCGGATGGGGTACGATCCGGTCGCTTTCCTCACGTCGTTCGAACGGGGCAGGACCAGCCGCCTGGCGAACGGGCGGGTCTTGCGAGAATTCCAGGTGGTCGCGTTCGATAAGGAAATCGAGATCGCGCCGGGTCTCTTCTTCCCGGCGTGGACCTTCAACGGTACGGTTCCCGGCTCGACCCTCCGCTGCCAGGCTGGCGAGCGCGTCAGGGTGAAGTTCATCAACGCGGGCAGCCATCCCCACACTATGCACTTCCACGGAGTCCACCCGGCCGAGATGGACGGAGTACCTGGCGTTGGGCCGGGGGAGATCCTCCCGGGAAAGAGCTTCGTCTACGAGTTTGACGCGGAACCCTTCGGTCTTCACCAGTACCACTGCCACACGCTGCCCCTGAAGCGCCACATCCACAAGGGTCTCTACGGGGCGTTCATCATCGATCCGCCGCAGGGGCGCCCGCGGGCGCGGGAACTGGTCATGGTGATGAACGCATTCGATACGAACTTCGACGGCGAGAACGAGGTCTACGCCGTGAACAGCGTGGCCTTCCATTACATGCGGCACCCCATTCGGATCCGCCGGAACGAACTGGTGCGCATCTACCTGGTGAACATGACGGAGTTCGATCCCATCAACTCCATCCACATCCACGGCAACTTCTTCCACGTCTACCGCACCGGGACGCGCCTGCAGACGAGCGAGTTCACCGACACGATCATGCTCTGCCAGGCAGAGCGGGCGATCCTGGAGGTGCGCTTCCCCTACAACGGCCGGTACATGTTCCACGCCCACCAGACCGAGTTCACCGAACTGGGCTGGATGGGCTTCTTCGAGGTGACGGACGATGGTATCTGAGCGGACGTCGGTGGTGGCGGCGGGACGGACGGCGGCGTCCTCGCGGACGCGCCTGTGGCTCTACGGCCTGCTGCCTCTGCTGCTGCTCGCCCTCTTCGTCGTTTTCTTCCTGCGCTTCGGCCCGCTGGGCGTGTTCCGCGCCGCCTTCCCGCCGGTAGAGGAACTGACCATCACGCGCGTGGCGCTGCGGCCGGGGCACTTTGACGTCTACGTCACTAACGGCGGCCCCTCGCCCGTGACGATCGCGCAGGTTCTGGTCGACGACGCCTACTGGAACTTCACCATCCATCCCGCCCCGACGATCCCGCGGCTGGGGCGGGCGACCATCACCATCCCCTATCCCTGGGTGGAGGGGGAGACCACGGGATCACCCTACTGTCCAGCAGCGGGATTACTTTCGCGCACACCGTGGAGGTGGCCGCGGAGAGCCCACAGCCGACGGCGCAATTCCTGCTGACCTTCACGCTGCTCGGCGTCTACGTCGGCATCATTCCGGTCTTCCTCGGTGTGCTCTGGTTTCCGTTCCTCCGCCGCCTGGCCCGCCGCTGGGTGCACTTCTTCCTCAGCCTGACGGCCGGGCTGCTGGTCTTCCTCGGCGTCGACGCGCTGGCCGAGGCGCTGGAGTCTGCGGGGAATGTGCCCGCCGCCTTCCAGGGGACGGCGCTGGTGGCCGTCGGGTTCCTCGCCAGCTCTCTGGCGCTCATCGCCGCAGGAAGGCTCGCCCGCGGGCGCGTCAGTTCCTCACGCCTGCTGGTGGCCTATCTGATCGCCATCGGCATCGGCCTGCACAATCTCGGCGAAGGGCTGGCCATCGGCGCCGCCTATAATCTGGGCAAACTCGCCCTGGGAACGTTTCTCGTGATCGGCTTCATGCTGCACAACACGACGGAGGGGCTGGGCATCGTCGCCCCGGTGGCGCGCGAGGGCGCCGCGCTGCGCGACTTGGTCGGGCTGGGACTGGTGGCCGGCGCGCCCACGATCGCCGGCACGTGGCTGGGGGGCTTCACCTATTCGCCCGTGCTGGCCACGCTGTTTCTGGCGCTCGGCGCGGGAGCCATTTTCCAGGTGGTCTACGAAGTGCTCAAGTTGATGATCGCCGACGCGGCGCAGGAGGTAGCGACGCTGATCAACGTGCTCGGCTTCGCCCTGGGCCTGCTGATCATGTACCTGACCGGGCTGTTCGTCGCCGTCTGACGGGGAGACCGTGATGCCCGTATTGAGCCAGGCCATCCAGGATTACCTCAAGGTCACTTACAAGATCCGCCAGCGCGAGGGCACGGTGAGCACCTCGGTCCTGGCGCAGCAGATGGGCGTGTCGCCGGCGTCGGCGACCAACATGGTGAAGCGGCTGGCCCGCCTGCACCTGGTGACGCACGCCCCCTACCGCACCGTGGAGTTGACCGCCGACGGCGAGAAGGCGGCGCTGGAGATCATCCGGCACCACCGCCTGCTGGAGTTATTCCTCCGCGAGCACCTCGGGCTGTCTCTTGATCAGGTGCACGACGAGGCGGAGGAACTGGAGCACGTCCTCTCCGAGGCCGTCGAATCGCGCATCGCCGCGATGTTAGGTGATCCCACCGCCGACCCGCACGGCGACCCCATCCCCAGCAAGGCCGGCGCGTTGGCGGAGCCGGAGCACCCGCGGTTGGTGGACCTGCGTCCCGGCGCCGGCGGACGTATCGCCCGCGTGAGTGACGAGGATCCGCACCTGCTGCGGCGCCTGGCGGTGCTGGGTCTCGTCCCCGGCGTGGGGGTACGGATTCTGCAACGCCAGCGTCACGGCGCGCTCGCGCTGCTCACCGACGGCCGGCGGCGCCGCATCAGCGCCGCGCTCGCCCGCGCCGTGTTCGTTGCGCCCGTGCCCGATTGAGCCTCGCCCCGCGGCCCCGGCAGGCGCGTCCGCGCCCGCCGATTTTGGGTACAACATCGGCTAAGAGGGTTTGACAGCACGGGGGCGCGTGCGTATACTCCGCGGCAAGAGTTCCTTGCCGGGGAACTTCGCCGCACCCTGCCAACGTCGCCTGAGATGGAGCGGCATGGACACGACGGCAAGGGACTCTGAACGCGACGCCATACCGCGGTCTGCGGAACGACGGAGGGCGCAGCGGAGCGCCCGGAGATAGTCTGCCTGGCGGCCCAGCGGAATCCGGCTGGGCTGCTGTGTTTTCTCCGGTGCCCCGCCAAAGCGAGATGACCATGGCGACAACCACAACGGTCGGGCAGTATCTCAGCGCTGCGGAGACGAACCGCCGCCTGCGCCGCACCACGCACCACTACGTCTCCGACATGATCGATTACTTTGGGCCGGAGCGCGTCTTCGAAGGCGTCTACGGCATGGAGCGGCAGCTCGCCGACATCGTCGCCTACTTCAAGGCCTACTCCATGAGCATGGAGCGCCGGCTGCTCCTGCTGGTGGGGCCGCAGGGTTCCGGCAAGACGATGACCGTGGACCGGCTGAAGCGGCGGCTGGAGGAGTACTCGCACGCCGAGCCCGGCCTGATCATGACCGTGGACGGCTGCCCCTTCCACCAGCACCCCTTCGACCTGGTGCCCGCCGCGGAACTGGAGCGCCGCGGCTTCTACTGGCACGAGGAGGCGGTCCCCTGCCCGATCTGCGACCACCTGCTCGCCCGCTACGGCTGGGAGGGCGTTCCGGTGCGGCGCGTCTTCATCTCGGCGCGCGACAAGGTGGGCATCGCCAAGCACACACCCACGGACCTGCGCCGCGAAGACATCACCAACTTCGTGGGCAACATCAACTTCGCCCTGCTGAAGGAGCGGGGTTCGACCTACGACCCCGACGCCTACGACTTCGAGGGCAAGATCATCTGGGCGAACCGCGGCATCCTGGACTGGACCGAGGTCTTCAAGAGCCGCCGGCAACTCTTGAGCCTCCTGCTGGAGCTGATCCAATCCAAGCGCATCGACCTGGCCAACTTCCCCTCCGTGCACGTCGACGAAGTAGTCATCGGGCACAGCAACTACCCGGAGTACAACGTCTTTCTGGCAGAAGACATCATGGAGCCGCTGCGCGGGCGGATCCATAAGATCGACTTCCCCTACAACGTGGACCTGGAGGGAGAGAAGCGCATCTACGCCACGCTGATCGAGCGGGCCAACCGGGTGCGCAGCGAGGAGAAACACGTCCCCGACGACGCCCTGGCCCTGGCGGCGCGCTACGCCCTGAAGACGCGCGAGGAGTCGGAGGGGCAGCGGGGCTTGAGCCCCCGCTTCTCCGAGGACGCCTTCTCCCACGCTTACACGCTGGCGGGGACCTGCCTGGACCTGGAAGTCCTGGCCACGGCGATCGAGCGCACCTTCCAGCACCAGTCCATCAAGGACCTCAACGTCAAGGAACTGCTGAAGCAGTTCGAGGAGACGAAGATCGAGTTCATCAACTCCAAGATCGACATGATCGTCGAGGAGGTCGTCCCCACCCACTTCTACGACTACGGGCAGAACCTCTACCTGAACTACCTGGACGCGGCGACCAAGCACGTCGGCGGCGAGACCCTCACCGACGCGGACAAGGAGCTGGTGGACGAGGTCGAGGGGATCATGGTGCAGAAGCGGCAGATCAGCCGCCAGGGCCGGTTGGCCTTCGAGAATGTCCTGCTGGAGCGGCGGGACGAGCTGCGCCGGATGTCCTACAAGGACAACGACCACCTCCGTCCCGTGATCAACGAGATCGTCTTCAACAAGATCAAGAACCTGCTGCGTCTCTATGAGAAGAGCGAGGAGCTAGACGCCAAGAGCCAGGAACTGCTGGACGTCCTCTACCGCACCGCCATCGCCGAGCAGGGCTACTGCCCAGTCTGCGCGCGCTCCCTCTATAAGATCATCGGTCGGAGCTTCTAGCATGTCCCTGCGCATCCACCGCGGCCGCATCGCCCAGCACAAACACGATCAGCTGCTGCGGGAGTACCTCAAGCAGAACCTTAACGAGCTGATTCAGCAGAAGGAACTGATCATCGACGGCCGGGTGAAGACGCAGATCACCACGCTGGACCTGCCCACCCTGCGCTACGGCGAGGAGGCGACTGTGCTCGCCCAGGGCCAAGGCGGGGCGGGGCAGGGACCGGGGCGGGGCGCGGGCCGCGACGGCGGCGACGAGGAGGTGCAGGCCCTCGGCGGGCTGCTCGGCGGCGACCACCACGGCCGGGAACTGCGCGTGGAGCTGGACTTCGACGAGTTCGTGCGGCTGGCGCAGGAGGTCCTGATCGACGAGATCCAGTTGCCGCCGCTGCACACGGTTGGCCGCGCGGGTGAGGTGGAAACGGACGAGATGCCCGAACTGGACGATCTGGACCGGATCGGGTTGCGCCCGGACCTCAACCTGGAGGAGACGATGCTGCACTCCCTGCTGCGGAGCGTGCGGGAGCGGGGGGTGCTCGACTATGACGTGGACGTGCGACAGGACGGGTGGTACTTCGTTGAAGATCCGGTGCAGTACCGGAACCACCGTTCGCTGGAGGTCTACGTGCTGGACATCTCCGGCTCCATGCGCGGCGAGTACCTGGCCCTAGTGCGCAAGACGATCTTCGTGCTCTGGTACTACCTGGAGCGACGCTACCCCACCAACCTGCGGCGCTACATCGTCTTTCAGGACGCGGCCGCGGAGAAGACGCGGGACGACTTCTTCTGCGTGGAGTCCTCCGGCGGGACGCACATCAGCAGCGGGTTTGAGAAGGCGGTGGAACTGCTGGAGGGGGCGACGGAGTACGACAAGTTTCTCTTCCTCTTCAGCGACGGGGAGACCAGTTCCGGGGACTTCGACGTGGCGAAGCGGCGCTACGAGGATGCGCTGTCGCGCTTCGATCTGATCTGCTACGGACACGTCAACCCGGGCAGTCGGGGCATCGGCGGCTTCTCCGAGTACGTGCAGGAGACGGCCCGCAAGTATCCCAACGCCACCTTCGCCAACCTGGTGGACGTGGGCACGATCGGTGCGGCGATGGTGGACTTCCTCACCTTCCTGACGCAGGAGCGCAGCGATGGGCATGCTGGACGCCTACGCACCGATCATTGACCGCATCGAGGCGCTGGCCCGCGCCCGGGGCCTCTCCTTCGAGCCGGTCTACTTCCGCCTCACCGACTCCGACGAGCTCGCCGAAGTCGCCAGCATGGGGTTGCCCAACCGCTTCATCCACTGGTACTGGGGCGGTGCCTACAAGGAACTGACGACGCAGCAGAACAAGGAGGTCTTCAGCATCCTGGAACTGGTGCTGAATACCCGCCCCTCCCACGCCTTCCTCCGCGCCAGTAACACCTACCTGCAGAACGTGCTGGTCATCGCCCACGTCTTCGGGCACGTGGACTTCTTTGCCAACAACCACTGGTACCGCAAGTCCAACAAGAACATGCTCAACGAGGCGGAGCTGCACGCCCGCTTGATCCGCCACTACGAGGCGCGATTTGGCAAGGAGCGCATCGAGAAACTGCTGGACGCCCTCCTCACCGTGGCCACGACGGTGAACGCCTTCGAGCGCAGCCCGGAAGCCCGTCGCCGCCGGCTGATCTACTTTCTGGAGGAGAAGGCCCCGCTGGAAGATTTCGAGCGCCACCTCCTGCAGGCGGTACGGGAAGAGGCGGAGTACTTCGACCTGATCCAGCGCACGCACATCATCAACGAAGGGTGGGCCACCTTCGTGGAGGCCGACCTCCTGCGGGAGATCCTCGACCCCCGGGAATGGATCACCATCTCCGTACAGTTATCCAGCCGTCCCGCCCCCTACACCATCGGCTACAGCCTCTTCAAGGCGATCAAGGACGGCCGCGGGTTCGACGCCGCCCTGGAGGTGCGCACGTATTACGAGGACGTGATGCTCATCCAGGAGGCGCTCAGCGAGGATATGATCCGCCGGCTGGACATCTTCGTCTACGACCCCAAGGAGAAGAAGAAGTCCTACGACGTGCAGCGCGTGCGGGACATGCTCATCGAGCAGAAGCAGTTCAAGGGTCAGCCCCACGTGGAGGTCGAGTTGGGGGGGAACCACCGCGATCTGACCCTCGTGCACAAGGACGAGGAGCGGAAACTGGAGCCGAAGCGCATCTCCCTCTTCCTCAAAGCCGTGCACTCGTTGTGGCGCAACCCGGTGCGCCTGCGCGCCAACGGTAAGGTCTACACCTACGACCGGCGGGGATTCTCCGCGACGTAAACGATCCTGAGGGGAGCGCTCGGTCCGGGAAGTCTACCGGCAGCCGGGTGCGCCTTCCCGGATGGTGATCGTGCGATCCGCGGTGACCGCGCTGCAGGCGAGGACCCACTGGGTCGATCCGGGCCAGCGCACCCAGACCGCGTCGACCTGCCGCGCCAGACCCAGCCCAAAGTGCGGGTCCATCTGCGACTGGGAGAGGTACCCGTCCAGCACGTGGACGTGCCGGTATTGGAAGCGGTTCCCCACCCGGATCTTTACCGCGGCGCCGACCGCGTCCCGTAGGCGCGCCCCGACCAGGTGCACGCGCAGGTGGTGCCCCACCGGCCCGTCGTTGCGGTAGAGGCGGTTCGGGCCCCGCAAGTTGGGCACGAACCAGTCCAGATCACCGTCGTTGTCCACGTCTGCCCAGGCGCTGCCGCGCGTAGCCGCCAGGTCGGAGAGGCCCGCCTCGTGCGTGACGTTGACGAACGTCGCCCGGCCGGTCTCCACGAGCAGGTTCTTGTACAGGAAGTTCGGCATGGCGGCGGGGAGGCCGGAGGTGCCCGCCGCCGGGATGATCAGTTCGTTGCGATAGGCCCACTCCGCCAGGCGGGCCGGCTGCGGCAGCAGGGCGGCCATGGCCCGCCGCATGGCGGCGATCAGGGGGTTCTTGATCCGCTTGGCGAAGCGATGCAGATCGACGTTGCCCGCGACCACCGAAAGGTCCAGGTCGCCGTCATTGTCGTAGTCAACAAAGTTGGTGGCCCACTCGACCACGCCCGTGGGGTAGAATCCCCCCTCGCGGGTGACGTCGGCGAAGGTCCCGTTGCACTTGTTCCGGAAGAGCCGGCTGGGGAGGTCCGCGCCCTCACCGCGGGCGCTCGTCGTCCCGCTGAAGTTCATCCCGGCGACGTAGAAATCCACGCACCCGTCATTGTTGTAGTCGCCTACCGCCACCCCCATGGGGTTATTCGGCGGCGCACCGGGAGTGGCGTCGGTGGCCGGGGGGAGCGCCTGCAGCGTGACCCGGTGAAACGTTCCGCCGTCCTGCTGGTAGAGCTCGACGCCCCACCAGTCGAGGGCCAGAATCAGGTCTTGGTCGCCATCGTTGTCGTAGTCGGACCACGCCCCGAGATACGTTGTCTGCGGACCGGCCGGATCGGCGACCCCCAGGGCCGCTGCCGCGTCCGCGAAGACCAGCGGTCGGATCTGCCGGAGCAGGGCATTGGGCTTGTCCTTGCGCTCTTCCCCGACGAACCGGGCGGCGACGAAGCCGTCGTAGGCACCGTCCTGATCGTAATCGGCCCAGTCGGAGGAGGCCGCCCCGATGTCGTTCATCTGCACGCGGGCGCCGGTGCTGACATCGGTAAACCGTCCCCCGTCGTTCCGCAGCAGCCGGTTCGCCGAACCGTAGTCGTGGCGCGCGCTGATGAACAGGTCGGGGTCCCCGTCGTTGTCCAGGTCGGCGAAGGCGCATCCAGTGGGCTCCGGCACAACCGTGCCGACCCCCGCCGCGGCTCCGATCTCGGCGAAGTGTGCCAGCCCGTCATTGCGCCAGAGGCGATTCGGCCCGTTGCTGTTGGCCACGAAGAGGTCTTGGTCGCCGTCCGCGTCGATGTCCGCCCAGCAGGCACTCTGGGCGAGGCGCTCGGGCTCGGCCATCGCCCGCGGGGCCACATGCGCAAACTGCAGAGGCCTCCGCGAAGTGAGGTACTGGGGCTCGATGACCACTCGGAGGACGGCATACAGGGCCAAGGCAATCGCCAGGGACGCCAGCACGGCGGTCCTCCACCGCGGCGGAGGGTTCCAGCGGCGCATCGGCGATGGTCTCAACCCCGGCCCAGTCGGCCGCGCCCGGGATTTAGGCGACGGCCTGGGCGGGTTGCGGAACGGCCGCGCGCGTCCCCCTGTAGATGCCCACCAGGAGAATTAGGACTAACAGGTTCAGGAAGAAGTGGAGCCAGATGAGCGGGACGAAGAAGCCCAGGATGCCCTTGGGTCCCACCGTGATCCCCAGGGCGTAGTACTGATACATCTTCACCAGATGTTCAACGACGTGATAGCCCTGCAGCCAAAGTACGCCACGCATGGCGAAGGGGACACGCCCTGGCACCGCCCGGCGATACCAGGCGTAAACAGCCAGAAACGCGGCGTAGAGCACGGTGTTATACACGAAGTGCACCCACTCCAGGTCGAAGATGGAGCCGAGCAACCCGTGCGCGGCGGGCATATGCAGGATGAACTTCTGAACCACTTGGGCGACGTGCTCCACCATGTGGGCCGCCTGCACCAGCAGGATGGCGGCGGCACCGGTCGCCGCTAACTGGACATAGCGCTGATTCGTCCCTGACACCGCGCTCATCGGATACCCACCCCTCCGCCCACCGGTCCGCGTGCACCCCGACACCGTGGCGGCCGCATAGTTTAGACGGCTGGATTAGCCTTAAAGGTACGGCGGGCGCTCCGGGCGGTCGATACGGCGGAAGATAGATTCTGACGCCCTCAGACAGCGCAAACTCTCGCCCGGGCGGGGAAACGCCAGGAACCTCCTCCATTTTGACGGAATAGACGCCGCGTGGACTTCATCGGCAAGGTGGCCATCGTGACGGGCGCGGCGCAGGGGATCGGCCGGGCCATCGCCGGGGCGCTGGCCCGGGAAGGGTGCGCCGTGACCGTCCACTTCCGGGAATCCGCCGCCCAGGCGGAGGCGGTGGCGGCGGGGCTGCGCGCCGGGGGCCGGCGGGCGCTGGCGGTGCGGGCCGACGTGACGGACGGGGTACAGGTGGAGGCGATGGTGCGCCGCGCGGAGGAGGCTCTGGGGGGAGTGGACGTCCTGGTGCACAACGCCGGGATCGTGCAGCGCGCCGGCTTCGCCGACCTGACCGAGGCGGATTGGCGGCGGATGCTGGAGGTGAACCTGCTCGGTGCCGTGCTCTGCGCCCGGGCGGCGGTGCCCGCGCTGCGGCGCCGCGGCGGCGGGGTGATCGTGAACATCGCCTCGATGCGGGGGCTGATCGACCGGGGCGCGCCGCACTACGCGGTGGCGAAGGCGGGCCTGATCATGCTCACGCGGTCCCTGGCGGTCGACCTCGCGCCGGCCATCCGGGTGAACGCGGTCGCCCCCGGGTACGTGGAGACGCGCACGCAGGCGCACCTGACCGTGGCGCAGCGGGAGCGCCTGATGGGTACGATTCCCGTCGGCCGGTTTGCCGAACCTGAGGAGGTCGCCGCGGCGGTGCTCTTCCTCGCCTCGCCGCGCGCGTCCTACATTACCGGCCAGACGCTGCAGCTCGACGGCGGGGTGGCGATGCTCTGAAGCGAAACGGGATCAGTGCGTGGTGTGGAAGTCCGAGGGCTTGACCCGTTCCAGGAACTTCTTCCACTCCTCCATCTCCGTGTCGTCGAAGGGCTTCTTCAGCTGGATCGCCTGCGCGGCGACCTTCTCCTCCACGTAGATGGGGGCCTCCATGCGCAGCGCCAGGGCGATGGCGTCGCTGGGGCGGGAGTCGATGACGTGGGCGCTGCCGTTCCGGGCCAGGTGGATCTCGGCGAAGTAGGTGTTGTCGCGGACGTCGGTGACGACGATGCGCGCGACGCTGACCTGCAGTTCGTTGAGCAGGGTGCGGAAGAGGTCGTGCGTCATCGGGCGCGGGGGCCGCACCCCCTGCAGTTCCATGGCGATGGCCGTGGCCTCGGACTGGCCGATCCAGATGGGCAGGGCCATCGTCTCCGGCTGATCCACCAGGAGGACTACGGGGTTCATCTGCTGGTCCAGGGCGACCCCTCTGACCTTCATCAACAGCACAACAGGTTCCCCCTCTGCGGTGCCCGCCGTCTTGGCAGGTATTATACCATGTGCCCTATCGGGCCTCCGTAAAGGCGTGGTCATGGACAGGTGGCGGGACGCATCCGCCGAAGTGTGACGGCAGAGCGGGGACGGATCAGGACCGGAAGGAGGCCGAAGATGACCTACGTCCTGCTGGGAATTGTTGTCCTCGTCGTCCTGTACGTTGTGTACCTCTACAACAACCTCATCGTGCTGCGGAACCGCATCGACAACGCCTGGTCGCAGATTGATGTCCAGCTGCGGCGGCGCTACGATCTTATCCCCAACCTGGTGGAGACGGTGAAAGGGTACGCGACGCACGAACGCGAGGTGTTCGAACGCGTCACCGCAGCGCGCGCCCGGGCCATCGCTGCGGGGTCGGTGGGAGAACAGTCGCAGGCGGAGAACATGCTCAACCAGGCGCTGCGCAGCCTCTTCGCCGTCGCCGAGAACTACCCGCAGCTGCGCGCCACGGAGAACTTCCAGCAACTGCAGGAGGAACTTTCCGGGACGGAGAGCAAGATCGCCTTCGCCCGGCAGTTCTACAACGACACCGTGCTGCGCTACGAGAACCTGCGGCAGGTCTTCCCAACCAGTATCCTGGCCAACACATTCGGGTTCCGCGGCCGGGAGTACTTCGAGATGGAGGACGCCGCGCGGCAGCCGGTCAAGGTGCAGTTCTAGCACTCGCGCCGGGGGGTCCGGCCGATGTACCAGGCCATCGCCCGCAACGTCCGCCTCTCCTGGCTGCTCCTCGGCCTCTTCGTCCTGCTCATCCTCGTGATGGGCTACGTCTTCGGGCAGATCGTCAAACAGGGGTACGTGGGGATCGCCGTTGCCCTGGTGGTGGCGGCGGGGGGTGCCCTGGCTTCCTATTACTACAGCGACCGCATCGTCCTGGCGATCAGCGGCGCGCGCGAGGTCTCCCCCGACGAGTACCCTTTCCTGCACAACACCGTGGAAGGGCTGGCCATCGCCGCCGGTCTCCCTAAGCCGCGCCTGTACGTGATTCCGGACTCCGCGCCCAACGCCTTCGCCACGGGACGCGACCCGTCGCACGCGGTGGTCGCGGTGACCACGGGGCTGCTGGACAAACTGAACCGGCTCGAACTGGAAGGTGTGCTCGCGCACGAGATGTCTCACATCCAGCACTACGACGTGCGCCTCTCCACGCTGGTCGTGGTGTTGGTGGGCCTGGTGGCACTGGTCAGCGACTGGTTCGTGCAGCTGGCCCGGCACATCGATCTCGGCGACATCGACGGCGACAGTGATTCGCCGATCGCCGCCCTGTGGCTCGTCCTGGCGTTCCTCCTGGCGCTCCTGGCCCCGCTAATTGCGCAGCTCATCCATTTCGCCATCTCGCGGCAGCGGGAGTACCTGGCCGACGCCGGCGGAGTAATGCTCACCCGCTATCCCGAGGGGCTGGCCACCGCGCTGGAAAAACTCGACGCGGACAGAGAGCCCCTGGAGGTGGCCAACAAGGCCACCGCCCACCTGTACATCGTCAACCCACTCAAGGAGTGGGGCGGGACGTTGAACGGGTTGTTCAACACCCACCCGCCGATCGAGGAGCGGGTGCGGCGCCTGCGGGGGTTGGTCACGGGCGGCGTGGCCTAAGCGCCCCGACACCTTTCCCGGGCCGGAGGCGTCTTCACGGCAGGGTTTCTGGGCATAGACGAGAATTAGTTGGAGCTTACGAACGCGCGTGGAGCCGACCGGGTTGGTCCGCTCCGCCCCGAGACGCGCCGTTCCGGCAGACTCCTCATAGCGATCAGAACCGGAGGCGCGGATGCGCGTTCTCGCCTGCACCATCCTGTTCGTCGCTTTCGCCGCCGGCACGGCGTTAGCCGACACCACACACATCGTCCAGCCCGGGGAGACTCTCTGGGCCATCGCTTCTACCCACGGGATATCCGTGGGCGTCATCGCCCGTGCCAACGGCCTGCGGGACGTCGATCGGCTCCAGCCCGGCCAGCGCCTGGTCATCCCCGCCGGGGGGTCGCGGCCGGATGCGCCCGCCGCTCCAGAGCCACGCTACACGACCCACAAGATCAATGCCGGGGACACGTTGTGGGTCCTGGCGCGACGGTTCGGCATGAGCGTGGAGGAACTGGCGGCGCTGAACGGCATCACACCGGAGGCCACCCTGCAACTGGGGCAGGTCTTGAAGGTCAAGGCCGCGCCCGCCCCGCCGCCTTCGGCGAAGCGCGCTGTGCCCTCGCGCCAGTACATCCGCGTCCGCGTGCGGCCGGGCGACACGTTGTGGGCGTTGGCGCAACGATACGACATGTCCGTGCCGGAGACTGCCGCCCTCAACGGGATCGGCGTGGACGCCACGCTGCAGATCGGCCAGGTGCTGAAAGTCAAGGCGCCGCCCAAGACGGCGCGCGTGCCCTCGGTACGCCCGCCGACCACACCACTGCGCCGCATCTCCGCCCCGCCCTATCGCGGCGCCGCCTGGGCGAACAGCCTGATCGGTCTGGCCCGGCGGTTCATCGGCACCAAGTACCGCTGGGGCGCGACGGGACCGGCGGCGTTTGACTGCTCCGGTTTTCTGCAGTACGTCTATGCCCGGACCGGAGTGTCCCTGCCGCGCACGACGTATTACATGTATCAGGCGGGCCGGCCGGTGCCCGAAGGTGAACTGCTGCCCGGCGACATGGTCTTCTTCACGACGTACCGCCCCGGCCCGTCCCACGCGGGCATCTACCTCGGCGACGACCGGTTCATCCACTCCTCCTCCGGCTACGGCAGCGTCACAATTACCCCGCTGAGCAAGGACTACTACCGCAAGCGCTACCTGGGGGCCCGCCGCTTCTAGCACGCGCCTGATATCCTGACGGTGTGACCGACCTCCGTCTTGGCGCCGGCATTCTCGCCGGCCGCCTCTCCGCCGCATTGATCCGCGCCCTCGGCGCCGGCGGCGCCACGACCATGCCCGGGCGGGTCGCCCGCGCGGTCGCCCCCGACCTGCTGGCGCGGCTGGGCCGGCGCCTCATGCGCGGCAGCGTGCTCATCACCGGCACCAACGGGAAGACGACCACCGCGCGGCTGCTCACCGGCATCCTCGGCCGCGCGGGGTGGCGCTCGATCCACAACCGCGCGGGGGCGAACCTGCCGGCGGGCATCGCGGCGGCCCTGCTGGCGCACAGCGCGCTCGACGGACAGGTGCGGGGGGACGTGGGCGTCTTTGAAGTGGATGAAGCCGCGCTGCCGCTCGTCGTCGAATCGCTGCGGCCCCGCGTCCTCGTCCTGGGAAACCTCTTCCGCGACCAACTCGACCGCTACGGGGAGATCGACCTGGTGGCCGACCGGTGGCGGGATGCGCTGCGCCGTCTCGAGGCGGACGCGCTGGTCATCTACAATGCGGATGATCCGCTGGTCGCCGACGTGGCGCGGGACTTCCCGGCCGCACGGACCTTCGGGATCGCTGATTCTTCGGTCCGCCGCGGGGAGGCATTGGAGCACGCCGCGGATGGGCGGTACTGCTACCGCTGCGGCGTTCCGTATCGGTACGAGGCCGTCTTCCTTGGACATCTGGGGGCGTACCGCTGCGACAGCTGCGGCACCGCCCGGCCGCTGTTGACGGTGGCTGCTGATAACGTGCGGTTGCGCGGCATCACGGGGTCGGTCTTCACGCTGACGACCCCGGTGGGGCGAGCAGATGTCACTACGACGTTACCCGGGCTGTACAATGTGTACAATATCGTCGCGGCAGCAACAGCGGCACTGACGCTGGGAACTACTTTGGGACTCGTCCGCACGGTGGTCCGCGACTTCATTCCCGCCTTCGGCCGAGGCGAGCAGATCACCATCGAAGGTCACACCGTGTACATGCTGTTGGCGAAGAACCCTGCCGGATTTAACGAAGTCCTCCGTACTGTTCTTTCGGGCGCGCGTCCGGTCGTCGCCGTCATCGCGATCAATGACCTGACCGCCGACGGGCGAGATGTCTCCTGGCTGTGGGACGTGGACTTCGAGATGCTGCGCGAGCATTGCCGCGCCGCCGTCGTCACGGGGATCCGGGCGCACGACATGGCGGTGCGGTTAAAGTACGCGGGCCTGCCGGAGGAGGCGATTACCCTCGAGCCGGACGAGGAGCGGGCCATCCACTGCGGCATCGACTTGCTGGCGCTCGGAGAGCCCCTCTACGTGCTGCCCACCTACACGGCGATGCTGCGCATCCGCGACCTCCTGGCCCGGCGCGGGTACGTGCGCGCCTTCTGGGAGGATTGAGTGGCCCTCGACCTGCGGATCTGCCATCTCTACCCCGACCTGCTGAATCTGTACGGCGACCGCGGCAACATCACCACGCTGGCGCAGCGGGCGCGGTGGCGGGGGGTGGCGGTCGAGGTGACCGAAGTGCCCGTGGGTACACCGCTACGCGCGGCGGAGTACGATCTCTTCTTCATCGGTGGCGGCGAGGATCGCCAGCAGGTACTGGCGGCGGGCGACTTGCAGCAGGGCAAAGGCGGCGCGCTGCGCGAGGCCGTCGAGGAAGGAGCGACGCTGCTGGCGGTCTGCGGCGGCTATCAACTGATGGGCCGCTATTACCGGCCGGCGGAGGGAGAAGATCTACCCGGGATCAGTCTCCTCGACCTGGCGACGCAGCACCCCGGGAAGCGCCGCCCGCGCCTGATCGGCAACATCGTCATCCGCTGGGATCCACCGCCGGCCGGCGCCCCGCCCACCCTCGTCGGGTTTGAGAATCACGGCGGGCGGACCGTCCTGGGTTCCGCGGCCCACCCGCTGGGGCAGGTGGTGGCGGGGTTCGGCAACAACGGCGAGGACCGCACCGAAGGCGCGGCGTACAGAAACGCGTACGGCACGTACCTCCATGGGCCGCTGCTGCCGAAGAATCCCTGGTTCGCCGACCACCTGATCATGCTGGCGCTGCGCCGCCGCCACGGCGAGGTAGAGCTGGCGCCGCTCGACGATCAGATCGAAGCCCAGGCCCACGAGGCTGCGGTGCGCCGGGCGAGGTAGCTGTCCGCGCCCCCGAGCCTGCGGCAGACGGTGCGCGGCCTGCCCCCCGCCGCCTGGGCCCTCTTTGCCGGCACCTTCATCAACCGGTTCGGCAGTTTCGTCGTCCCGTTTCTCATCCTGTATCTCATCCGGCAAGGATATTCTGCGACCGCCGCGGGGACTGTGGTGGGCGCCTACGGATTGGGCAGCCTGGCGGCCTCCGCGGTCGGCGGCCAGCTGGCGGACCGCCTGGGGCGGCGCACGGCGATTGCCATCTCCATGTTCTCGGCCGCCGCCACCCTGCTGCTCCTCTCGCAGGCGCGCCACCTGGCCCTGATCATGTTGTTGACGGGCCTGGCCGGGTTGACCGCGGAAATGTACCGCCCGGCAAGCGGCGCACTGCTCGCCGACCTGGTGCCGCCGCAGCAGCGCGTCACCGCCTTCGCCTTGTACCGCCTGGCCATCAACGCGGGATTCGCCTTCGGTCCCGCCGCGGCCGGGTTCCTGGCCGACCGCTCCTTCTTCTGGCTCTTCCTCGGCGACGCGCTGACCTCGGCGGTCTTCGGGGTCGTCGCCCTGGTTGCCCTTCCGGAGGGGACGCGCAGTCCCGCGGCGGAGGAACGCCGCGGCGAATCTATGCGGGCGATCCTGGCGGACGCCACCTTCCTGCGCTTTCTCGCCGCCTCCGTCGCCATCGCCTTCGTCTACTTCCAGTCCACCTCCACCTTCGCGCTGCACGTGCGGCAGAGCGGTCTGAGCAACGCGGCCTACGGCGCGCTGGTCTCGCTCAACGGGTTGATCATCGTCTTCCTGGAACTGCCGCTGACGAGCATCACGCAGCGCCTGCCGCCCCGGCCGGTGATCGCGGCGGGGATGCTGCTCATCGGCGCGGGCTTTGGCCTGACCGCGCTGGCGCACACGTTTCCGCTGCTCACCCTGACGGTGTTGATCTGGACCCTCGGCGAGATCATCGGCGCGCCGGTTTCCTCCGCCTACGTGGCGAACATCGCCCCGGAGCACCTGCGCGGCCGCTATCAGGGGACCTGGGGGATGACCTGGGGGCTGGCCTTCATTCTCGGCCCCGTCCTGGGGACGCGCCTGTTTTCCTGGAGTCCCGCCGGATTCTGGATGATCTGCGCGGGATTAGGGGCCGTTGCCGCCGTCCTGGTGCTGGCGGGACGGGAGAAAGGTTCAACGAACTGACGGCGCCGCCGTTACAGCCACTGGCTCAGGACGACGCCCGTCAGGATGAGCGCTCCGCCCACCCATTGCCATCCGTCGAGTAACTCGCCGAGCAGCAGGAAGCCCAGCACGGCGGCCACCACCGGCTCCACCGTGGCCACGATGCTCGCCCGTCCCGCCTCCATCATCCGCAGGCCGCCCGCGTACAGAAGGTAAGCCAACACGGTCGGTACCAGGATCAGGTAGAGGACGACCGGCAGCGTCGCGGCCGAGGGTAGGGCGGGCCAGCGGCGCAGCGCCAGCAGCAGAAACCCCGTGCCGAATCCTAGCGCGAACAGCACCGTGGCGAAGGGATCGTAGCGACGCAGCGCGTGTTTGCCCAAGATGCTGTAGAGGGCGTAGGTCAGGCCGGCGGCCAGTCCGGCGAGGATCCCGGCCAGGTTCAGGCGCAGCGCCGCCGGATCATACGCACGGACGACCAGCGCGCTGCCTGTGACGGTGAGCAGGACCGCGGCGGCCTTCCGCCGGCTGAGCGGTTCGTGAAAGAAGAGCCGGGCCAGCACGGTCACCCACGCCGGGGCCGTATAGAGCAGCATCGCCGCGGCGGCCACCGTGGAGAGACGAATGGCGGTGAGGTAGACCGTCATGAAGACCGCCACGCCGATCAACCCGTACCCGGCGAAGAGCGGCAGGTCCCGCGGGGCGATGCGGAAGGCGTCCCGGCGGGCGAGGAGGGCCGCGGCCAGCAGCACGACGAACGCGCCGCCGGCCCGCCACAGCGCGACGTCACTGGGGGAGATGCCGTCGCGGAAGGCGCCCTTGGCCGCGATGCCGATGGTGCCCCAGAGCGCTCCCGCGCCGGCGACCAAGATCGGCCCCAGCGCCCGGCCGCGCGGGCTCCGTGACGACATGGCCCCATGATACACTGGGCCCCGGTGACGGCCCGCGCGGCGCGGCAGGCGGACGGCTAGACCGGGCGCGCCGCTGCGGCCTATAATCAGACGTCTCTGCTAGGCCCCATCGTCTAGGGGACCAGGACGCGGCCCTCTCAAGGCCGAAACGGGGGTTCGAATCCCCCTGGGGCCACCAGCCCGGAGAGACTCCTCACAGAGCAGCGAGCATCTTGATGGCGCGCCCGCGCGCGACGCGTCCCTCAGCACATCCCGCCCCGGCCCGTCGGCGCCCGAGAAAACGGTGCGTCTGGGCCGAGGGCAGCGCGCTCATGCGCGCCTACCACGACCGGGAGTGGGGCGTCCCCCTGCACCACGACCGCCGGCTCTTCGAGTTTCTCATTCTGGAAGGGATGCAGGCGGGGTTGAGCTGGGAGACCATCCTGCGCAAGCGGCCGCAGTTCCGCAAGGCCTTCGACCGCTTCGACCCCGCCCGAGTCGCACGCTACACCCCGCGCGACGTGCGGCGCCTGCTGCACGATGCGGGGATCGTGCGCAACCGGTTGAAGATCACCGCGGCGATCAACAACGCCGGCCGCTTCCGCGAGATCCAGCGAGAGTTCGGCTCCTTCGACCGCTACGTCTGGCAGTTCGTCGGTGGGAAACCGATCCGGCACCGCTTCCACACCCTGCGGGAGATCCCCGGGCAGACCGGAGAAGCGGAGGCCCTGAGCAAAGATCTTCGCCGCCGGGGGTTCTCGTTCGTCGGGCCGACGATCTGCTACGCCTTCATGCAGGCGGTGGGTATGGTCAACGACCACACCATCGAATGCTTCCGCTACCGCCGGCTGTGATGCGCCGCCTCCGCATCCGCGCGGGGCAGGTCGAGGCGGCGGCCGACCTCGTTGCGTCGCCGACGGCGGACGCCATCTGGCAGGCGTTGCCCATCCAGGGGCGGGCCAACCGCTGGGGGGACGAGATCTACTTTGAGATTCCCGTGCAGCGGGACGCGGAGCCGGACGCGCGCGAGGTGCTGCAGTCCGGAGAGATCGCGTACTGGCCGCCGGGCGCGGCGTTCTGCATCTTCTTCGGTCCCACGCCGGCCAGCCGGGGCGACGAGATCCGCGCCGCCAGCCCGGTGAACGTGGTCGGGCAGATCGACGGGGACGCGGCAGTCTTCAAGCGAGTGCGCGGCGGCACCGCAGTGATCCTTGAACGGAGCGAGTGACGCCACCGGGGCCTTCCGGCGAGGCCCTGAGACCGGTTCGGGAGGGGACGATGCTCACTGATCTCAGACTGGCGTTCATCGGCGCCGGCGTCATGGGCGAGGCGATGATCCGGGGGCTCCTCACCCAACAACTGGTCGCGCCCGACGCCATCACCGCCAGCCACCCCCGGCAGGTCCGACTCGATGAACTCGCCTCGCTCTTTGGGATTCAGGCGACCACCGACAACCGCACCGCCACGGCCAAGGCGGATATCGTGGTCCTGTGCGTCAAGCCGCAGGTCCTCCCCGGGGTGCTGCGCGAGATGCGCGGCGCCATCCCGGGGCAGGCCTTCGTCCTCTCCATCGTGGCCGGCGCGCGCATCCGCACCATTGCAGAGGGCCTCGACCACCCCGGGGTCGTCCGCTGCATGCCGAACACGCCGGCGCAGGTAGGTGAGGGGATGACCGTCTGGACGGCGACGCCGGAGGTATCACCACGGCAGCGCGCCCAGGCCCAGGCGATCCTGCGCGCGCTCGGTAAGGATCTGGCCGTGGCGGACGAGGCGTTCCTGGACATGGCCACCGCGATCAGCGGCACCGGGCCGACCTATGCCTTTCTGATGATGGAAGCGCTCATCGACGCGGCGGTGCACCTGGGCTTCTCCCGCGCCGACGCGCGGCAGCTGGTCGTGCAGACCATCCGCGGCGCGGCGACCTTCGCCGAGCAATCCCGACTGCACCCGGCGGAACTACGCAACATGGTCACCTCACCCGGCGGCACCAGCGCCGCCGCCCTCTATCAGCTGGAAAAGGGCGGGCTGCGCACGGTCCTCTCCAAGGCCGTCTGGGCCGCCTATCAGCGGTCCGTCGCGCTAGGACAGGTGGGCGAAGCGGCATCGCCCGTCGAGATGCACCTGCCGGGGGAGGACACCCAGAGCACATAGACGAAAAACGAATGTTATTCCACGGCGTGACCCTGGCCGGGCCTGATGAAGCGCATGAAGAGCAACTTCGCCGTCACCCGCCTGCGGCGTCCTCCTCAGGCCTGGGACCGCCTGAAGCAGAACAAGGTGGCGCTGGCCGGGGTGGGCGTGGTCGTCGTCGTGGCGCTGGTGGCCATCCTGGCCCCCTGGCTCGCGCCGTACGATCCGGCGGAGCAGTTTGCCGAGGGACTGAGTCCCGCGGGCGAGCCGTTCCCGCCGGCCGCCCGCTTCTGGCTGGGGACCGATCTGCTGGGCCGGGACCTGCTCTCCCGCTTGATCTACGGCGCGCGGGTTTCGCTGCTCATCGGCGTCGTCGCCAACGGCGTCGCGCTGGCGATCGGCACGGTGCTGGGCGGGCTGGCCGGGTACTTTCAGGGCTGGATCGGCCCGGTCTTTATGCGCTGCACCGACATGATGATGGCCTTTCCGGCGTTACTGCTGGCCATCGCCCTCTCCGCCATCCTCCGGCCGAGTCTGTGGATCGTCGCTCTGGTCATCGCCCTGGTGAACTGGGTCTGGATCGCGCGCGTCGTCTACGCGCAGATGCTGGCGCTCTCTGCGCGGGAGTTCGTCGAGGCCGCCCGCGCGCTGGGCGTGGGCCCGGGGCGCATCCTCAGCCGGCACCTCTTCCCCCACCTGCTGCCCACACTGCTCGTCTGGGGGACGCTGGGGATTTCCACGACCGTGCTCTTCGAAGCGGCCCTCTCCTTCCTCGGCGTGGGGGTCCGGCCGCCCACCCCGTCGTGGGGCGGGATTATCAACGAGAGCCAGTCCTACTTCCTCTCCGCGCCCTGGCTGGTGGCCTTCCCCGGCGCGGCGATCCTCCTCACCTCGCTTGCCTTCAATCTGGTGGGGGACGGGATGCGCGACGCCCTCGATCCCCAGATGCGGGGCCGCTGATGGCGCACTACCTCCTCGTCCGCCTCGGGCAGGCCGCACTCGTGCTACTGGGGATCATCGTCCTAACGTTTCTGCTCACCTACCTCGTCCCCGCCGATCCCGCCCGGATGATCGCCGGCCAGAGCGCCACCGTCGAGACCGTGGCGCGCATCCGCCACGAACTGGGCCTGGACCAGTCCCTGCCCGTGCAGTTCGGGCGCTACCTGAGCCACATCGTCCGCGGGGACCTGGGCCGCTCCTACGCCCAGAAGGTGGACGTGGGCGAACTCCTGCGCTCCCGCCTGCCGGCCACGGTGGAGTTGATGGTTGCGGGCATCCTCTTTGAATTGCTCATCGGCCTGCCCGCCGGAGTCCTGGCCGCGCTGCGGCGCAACACCTGGCTCGACCAGGTCGTGATGGTCGGCGCCTTCCTCGGCGTCTCCGCGCCGCAGTTCGCCGTCGGCCTGATGCTGCTCTACCTGGTCGCCTTCAAACTCCAGATCCTCCCCCTGGGCGGCTACGGGAGCGTGGCCCATCTCATCCTGCCGGCCGCAACACTGGGCATCGCCGGCGGCGGGTGGTACGCGCGGGTGATGCGCTCCTCCGTGGTGGAGGTGCTGACGCAGGATTACGTGCGCACGGCGCGGGCCAAAGGGTTGCCCCCCTCGGGGGTCGTATTGAAGCACGTATTACGGAACGCCGCCCTGCCCGTCGTGACCATGGTCGGGCTGGACTTCGGGACCTTCATGGGCGGGGTGGTCGTGGTGGAGTCGGTGTTCGGCTGGCCGGGGGTCGGGCAACTCGCCTGGCAGGCCATCCAGATCGTCGACATCCCGGTGATCATGGGCGTGGTGATCACGTCCGCCTTGGCGATCGTGACCGGTAATCTGCTGGCGGACCTGGTGTACCCGCTGCTCGATCCCAAGATTCGCTATCAATAACGCGCAGCGCGCAACGACAACGATCGGCCGGACCGCCGCACGGCGGCCGGCGAGGAGGGGAGGGGAGCACGATGCGGTGGGTGGTCTCTGCGTTGGTCGTCCTGTCCCTGCTGCTTCCCCCGGCGGCTCTCGGCCAGGGGAGCAAGAGCGCGGTCGTCGTTACCTTCAAAGACGACATCAGTACGCTCGACCCGGCGATCGGGTACGATTGGCAGAACTGGTCCATCATTAAGTCGCTCTTCGACGGTCTCATGGATTACGCGCCGGGGACGACGAACCTGGTGCCGCACCTCGCCACATCATTCTCCGTCTCCAGCGACGGCCGGACCTATACGTTCAAACTGCGCGGGGGCGTGAAGTTCACCAACGGCCGCGAGGTCGTGGCCACGGACTTCAAGTACTCCCTCGAGCGTGTGCTCAATCCCAAGACGCAGAGCCCCGGGGCTGGGTTCTTCGGCGGGATCAAGGGCGCCAAGGCGTTCCAGGATGGGAAGGCTAAAGACGTCGGCGGCATCAAGGTGGTCGACGCGTCGACGCTGCAGATCACGCTGGACGAGCCCAACGCCGCGTTCCTGCACACCATGGCGATCAACTTCTCGCACGTGGTGCCGCGGGAGGAAGTGGAAAAGGCCGCCGACTTCGGGCACAAGCCGGTGGGTACGGGGGCGTTTCGCCTCAAGGAGTGGGTGCTGGGGCAGCGCGTCGTCCTGCAGCGCAACCCCGACTACTTCCTGAAGGACCGGCCGCGGACCGCCGAGATCGTCATCCAGGTGGGCGTCGACCCCAGCGTGGCGCTACTGCGCTTCCAGCGTGGCGAGGTGGACATCCTGGGCGACGGGATCCCGCCCGCCCGCTTCGTTCAGGTGATGAACGATGCGAAGCTGAAGACGGTGGTCGTCACCGGCGAACAACTGCAGACCGGTTACGTGACGATCAACGTGCAGGTCAAGCCGTTCACGGACGCGCGGGTGCGGCGCGCCCTGAACAGGGCCATCGACAAGACCAAGATCGTGCGCATCATCAACAACCGCGCCACGCCCGCCGGACAGGTGCTGCCGCCGCTCATGCCGGGGTACGACAAGGCGTACAAGG
>LDXQ01000011.1 GCA_001443485.1 Candidatus Sysuimicrobiota bacterium CSP1-3
AGCCACAGGGGCGTATCGGGCACGAGCTCCTCGACGGCGCGGATGACGCTCACCGCCCAGGCCGGCCGCGTCCACACGGACTCGTGCGCCAGCGCGAGCAGGTTCAGCGACGTGTCCAGACGGAGTTCGCCCGCGTCCATCAGCAGCCCGGCGACAGACGTGCCCGCCCGGCGGGCCAGCAGGAGCAGCGTCTCAACTGAAGGGTACGAGCGCGCGGTTTCGAGCAGGCTGACGAAGCTCTTCGAGAGGTCCGCCCCGGCCAGTTCGGCCTGGGTCAGCCCCATGCGGCCGCGAGCGCGCTCGAGCCGCTGTCC
Organism: Candidatus Sysuimicrobiota bacterium CSP1-3; assembly: GCA_001443485.1. GTDB lineage: Bacteria > Sysuimicrobiota > Sysuimicrobiia > Sysuimicrobiales > Humicultoraceae > Humicultor. The sequence goes on from LDXQ01000011.1 coordinate 315, forward strand.
GAAGGCGACGATCCAGCGGGTCCGCGCAGTGTCAATTGTCTTCTGTGGCTTGACCAAGGATAAATTATGTTCGACGGCCGGGGCAGAACGTCCTGCAGGGACAGCGGGTCCCCCAGGTTTCGTCGATCTTCCTGCTAAGCTCCCGCGAACTGACTACCCTCCGTTCTCGCCGGGCAGCCCACCCGAGATCTCCACGGGCGGCGTACTCACCGCTGCCAGGCCGGTTCCGAGCAACGCCAGCGTGAGCAAGACAGCACCAAGAAGCATGCGGACTTTGTGCGTCATGCCAATCCCTCCCGATTCGGTTGAATTTGGGGGACCCGCCACTGGCCCGGTTTCCACACGCGTCCGGCGATTCCTTTCTAATGTTTAGTAATTATAGGTTTTGGGCATAGGGGTCTCTGGAGGCCCCAGCCGTGGAGAACTGGATGGACGGCATGCTCGCCTTTGTCCTCTGTCCGGCCGGAGAGTGCCGGTACAGCGAGGGCTTTCCGGATCTCCGCGCCGCGCCGCACGACTGCCCCCAGTGCGGCCGGGCGCTGCTTGCCGGCTGTCCCCACTGTGGCATGCTCCTGCGCAATCGCTGGGGCATGTGCACCAACTGCGGCCTCCTCCTCTTCTCCCTGGCGGCCGCCGTCGTTCAGCCCACGGTCAAACTGGCCTAGGTTCCACGGCCAACGCGGCCCGATCCCGCGACGGCGGCCCGCCGGCGAGGAAAAGGGCTCGCCCCACTCCCCGCGGAAAACCTCACCGTTCCACGGCACGCGCGGAGGCAGACGGTGAGCGGACAGAGCGTCTCCCACGGTTTCGAACTGGAAGGCAGCGCGACGCGGCCGGTCATCCGGGGTCGCCATCTGGTGGTGGCCTGCGGCCACTACCTGGCGGCGCTGGCCGGCATGCGCATGCGCGACCGGGGCGGCAACGCCATCGACGCCGGGGTGGCCATGGCCTTCGCGCAGGCGGTGCTGGAGTTTCAGAGCTACGGGTTCGGCGGGGAGTGCCCGATCCTGATCTACGCGGCGGCGACGCGCGAGGTGGTCGCGATCAACGGCAACACGCGGGCGCCCGCCGCCGCGACGATCGAGTGGTTCCGGGACCACGGCATGACCCTGATTCCGGGCGATGGGTTTCTGCCGGCCGGGGTTCCCGCGGCGCCGGATGCGCTGATTACGGCGCTGGATCGCTACGGGCGGCTGGCGCTAAAGGACGTCCTGGCGCCGGCAATCGAACTCGCCGCGCACGGGTTTCCGGTCTACGAGGGGATGCGCGACCGCATCGCCGCCACGGCCGACCGCTTCCGCAGCGAGTGGCCCACCTCCGCCGCCCTCTTCCTGCCGGCCGACCGCGTCCCCGATGTCGGCGATACCTGGCGCGACCCCGACCTGGCCCGCACCTTCGAGAGACTGGTCGAGGCCGAGGACAACGCCCGGCACAACGGACGCAGCGCCGGCCTCCGCGCGGCGCGCGACCGCTTCTACAAGGGCGACATCGCCCGCGAGATCGTGGCCTTCCAGCGCGACACAAAGGTGCGCGACGCGAACGGGATGGAGTCGAGCGGTCTGCTCACTGCAGAAGACTTCGCGGCGTTCGAGACCCGCGTGGAAGCCCCGGTAACGCTGAACTACCGCGGGTACGATGTCTACAAGTGCGGCCCGTGGAGCCAGGGGCCGGTCTTCCTGCAGCAGCTGGCGCTGCTAGAAGGATTCGACCTGGCCGCACTGCGCCATAACTCCGCCGACCACATCCACCTGGTCATCGAAGCGACCAAACTGGCCTTCGCCGACCGGGAGCGCTACTACGGCGACCCGCAGTATGCCGACGTACCGTTGCGCGGCCTCCTCTCCAAGGCTTACGCGGCGGAGCGGCGGGGGTTGATCGACATGCAGCGGGCATCGCTTGAGCTGCGTCCGGGAAACCCGTATCCCTACGAGGGGCGCGAGCGTGAACCCGACCTCAGTCCGCTGCGCGGCCGGGCGGGAGATGCGGGCACGACGGGCACGCGGGCGATCGACGAGGAGGGAACCATGTTCTCGGCGACGCCCAGCGGTGGGTGGTTCTACGCCTCACCGATCATCCCGGGGTTAGGCTTCTGCCTGGGGACGCGCTGCCAGATCTTCTGGCTGGATCCGCCCGACCACCCCAATGCCCTGCGGCCGCGGAAGCAGCCGCGCACGACGCTGACCCCGTCACTGGTGATGAAGGACGGACGCCCGGGCATGGTCTTCGGCACCCCCGGCGTGGACAACCAGGATCAGTGGACGCTGCAGTTCTTCCTGAACGCGGTGGACTTCGGGATGGACCTGCAGGACGCCATCGACGCGCCCGCCTTCCACTCGGTCCACTTCCCCAGTTCGTTCTATCCGAAGGAGGCCAGCCCGGGCGCGCTCGTCGTGGAAGCGCGCATCCCGCCGGAGGTGCGCGAGGAACTCCAGCAGCGGGGGCACGTGGTCAGCGTCGTCCCCGGGTGGAGCCTCAACTTCACGACCGCGGTGGCGATCAATCCCCAGCGCGGCGTGATCGAAGGCGCAGCGAGTTCCCGCGGCGAGCGCAACTACGCGCTCGGCTGGTAACGGCGGAGCGGGGTCGACCCCCTTAACGCCCCAGCGGGAGCAGTGCCAGCGCCCCTTCCGCCTCCAGCAGCTGCCGCTTGAGCGCGACACCGCCCCGCAGCGAGTAACCGCCGAGTTTCCCGTCGCTGCGCACGACGCGGTGGCAGGGGATCAGTAGCGGCAGCGGGTTACGGGCACAAGCCGTCCCCACCGCGCGCGCCGCCGACGGTTTCCCCAGCGTCCGCGCGATTTCTCCGTACGTGCGCACCTGACCGGGCGGGATGCGCCGCAGCGCCTGCAGCACCGCCCGCTCAAACGGTGGCACCAGGCTCAAGTCCACCGGGCCACGGTAGGGGGCGTGGTCGCGGATCGCGTGCATGACTTCGGCCCGCAGGTCGGCCGGCGGTTCGGGATCTGCCACGGGACCGCTCCCGAGCACGCGTTCGGCTTCGCGCTCGAAAGCCGCGGGCGAGTTCGCCTGGCTGACCATGAGGGGGCCGTTCGGGCCGTAGGCGACGAAGATTGTCCCGAACGGGGCCGGGACGCTCATGTAGCGATACTTCGACGGTGCTTCGGGCTGGCCCGGGGCCGTCGCGCCGCCGTCGGCGGCGACGCGGGAAGTGTACCGCAGGACGAACTCCTCGAGGTCGGCGTCGGTGAGCCGGGTGAGGGCGGCCACCGGCTTGCCCCGGCGCGTTACGATCACCGCCTCGCCCCTCCCGACCTGCCGAAGGAGCGCGTTGGTCCGGTTCTTCAGCTCCACGGTGTTGACCATCTTCATCGCCGGCTCCCCCTCAGCGGATGGGCTCCTCGCGCCCGCCGCGACATAGCCAGAAAAACGGCTATGTTCATAGCCTTATACTAAGCTAGCGGGAGCGGATTCGTCAACCGCTGCGGGGGTCTCCTTGCAGGAACTAGACGTCCCGCCGGAGGCCGTACATGATGGAATTCGAGCGGCAAACACTGTTCGGGGGAGGAACGTACTCACCGATGCTCGATCTGGCGTCCCGCCGATGCGTCCCGTGCGAAGGGGGCGTGCCGCCGCTTGGCCGCGAGGAGGCGGAGCGTCTGCGCGCCGCCGTGCAGCGGTGGGAGTCAGATGAGGACGGGAAGGCGATCCGGCGGACCTTCAAGTTTCAGAACTTCAAAGAGGCGATAGCCTTCGTCAACGCCGTGGCCGACATCGCGGAGAGCGAAGGCCACCACCCGGACATCACAATCCGCTACCAGCGGGTCACGCTCACCCTAACCACGCACGCCATCGGCGGCCTCTCCGAGAACGACTTCATCCTGGCCGCCAAGATCGATCGACTGCACGGCGCGGCCAAACCCGCGGAGGCACTGGATCCCTAGCCGGTCGGCGGGCATTCAGCGCCAGTCGATCTGCACAACCTGGATCGGTTCGGCGATTCCCTTGAGGGTCATTGTCCGGGGTTCCGACATGGGGAAGCGGGATGGCGCCGCCCGGGCAGTATCGAGGCTGGCCACAATCTGGCCGGCGTCGGCCAGGGCCGCGATGCGCGCGGCCTGATGGACGCCCTTCCCCTGGTAGCGTGTTCCCCGACGGGTGGCCTCCACCGCATGCAACCCGATGCGCACCTGCGGCGAAAAGCCTTGCGTGCGGCGGTGCTCGACCAGCGTCCGCTGGATGGCCACCGCGCAGTCCACCGCCGCAGCCGGCGTGTCGAAGGCGACGAAGAACCCATCGCCCGCGTGATCGACCTCGGTCCCGCCGTGTCGGGCAAACAGCGTCCGCAGCGTTTCGTCGTGCCAGCGGAGCAGATCTGCCCAGGCGTCGTCGCCGATCGCCTCGACCAGGTTCGTGGACCGGACGATGTCGGTAAACATGAAGGTCTGCGTCAGGCGGACCGCCGCCGCCCCGGGTGCGGCCGCGTCCGTGGCACGTTCCAAGAGTTCGGCGGCGCGGCGAGCATCCGGGACGGCACCGAGGCGCTCGAAGGCTGAGTGCGCGGTTTCCAGCTCAAGGATCGCCGCCTCCGCATCGCCGGCGGCCTGGTAGGCGGCGCAGAGCAGCAGTCGCGTGCGCGCCATCTCGTACGGGACGTCGACGTCCCGCCACAACTCCAAGCCGCGCCGCAGGCTGCGCGCCGCAGCGGCGGGGTCCCCCTCGGTCAACTGGACGGTGCCGCGAGCACAGGACGCGCTGGCCATCAGGGCCGCGGTCTTGTAAGTGTCCGCAATGGCTTCGAGTTCCTCCGCCGCCGCGCGGGCACTTTCCAAATCCCGGGCGGCCAGGGCAATCTCCACCATCGCCGGCAGCAGCCGGGCCCGGGCGCGGCGGTCGCGCGGCTCATCGACCAGCGCACGGCGGATCAACGTCAGCGCCGCATCCACTTTGCCTTCCGCCAGTCGGAGCAGCGACAGGCCGGGCTGGGGCTCATGTCCCAATTCGTGCGCCTGCCGGAAGGCTTCTTCGGCGGCGGGGAGATCTCCGACGCGAAACCGGATCTCCCCGACCTCATAGAGCGCGGCCGCCGCATAGCTCAGGTTGAACTCCATCAACTCGCTGCAGGCGCGCCGGGCCTCCTGCTCCGCCTCGCTCCAGGTCCCCCGCAGGCGCATGATCTCAGCCCGGTAGACGCGGCACATGCCCGGAAAGCCAGCGATCGCCTGCCGCTCACACCAGCGTTTGGCCGCCTCCGTCCAGTCCGCGGCGCGCCGGTAGTCGGCCATGTCGCGGCAGGCCGCGATCGTGTTGCAGTAAATGGCGGCCGTCGGGTACGGGTCGATCTCGCCTCCCACGGCGGCAACGGTGGCTTCGTCGATGAGCGCCGTCCCCTCGGCGACGCGCCCCATCGCGATCAGCACACCGCCCTGATCGTGGAGCCCCAGCGCCTGCAGGTTGCGGTCGCCGAAGCGCATTCCGATGTCCAGTTCGCGGCGGGCTAACTCCAGCGCGCGCTCCAGGTCGTCCTCGCGGAAGGCCACGCGCATGCGCGCCCGCGCCAGGTAGCCGTGCTCCCGGGCTTCCGGTTCCTCTTCGAGCAGGCGTTGCGCCCGGTTGTGCCACGCCTGCGAAATCGCCTCGGCTCGCTTGTCCTCGTAATCGTGGGAGAGTTCGAGCGCTACCCGGGCCGCTCCGCGCCGGTCTCCCCGTTCCACGTAGATCGCGTAGGCCCGCTCCCGTGCCGCGATGCAATCCGCCAGGCGGCCGGTCCACCAGGCCGCTTCCGCCAGGGCCTCCAGATCTTCGGGTGGCAGGCCACGCGAGGCGTCCGCGGCGTTGAGGAGGTCAAATGCTTCCCTCCAGGCGTGTCGCTCGAACGCCTGCCGACCTGTTTGGAGTTCTCCGTCGATGCTCATCCTTATCAAAATCAAAAGCCGCACGGACCAGGGATTAAGTGTGTGGAAGGCTTCGCGGGGCGCTCCCGCCTCTCCCTGCAGGGAAGTACCGACGCGAGGAATCTTAAGGCAGCGCGTAGATCCGGCTTGCCTGGCCCGGCGGGAATATGGTGATCCAGTCGACCGCGCCCACCGGGGCGTGCCCGGGCCCGGCCTCGGCGTGCTGTTTGTCGGAGGTAATGGCGAAGGCGATCCCGAGGTCGTTGTAGATCATGATCCGCGCGCCGCCCAGGTTCGGCATGGTGATCTCCTGGCGCGCCGGCGACATCCCGTAGGCCATCAGCACCGCCCCCTGAGAGAAGCCGAAGGCGATGCCCTTGTCGGTGCGGTAGCGCCGGTCGGCGATCTCCAGCCCGACCAGTCTGTTCCCGTCCGCCGGATCAACCAACGCCCCCAGGCCGCTGGTCCAGAAGACCACGGGTGCGCGCAGCCCGGGGGTCGGGTCCCGGTTGGTGGGATTCCCCAGCCGGCCGGTGAGGTCGGCCACGGACTGGTCGAGGGCAAACGGACCGATCCCCCTCCCCGGCGCGATGAGGAACTCCGCGGCGACCGCGGGGACGGTGACTCGCTCGGCCGCGAGCGGCACCCGCTGGGCCTTCGACTGGAGGGCCAGCGCCACGCGGATCGTCTGCCCCTGTGCGCTGACCTCGACCTGGGCCTCGAACGTGGTTTCGTCGTTGAGCCGCAGCAGGCGGCCGCGCTCCACCGCCCAGAAGAGCTCGCCGGTCCCGCGGATCGTCCCGGTCGCGCGGCTCTGCGCGCCGGGAGGCAGCGGCCCGATATCCGCGCCGGAGACCTGCCCCTCCACCGCGTAGGTGATGCGGGCGACCCGACCCTCCGCCGCCCGCTCCACGCCGGCCAGCGTGTAGGTCACGGTGCCCTGGCCGGTGATGCCACCTTCCTCGAGGCGTGTCTGGCGGGTCCAGCGCTCACCGATGCGCGCCGCGCGCCCGGGAAACCCAAAGGGGAAGTCCTCTTCGGAATAGTCCCCGGTCTGCCGTTCCACGACCCTTCCATCCGGCCGGACCTTCAGGGTGATCGGGGCGTCGATCGTCTCTTCGGTACGCCCCCCCTCGCTGATCCGGAAGTCCTCAAACACCACCTCGACGGTTATGGTCCCGTCGGGATCCACCGCCAGGACGCGCGTGACCTCCCGGGCCTCGACCGTGAAGCTGGCGGTCTGGCGCTGGTCGGCGACCTGAAAGGCGATCTCGGCGGAGGCGGTGAACGTGGCGTGGACGACCTCGCCGCGGCCGAGCCTGAGCTGAAACTCAACGGTCTCCTGCCCCGCGGCCGGCGCCGCCCATAGCGCCGCCGTCAGGGCCACCATCACAACCGCGACCCGCATCGCCCGGGACATCGCCCTTACCTCCGGCCGGAACCCGGCCTCGGTCTCTTCCCTAAAGCACTCTTCCCCGCAACCCTACCCGCGCGACATCGAAGTTGCCGCAGACCGCAGGCCGTTCACCACACCGGGCGACGGCGCGATGCGGGAGATGCGCACCCCGGCGGCGTCCGCGGCCAGGACGCGCACCCGCTCCTGCGTGCGAAAGCGAATCACGGGCAGCGCCTCGTCGTCCACCGTGGCGACGAGTTCCCCGGATAGCCCCTGCGCAGCGGCGGCGGGCAGCGCGCGGGGCACATACGCCGGATCCTGGATGCTGCGGCCCCACTCCGCGTCGGGGATCAACTCCGCACGGACCTTATCCCGCGGCAGCCACACACCAGGACCGTCCGGCCGTCCGGCAAAAGGCGCCAGCGCACCGGGCAGATGGAGCAGGGAGACGCAGGTCTCCGCGAAACTCCGCACGACTGTGGGGTCGGTGGCCGGACCGGAGAGCAGCAGCAGCCGGCAGCGCAGCGGCGGTGCGCCCGCGGCGCGGGCGAAATCCGCGATGGCGTGGAGATCGACACTCGAGCCTACCAGGACCGTGGGGAGGCGGCGAAACGGGAAGAGCGTCAGGTCGGGTCTGAAGGTGACGGTGAGGACGGCGAGCGGCAGGACCTGCACGCCGAGCGGCGGGCGGTCCGGCACCAGGGAGTCCGCGGCCGCCATCAGGAAAGGCAGCGCATTGCCGACCCACGGCCCCTCCGGCGCGACCGAGAGGACGACGTCGCCGGGACGCAGGCCGGCGTCGCGGAAGACGTCCAGCGCCCGCCGCGCCTCCGCCGCGACGTCATCGTGCGCGAAGGGTATCCAGACCGGATCATCGCCGGGGACGGGATGCAGCGCCCACAGCACCGCGGGCCGGATCAGCGCTCCGGCGTGCCGTTTGACCATCCGCCGCCACGCCCACGCCGTCACGAACGGTGCCTCTTCGAGCGCGCGCGGGGTGCGGCCATGCCAGTGGGCGCGGTAGAGCGGGAGGGTCGCCGCGCGGTCCAGGAGGGTGCTCATCACGGCGCCTCCTCGATGACGCGCCGCCGCTTGCCGCTCCAGGTGCGCACCTCGTCGATCTGGGGGACGGCCTTCACCTCGACCGGCAGGACCAACCCGTTCTCGATGCCCAGCCGCAGGACGTCGATGTCGTTCATCGCGCGCGTCGCCGCGTCGGTCATCTCAGCCGGGTCGGCGCCCGTCGTCGGTACCAGGTACAGCATTGGCTGTGGCTTGTACCCGCGGCGCACGATGCGTAGCTGCCAGTTGGTGATCCCGCCAAGCGCCCCCAGCCGCTGGTCGAGTTCCGCCGTGGAGAAGCGGATGAGCCCCAGGTTCACCAGGTCGTCTCGCCGGCCGCGCACGCGGATGCGCGGGTGGGTGCGGCCGCAACCGCAGCGGGCGACAGCGAGCACCTCGATGACATCGCCGGTGCGGTAGCGCACGAGCGGGAGGGCGCGGGCGAAGCTGGTGAAAACGAACTCGCCCAGCGCGCCGGGGGCGGCGTCGAAGAGATGGATCGCGGCCGGTACGCTGCCGTCGGCCTCCTCCCGGTCGAGCGCCTCCAGCGGGATGATCTCGGGAATGCACCAGTCGGCCCAGAGGTGAATCCCGCTCTGCTCGGGACACTCCACGTGAAAGCAGGGGTATTCGGTCATGGCGTAGAGTTCGTACGCGCGCAGGCCCCAGGCGTCCAGCAGGGGGCGACGGTACGGGGCCAGCGGCTCGCCGCCGAACAGGCCGATCTCCGGGCGGTAGAGGTGCCGCGCCTGGAGGCGCAGCATCCGCGTGGCCACCACACCGGCAAACGTGCGCAGCGACGGTTCGTCGCGCCACGCCGCCCGCGCGGCCTGTGGGGCCTCCGCGGCGATGCCCTCGGCGATGCGCAGGAGGAGGCTGGGGAAGCCGATCACGGCGGTCGGGCGGCGGTCGGCCAGGAACGAGAGCGTCACGGCGGCCTGGGTGGGCGAGGAGAGGATGTACTCCACGGGCAGCCGCGCGGCGACGTGCGCCGCCAGCAGCGCGTATGCCGCCGCGTCGCTGACGAACGGCGCGGGTGTCCCGAAGATGGCGATGCGGAAGGCGTCCTGCCGCGTGGTGGTCATGTGGTAGACGCGGAGGACGACCTCCTCGAACATGGCCAGTTCCTGCCGGCCGTAGGGCGTCCACTTCGGCGCGCCGGTCGTCCCCGACGTGGCGAACCAGATGCGCACGTCGGGATCGCAGAGGACGTCGTGCGGATGGTGCTGCCACACCTCACGCAGATCGACGCCGCGGATGTAGGGCAGGCGCTGCAGATCCTCTAGCGTGCGGATCGCGCCCGGGTCGATGCCGGCCTCGCGCCAGCGGGCCCGATAGAGCGCCGAGCGCGACGCGTGTACCAACAGCCCGTCCCGGAGTTGGCGCTCCTCCAGCGCGCGCAAATCCCCGAGAGGCGCGGCCTCAACCTCGGGGTGGAGGATCGGCATTTAGTGGCGGACGGTGGAGCGGACGGGACGCGGCCCCGGTTCGCCGGGCGCCGGGGGAATCGCCGCGACGGGCTCGACGGCGATCGTCACCTGCGGCCCGAGGATGGCGGCCACCGCATCGGCCACCATCTGCCGCGTGGCCACGCCGTCGCCCGCGGGCCCGACCAGGAAGACGCGCACGCGGTCGGGCGCCTCCTGCACGATTTGATAGCGGTGGACGCCGTCGATGTGCTCGATGGCCAGGGTGAGGCGGTAGGGATGGACGATCCGCCCATCGGGCAGGACGAAGGCGTCCACGCGGCGGCCCTCGATCACCTCGAGCAGGGGCAGCGCGCGGCCGCAGGGGCAGCGGGCCGGGCTCCAGACGGCCACGTCGCCCAGTCCGGCGTAGCGGATGATCGGCGTGGCGAGGTTGGTGAGGTCGGTAACGACGACTTCTCCTGCCTCGCCGGGAGCCACGGGCCGGCCGTCGTGCAGCAACTCCGCGATCGTCCGCGTGCCGGTCACATGCAGGCCGCGGTGATGGTAACACTCGAGGGCCATCAGCCCCGCCTCCGTGCTCCCATAGGCGTTGAAGTAGGCCGAGGTGAAGACTTCCGCGGCCAGCCGCCGCGTGGGGGCGTCAAAGACCTCGGCGGAGAGAACGATGGCGGTGGGATGGTGCACCGGCTCGCCGCGCTCCTTCGCCACGAGGGCCAGGCCGCGCAGCACGCTAGGATAGGTGATCAGCAGATCCGGGCGGTGGGTGTTCAGTTCCCGCAGCTGCAGCTCCGGCGGGGCCAGCGCGTCCCCCTCGTGCACGCGCAGCAACGCGCGCGGCAGCGAGCGGACCAGCCCCGCCTCCAGCGTGTGCTCGTGGCGCACGAAGAGCGTCATCAGCCGACGGGCGCGCCGGCCCACCCAGCGCGAGATGTTCGGCGGCGAGGCCCAAGCGCCGACGGAAAAGAGCGCGCCGCGATCTTTGTACAGCCGCGTGGGTTCCCCCGTCGACCCGGAGGTCTCGACGAGGAAGCAGTCAGCGGGGCGCATCCCCGCGGCCAGCAGATCAGACAGAGGTGTCTCCCGCAGGTCAGCCTTGGAGACGATGGGCAGACGCGCTAGGTCTTCCAGAGTGCGGATCATCTCGGGACGCACGCCGGCCGCGTCCATGCGGCGGCGGTAGAAGGGGACCCGGGCGTGGGCGTGCCGGACCAGTGCCCGCAAGCGCCGCTCCTGATAGGAGCGGAGGCGAAACGGATCGCGCGTCAGCCCGTCGAGCGCCAGGACCGAGAGAAGATGGCTACCCAGGGAGAGGGCGTTGCGGATCTTGCGGACCGCTCTTCACCTCCCTGCGCGGCGTGGGCCTTCTCAGTATTCCACTGCGAGCGGCGGTCTCCTGCGCGGGCGATCACCCCAGCCGCTTCTCGAAGGTGATCCAGGCCGGTTCCTTGACGAAGCCCATCGCCTCGTTGATCCGCAGCATCGGCCGGTTGCGCGCGTCGTTCCCGGTGCGGATCTCCCGGTACCCGTGCGCCTGAGCGTACGTGACCGTCTGCAGTTTCAGCGCCATGGCGATCCCCCGGCCGCGGTACTCCCGGAGCAAGCCGGTGAGGTGCTGGGAAAGGACATCCGGCTGCGCCAACCGCCGCTGCAGGAGGCTCACCCCGACATAGCGGTCGCCGTCCTTGGCCAGGAAGAAGGCGTCGAGCAGGGCCGTGGGCGCCTCGATATCGTGCGCCACGAACATCTCGAACGTCGTGTCCGTCGGCTGCCCGACGGCCGGGACGTCCCGGCCGCAGGCCTGCTGCAGCTCGTACGCCTTGCGCAGCGCCTCGGGATCACGCTCCCGCTCCGCCGCCAGCGTGGTCAGGAGTATCCCTTGAGCGGCGACGCGTTCCTCCGCGCCGGCGAACCGCGCGATGTCGAAGGCCGCGACGTCGAGCCGGGACTCGAATCCCCGCTGCACCTCGGCGAACCCGCGGCGGGTGAGGAAGGCGACCGATTCGGTCATCGTCTCCTTGGCCACACCCGAGCGCACCGCCAGCGCGCCGCGGCGCTGCAGTTCACCAAGCAGCGCGTCGTAGATGGCGCTGCCGATCCCGCGCTGCCGCAGGGCGGGATCCACCGTGACGTTGAGGTAGTAGGTCTGCGGGTGGAACTCCCACGGAATGTGGTTGATCCGCCCGTAGCCGACGGCGCGGCCCGCCGCGTCCTCCGCCATCAGTCGGAGGTACTCGTAGCGTGCGTGGTTCCAGGAGGCGTCCCAGTGGCGCGCCTCCTCCAACGTCCACGGGTCGTCCGGGAAGGAGGCCACCCCAATCTCGACCATGCGGGGGTAGTCCTCCTCGCGGAACGGCCGGAGCCGGGCGTTTACCCTCTGCGTGAGCATCGTGGGCTGATCCGGACTCACCGCGATCCCTCCTCAGTTCCCGTTGACACGACCGGCCACCCGCGGCAGGGCTTCCGCCTCCGCGAGCGCCGCGCCGAGGCGCATCAACGCGCGCCCCAGCCGCTGCCGCAGGCCCGCGCCCCGCTCGAGCGTCGCCGCCAGCCGGGCCGCGGCGGCCTCACGATGTAGGTCCTCGTAGCGGGCCTGAGCCCGTAAGCCCCACCAGTTGTGGTGCATCATCGTCCTCACCCTTTCTGACCAGCCCACCGCCCCGACGGTCTGGGGCCGGGACCGCCCGCCGGCGCGGCCGCAAAAGGACACGGCGGGTCGATCGTCCCGTGGCCGAACTAGGGCGGAGGAAACAACAACGGCCACGGGTGTCCACCCGTGGCCGGGGATCTGTCAGACGAGGGGCTCTACGCCGCGAGGTCCTCCGGGCGGGTGGACGCGACAATGTGGGAAACGCCGAGAATGAACATCAGCACTTATCTCCACCCTCCCATTAGCATGATAACGCGAGTGAGTTTAAGACGGACCCGCCGTTCTTGTCAAGAATTTTCTAGCGCGCCGGTGACAGACGTTTGCACAACTCCGCGCTGGCCTCCCCTGCGGAAAGGACTTCATAGCCAGCCGAATCATACAGCCCCCGCGCGACCCGGTTCCAGTGGAAGACGTTGAGGCGCAGGGTTTCCACTCCTTCCGCGGCGAGGAGCGCTTCGAGTGCCTGAAGCATCATCCGACCGTACCCCCGCCCGCGCACATTCTCGTCCACGGTAATCTGGTACAGGTATTGCTCATTCGGCACCCGGCGCGCGTCAGGAGGCGGGCCGATCCAGATCCACCCGCAGAGATGACCGGATTCGTTCGCGGCTTTGTAGAAGCGATGGCCCTGCCCGCGGATGACGCCTGTGATCAAACCCTGCAGTGCGTCGCGGGACCGCTGCGGAGCCTCCTCGGGCGTCCAGAGCCCGGCGCGCGCTTTCTGCGCCGCGAACTCCACGATCTGCCGTTGGACGAACTCCGCGTACTCTTCGCTCGAAAGCGTTGTCAGAATAAAGATGTTCCCTTACCGCCTCTTGCGCTCGGGTTGCTCCTGGCTCAACGGGGAATGTGCAGGGGAAGGACCTTTCCCCGAGGGGTGGCGTATGGCATCTCCCGTCTCACCCTGAGAGTCCCGGCCCGCCGCCAAACGTCCTCCATCATGCGGTTCCCCCGGGACCCCCGCGCCAGCTCCTCGTGGGCGCGGGATAACAGCCTCCGCTCGTCGACCGGGCCCACGGTCGGGGCCACGCGCAGGGTGAGATGAGTCTGTCCCCGGTGATCCTCCTCCTCGACAAGCTGGTAGTCGCCGGGCCCGCCGCCGAACTCGCCCGGGAGTGTCTTCTCCAGGAGCCCGAATAGATCCAGCGAGTAGTAATTCATTCCCTCACTGGTCAGTTTCTCGAAACTTCGAACGGCGGAGACGTGCAGTGTCAGACCCACCGCACCCAACGCGCAACCGCACGTCCGGCGCGACACCGTCGCGTAGTCTCCGCTCTCGACGTTGATCAACAGGCGGGGGGCGGCCGGGTGCAAGGTGGTGCAGAGCAGCGGGTGAATCGGCGGTCCCTCCGACAAGAGGGACTGCGGGTGGGGGAGGAGGGCCAGGAGGTATTCGTTGACGTGGTGGTCGTCGACGTCCGCAGGATCGGCGCAGCCCAGGCCGATGTTCACGCCACCGCCATAGGCATAACGCGGGGTTGGCACCGCGCCCGCTCTTTCGATCACCTTGCGCTTCTCCTCCGTCAACGGCTCGCCGGTGGTGATGAAGGTCGTCCCCGCCAGGGAGACACCCATCTCGACCGCGGTCCGCGCGATCCGGGCCGCGTTGCTGGCCGCCGTCGCGATGCAAACCCCCTGTCCGCGGTGGTGCACCCTCTGGATCCACCGGACGATCCGGGCGACGTCCGCGGGGTCGATGGGCTGGAGGTGCACGGGTCCGGGTCCGAACCGAGAGACGGTGGAGACGATCGCCCGGGTCATCAGGCCGTAGTACTGCCGCGGCACCCATGGATCGACGGACCCTGGTCGCGTGAACCACCGCTCAACGGGCACGCCCAGCCGGGCGTAGATCAGGACGTTGTTCACCCCGCCGCCAGACGGAAGAATGCCGTCATAGATGGCGTGCGCGCGGTCCCATAGCCCATGTGCCTTGAAGAACACCGCCATGACCAGCGCCCGCTGGGCCAGCCAACCCAACGTGACCAGGGAGCGGATGGGCCGGTTCATCGTTCCGCTGCTGGCGGTGACGAGCCCGAAATGGACGTCGCGGGAGGCCATATCCTCGGGCATGACCCGGAACGATAGCGTTCCTCGCGCCACGGGCCGTTTGCCCTTAAACTCGTCCGAGGTGAGGTAGACGCCGTCGCGGGCCAGCTGCGATAGTGTCTTCTCCACTCCCTCCCGATGCACACTGCTCTCGAGGTCGCCATACTCACACCCGGCCCAGCGAAAGAGCGTTCGGTAGGGACTGTGGGGCGCCGCGAAGACCTCCGTACGGACGCGCCGCAGGAAGTGCTCCGCTCGCCGTTCCAGCGCCTCCCTGATCCCTGCTTCGGCCTGCTCGATCGTGAGACGCTCTCGCAGAAAGGCCCGCACGCCCGGAACCAAGCCGACCGTCCGCTGGACCGCCCGGGGGACTGACATCAGGGTCTCTCTAAGAGCGGCGCCGCCGCTTTTCCTCATGCGAGCCCACCTCAGTACTGGACTCCCGGGTAGCGGAAGAGACGGCGGGCCGCGGCAATGACCGCCAGCAGGGCCAGCACGAGCAGGATGCCGAGGGCGGCGAGCTCCTGGGGGTGGCCGGACTGCCAGAGGTCAAAGATCATCACGGACAGGACCTCCCCGCCGGGCCCCCAGAGGAGGATGCTGCTGCTGAGCTCCCGCGCCGAGACGATGACGACGTAGATCCAGCCCGCCAGGAGCCCCGGGCCGAGCAGCGGCAGGACGATCCGGACGAAACCGCGCCACCAGGAGGCCCCGCTGACCTCCGCCGCTTCCTCGAGCTCGCGATGGATCTGCAGGAGGGCGGCGGAAGAGGCCCGCATGCCGTAGGGGATGTACCGGGTGACATAGGCGATCAACAGGATCCAAAGTGTCCCATAGATCGGCACGGGCAGGACAAGGTAGGTCGTCGCCAGGGCCACACCCAGCACCACCCCCGGGAAGACGAGGGGCAGGGACGCCAGCTGGTCCAGCAGCCAGCGACCCCGCAGTCGACTCCTCACCGTGACCCAGGCGATGACGGCCGTCAGCGCCATCACGGCGGTGCCACTCCCCACGGAGAGCAGAGTCGTGTTCACGATCGCGCGCTGGATACTGGGCAGCGTCAGCACCGAGGCGTAGTTGCGCAGTGTCAGCAGCGGGAGCGCGCGCGCCGATGGTGGGAGATAGAACGGCAGCAGTGAGTTCCAGAGCAGCACGAGGAGCGGCAGCAGCACCATGAGTCCGAGATAGCCGACGACAAGCGCCGCCGTGAGAAAGCGCCACGGTCCCAGATCGCTGAGCCGCGGCCGGTACCCCCTGCCGGTGACGGTGGCAAAGCGGTTGGCCTGCCGCGTGACCCGGGCATAGAGGTAGATGCTCGCCAGGGACATCAGCAGCAGGATCGTGGAGTAGGCGCCCGCCAGGCCCAGGTTGGAGGGGTAGCCTTTCACCGCCAGGTAGATCCGGGAGGTGAAAACGTGGATCCCCGCCGGCAATCCAATGATCGCCGGCACCTCGAACGTCTCGATGCCCCGCAGAAACAGCACCAGGATCACGGAGATGACGGTGGGGAGACTGAGCCGCAGCGTGACGCGCATGAACGCGACGAGGGGATTCGCCCCGGCCATGACGGCCGATTCCTCCAGCGCCGGATCCATCGAGCGAAAAGCCGCGGACATCATCAGGTACACCAGGGGCGACCAGTGAAGCCCTTCCACCCAGATCATCCCGCCGAGGGAGTAGATGTTGAACGGGGCGCTGGGGAGGTGCAGCAGACGCTGGATGACGAGGTTGAGGAGACCGATGCGGGGGCTGAGCAGAAAGATCCAGCTCAGACTGAAGAGGATCCCCGGGATGATGAGCGGGATCAGGCTCAGGCCGAAGAAGACTCTCCGCAGGGGCGTATTCGTGCGCTCCGTCACCCAGGCCAGTAGCGTGCCGATCGCAAACGCCACGACGGCGGTCCCGCCGGCAAAGGCGACGGAGTTCCCCAGAATGGGCAAGCCGGACGCATCGAAGTACGCCTTGAGGTAGTGCTGGAGGGTGAAGGTGCCGCCCTGCCCGCCCACGATGGGGGTCAGGAAGCTGCCGTAGAGCAGAAAGACGAGGGGGACCAACGCTAGATAGGCCACCAGACCCGCGGCCAGCGCCAAGAGAATCGCCTGCGGAGAAAGCCCTTCCACCCACCGCGGGCGAGTCGGGGTGGTCGAAGCGACAGCGATCCCGGCGAGGGATCTCACAGTCCCCTGCGCGCTTTTCTGATCGGGCTAGCGACGCCCGATCAACAACTCCTGCCACAGGCTGTCATAGCGGGCGAAGTTCCGCAGAAACGCCTGCAGATCAACCGTCCGGTAGGCGAAACCCTGATTGAGGTACGGTGGATCGGCCTTGACAAACGGGTGCGCGGTCACCCGGCCCAGTTTGGCGAGCGCCACCTGCCCCTCTGACGATAGGATGTAATCGACGAAGAGCATCGCGGCGTGCGGGTGAGGAGCCCGGCGGGCCAGCATCACGACATTGGGGATCGCCACCACGGGCTCCAGCGGTCGCCAGTCGATGGGCGCCCCGCGACCCTTCAGCGCCTCGGCGCGGTGGTTGTAGATCGTCGGGGAGAGAGCCACGTCGCCGGCCACGATCATCTGGGCGAGCAGGGTGTGGCCGCTCCGCACGGAGAGTTGCTGCGCGCCCAACCGCCGGAAAAAGTCCATCGCCCTCGCCTCACCCCACAGGCCAAACAGCGTGGCCAGCCAGATCTGATCGTCGGCCTCGATCCCCATCCTGCCTCGCCAGCGAGAGTGGAGGAGATCCTCGTAGCGGCCCGGCGCCTCGGCCGCAGAGATCAGGTCCGTGTTCCACGCCAGGACGAGCATGTTGTAGCGGGTGGCCACCCACTGGCCTCCCGGATCCCTGGCCTGCCGGGGGTACCCACCGGCACGGGGAGTGAAGTACCGCTGGCCGTAGGCTTCGTTCAGTACCTTGACGACGTCCATGCCTGTGCCCTCGAAGACATCGACCAGATACCGGCGCGCCCGATACTCGGTGATCATCCTCTGGGACACGTCCTCGCCGTTGGCCCGATAGATCTCGACACGAATGAAGGGGTATTTGCGCGTGAACCCCTCAACGAGAGGCCGGGACTCCTGCAGGTCCATCGAGGTGTAGAGCATCAAGGCGCCCTCCTGCCTGGCGCCGGCTTCCAGCCGCGCCGTCCGATCCGGCCCGCGATAGCCGGCGACCGCAGCGACCACATCGCCACTCTGCCCGGCAGCGGGAAGCCCGGACCCGGCCGTGAGCAGGAGTGAGATGGCGACGGCAATGGTCGCTCGAAGAAAGCCAGCCCAGGGCGGGCGCACCTTCAGACCCCCCTTAGAGACGGTTGTGCGTGGTGAGGATAACAAGAGTGTTTGCCCGCCACGAATGCGATCCCTTCTACCTTATTCCGTATGTTTCTATCTACCGTCCAGAAGAGGCACACTAAGGCGGGTTCGATGGAGCGGCGTTGGGGAATCTGGTGCCGGGAGGGGGATTCACCCCGTTTCGAAAGTGGCCGTCCGGGTTGCTTAGATGGACCGGCGAGGAGGATTCAGCCGGAAATGGCCATCTCTCGCAGTGAGGCCTGATCATTGTGAGCAGGGATGCCTCTCGACGCACGCCTCCTTCTGGCCATTCGTCCAGGAGCGGGGAAGATCCCGTACCTTGTATCAGGTTGAACATTTGCGTTACACTTCTCCTGGAGGTGTCGATTCATGCCTTCTACGCATCCCAGGATTAACACAGTACTAGAACCGCCTGTCTACGAGACGGTCAAACGATTGGCGACCCAGGATGGCGTCTCCCTCTCCCAGAAAGTCCGCGATCTCGTGCGCGAGGCGCTAGAGCTGCTGGAAGACGCGGCCCTGGAAGAGGTCGTCAAGCAGCGGCGGAAGAATCCCGCGCGTTCGATTCCACACGCAGCAGTCAAGCGACGCTTCAGGATCAGGTAGCCGGTGCGTGACCGCTATGCGGTGGTGTACCGGCCAGAAGTCGCCACCGAAGACCTCCCGCGGGTGCCACGGAATCTCCGTGCGCGCATCATCCGGGCGGTGGAGACCCGCCTGATGACTGAGCCGGCCAGATATGGCGAACGGCTCCGGCGCTCTTTGATCGGCCTTTGGAAGATCCGGGTGGGTGACTATCGCGTCTGTTACGAGATCGAAGGGCGTACGGTGACGGTGTGGGCCATCCGCCATCGCCGTGAGATCTACTCAATCCTGGAGCGGCGACGGCCATCGTAAGGTTCTGAAGCACCGCCAGACAAGTACTGCCGAGCCGTCGTAGACTGGCTCGTGCGGCCGGCGGGTCCTTCCCAGGATGTCGGCCTCAGAAAAGTCCACATTGCCATCTGGGGCGCTGTGCCATGTCATTGAACAAACGTTCGTGGTGCCGGGACGGCGGTTCACCCCGTTTCGAAAGTGGCCCCGCGGGTAGCATGATGTAGCCCCTCTCGCGGCAACTCTACCTGGCGGGTTTGCTCGGGGCGCTTCCGGGGCGGAAGATGTAGAAATCCCAAAGCTTGTCATCCATGAACTGAAAAGCGATACCGAGCGGGTTGTAGGCTCTGATGGTGTGGGAGCGACAGCCGGTGGACCCGGGGGCGCAGTCCCTGCCCTGCAGAGTTGCGTGCCAGGGATCGTCCCAGGTGGGAGGTCCATAGGCCACTTGCACTTCTGATTGGCTTGCCCGAGGTACGATGCCTCGGTCAGTCTTGAACTCCAGGCTGGCTCACCGGCATCAGGGTATGGCCATCCGGGAGGATTTGGCGATGGCCACCAGAGCTTGAAGACTTCAACCCTTGCCCACCGGCCAGGACGTAGGCGTCCAAGCGCCATTCCTTCTCAAGGCGCCAAATAAGACCTTGGTATGGGCCCGGAGCATTGATGATCGGTATTCTATACGCGCCGGCGAAGGTGAGTCGGAACGGTTCAGACCCCGCGAGCCGAGTGAGATCGGCGACGGATGCTTCCAAAAGGTATTTGCCGATGCGCACACCGGGGACGATGAGGCTGTCGTCGGAGACTTGAGAGCCGACGGGCAACGCTAGAACCAGGACAACAAGGAGAGCGACGGTGGCAGTGATCCTCATGGCTCTTACCTCCGACGCCCGCGGCTCCGGAGTCTGTGGCGTGGTCGCTTATGGGACCGAGGGTTCCGGTTGTAAGAAACCTTTGGTCACAGGGGTCTGGACTCCTGCCACCATTGGCAGCGAGTTGTCGCATCCGCCCGGCATGAACACCTGCAGCCAGACACGAATGGCTGCCCAGCGGGCAAAAGCTTGGAGTGACGTGGAGGTTCCACAGCAGGAGAGTGCTAGGACCTTTTCGTGGTGCCGGGAGGGGGATTTGAACCCCCATGGGTGACCCCACACGCCCCTCAAGCGTGCGCGTCTGCCAAGTTCCGCCATCCCGGCACGGGATGAGGCACCTGCGATTATAGCCCGCCGCGCGCAGCAGCGGCAATCAGGCCGGCTAGCGGGCGAGGGCCAGGTAGGTGGCGGTAAAGACGAAGAGGAGCGAGACGGCGGTCGTGAGGCGCAACATCAGCGTCTCCCGCGGCCGCGGGCCGTGGAAGAGGCGCGCGCTGCCGCCGATGGCCCCCAGGCCTTCCCCTTTCGGTCCCTGGAGGACGACGACGCCGATCACGGCCACCGCCAGGATGAAGTGCGCGATCAGGACGCCCTCGTACACGGGAACCTCCTTCGTTCCAACAGCACTGTTATTGTACTATGCCCACCCTGCGCCCGCCAGGATGCCGGCGACCCTACCCGCCCCCGGCCGCCGCGCCCACGATGGCCGCGAAGGCCGGGGGATCCAGGCTCGCGCCGCCGACGAGGGCGCCGTCGATCTCCGGCTGGGTGATGAACTCGCCGATGTTCTCCGGCGTGACGCTGCCCCCGTAGAGCATGCGCGTCTGCTGCGCCCCTTCGCCGAACCGCTCGGCCAGCCAGCCGCGGATCAGCCCACTGACGCGGTTCGCCTCCGCGCCGGTGGCCGCCCGTCCCGTGCCGATGGCCCAGACGGGCTCGTAGGCGACCACAAGGCGGTCTCCGACGGCCGGATCGAGCCCGGCGGTGCCCCATCGCAGCTGCCGCGCGATCACCTCTTCCGTGCGGCCGGCGTCGCGCTCGCCCAGCGTCTCGCCGACGCAGATGATCGGCAGGAGTTCGTGGGCGAAGGCCGCGACGGCCTTTCGTCCCACGTCGTCGTCGGTCTCACGGAAGTAGCGCCGCCGCTCCGAGTGCCCGACGATGACGTAGGTGCAGCCCAGGTCCCACAGCATCGGCCCGGAGATCTCCCCGGTGTAGGCCCCCTGCGGCTCCCAGTGCATGTCCTGCGCGCCGAGTTCGATGTTGCTGCCCGCCAGGGCGCGGCCGACGTCGGCGAGCGCGGTGAAGGGCGGGCAGACCACGATATCGACGCCCTCGACGGCCGCGACGAGCGGTTTCAGTGCGGTGACGGCCTCGACGCCCTCGCGCGCCGTCTTGTGCATCTTCCAGTTGCCGGCGATCAGCGGGATGCGCGTCATCAGCGATCGTTCAGCACGGCGACGCCGGGCAGGACCTTCCCCTCCATGAACTCCAGGGAGGCGCCCCCACCGGTGGAGATGTGGGTGATGCGCTCGGCCACGCCGACTTCTTCGACGGCGGCGGCGGTGTCGCCGCCGCCGACCACGGTGGTGGCGGAGGTCTCCGCCATGGCCTGCGCCAGTGCCGTCGTGCCGTCCGCGAAGGCGTCGACCTCGAAGATGCCCATCGGCCCGTTCCAGAAGATGGTGCCGGCGCGTTTGACCACGTCGATGAACTGCTCGCGCGTCCGCGGGCCAATGTCCACACCCATCCAGTCCGGGGGCAGGAGTTCCACCGGCACCACCCGGGTCGGCCCGCCTTCAGGCGACTGCGCCACGACGACGTCCACGGGCAGCTCGAACGCCACCTCCCGCCGGCGGGCCTCTTCCATCAATTCGCCGGCCAGGCCGACCATCTCCGGCTCCACCAGCGACTTCCCCACCTCCAGCCCCCTCGCCCGCAGAAACGTGTAGCTCATCGCGCCGCCCAGCAGGATGGCATCGGCCCTGGCGAGGAGGTGGCGGATCACGGGGATCTTGTCTTCCACCTTCTTCCCGCCGAGGATGGCCACGAACGGGTGCGTCGGCCGGTCCAGGATGGCACCGAGGTGCAGGAGTTCTTTTTCCATCAGGAAGCCCGCGACGGCGGGGAGATACTGGGCCACGCCGACCGTGGAGGCGTGTGCGCGGTGCGCCGCGCCGAAGGCGTCGTTGACGTAGATGTCGGCGAGCGCGGCCAGCTGGCGGGCGAAGGCCGGATCGTTGGCCTCCTCCTCGGCGTGGAAGCGCAGGTTCTCCAGCAGCAGGACTTCCTCCGGCTTCATCGCGGCCACCGCGGCCTGCACCGGCGGCCCCACGACCTCGTTCGTCTTGCGCACGGGGCGGTCCAGCAGTTCACCGAGGCGCGCCGCCACCGGATCGAGGCGCAGGCTCTCCACCACCTGCCCCCTGGGCCGGCCGAGGTGGGAGCAGAGGATGACGCGGGCGCCGCGATCGATCAAGTAGGTGATCGTCGGCCGGGCCTCGCGGATGCGCCGGTCGTCGGTGATGCGGCCATCCTCCAGCGGGACGTTGAAGTCCACGCGGACGAGCACCCGCTTCCCCGCGACGTCGATGTCCCGCACCGTCTTCTTGGCCACGCGGCCTCCTCACACACGAAAGGGGTGGGGGCGAAGCCCCGCACCCCCTGCGCCCTCTCGTGGGCTACAGCCCGAGCTCGGCCATGTACTGCACCAGATCGGCGACGCGGCAGGCGTAACCCCATTCATTATCGTACCAGGTAAAGGTCTTCACGAAATTGTCCGTGAGGACCGTGGTCAGCGGGGCGTCCACAATCCCGGAGTACGGGCTGCCCTTGAAGTCCATGGAGACCAGTTCCTCCCCGGTGTAGCCGAGGATCCCCTTCATTTCCTCCTCGGAGTAGCGTTTGAACGCGGCGTTGACCTGTTCGGCCGTGGCGCTTTTGTCTAACTCACACACGAGGTCGACGATCGAGACCGTGGGTGTGGGCACCCGCAGGGCGATGCCGTGCATCTTGCCTTTGAGTTCGGGCAGCACGAGGAAGATCGCCTTGGCCGCGCCGGTGGTCGCCGGGATGATGTTCAGTGCCGCGGCGCGGGCCTCGCGCAGGTTCTCCCCCACCACGTCCAGGATGCGCTGCGTGTTGGTGTAGGAGTGCACGGTGGTCATGAAGCCACGCTTGATACCGAACTCGCGGCTGAGGACTTTTGCCGTAACGGAGAGTGCGTTGGTGGTGCAGGAGCCGTTGCTGACGACGGTGTGCTTCTTGGCGTCGTACAGGTCGTGGTTGACGCCCATGTTTACGGTGATGTCCTCGCCCTTCCCCGGCGCGCTGATCACCACCTTCTTCGCCCCGCCCTGCAGGTGGCCGCGGGCCTTCTCCGCCTGGGTGAAGCGACCGGTCGACTCGAGCACCAGCTCCACGCCCACCTGGCCCCATGGAATGGCCGACGGCTCGCGCTCCTGGAAGACCTTGATCATCTGGCCGTCGATGACCAGCTCGCCGTCGCGCGCCTCCACCGGGCCCGGATAGCGGCCGTAGTTGGAGTCGTAGCGGAAGAGGTGCGCGTTGGTGGCCAGGTCGGCGATGTCGTTGATCGCCACCACCGCCACCTTCCCCCCGCCGCGCTCGTGGATGGCCCGCAGCGACTGCCGGCCGATCCGGCCGAACCCGTTGATCCCTATCCGGACCATGGCGCACCTCCTGACATCTGGTTACCCGCCGCGCCGCGACTATCCCGTGGCGTCACGCGCGCGTTTGACCCGCCGGAAGTAAACGTCCAGCAGGTCCCGCCGGATAAAACCCACGTTGTCGAAAATCCGGATGCTGAAGGCGATGACCGCGCCCAGGTAAAGGTCCAGCCCCAGCAGGTCACCCAGCCCGGCCAGCAGCGCGGCGAACGCGGCGTTGATGATGAAGCCGGAGAGGAAGATGGTGAGGTCAAACCGCGCCTCCAGCTGCGCCCGCACCCCACCCAGGATCGTGTCGATCGCCGCCAGGATGGCGATGGCCGTGTATTTCACATAGCCCAGCGGAATCTCCACCGGGCTGAGGAGTCCGATCAGAATCCCCAGGAGCAGGCCGATCAGCGGCAGCCACACGGCGGCGCTCCTACGGCCCCTCCCCGGCGGGACGGACGATGGTGAACTGCGTGGTGCCGCGGTAGGCGGGCACGGTCACGCGCTCCAACCCCTGCAGGCGTAGCGGGAAGCCAAACGCCCGCAGAATCTCGGCCGGGCCGGCGGGGCGCTGCAGATGCGCCAGCAGGCGCGCGGGGTCGCCGATGGCGACAATGGTGTAGGGTGGCGCGATCCGCTTCGTGTTGCAGAGGATCGTCGTGCCCACGCAGCTGGACCCGTGCGCGTGATGATCCGCTCGCCGTTGACGGCGACCGCCTCCGCGCCCGCCGCCCAGAGGTCGTTGATCACCGCGTGGATGTCGGTGTAGTGCAGGATCGTCTTGTTCGGGTCGTCGCCGGGCTCGATGGGCCGCGGGCTGTCGCGCATCTCCACCACCACGCCGGACCCTTCCAGGGGGATGAAGCCGGCCAGCGCCCGCAGCTCGCTCACCTCGCGGTTCATCCGGGCGACGCCGCTCTGCCGCTCCGCGGCCTCGCGCTCGAGCACGGCCACCTGGTGGCGCAGTTCGCCGACGGCCGCTTCCAGCGAGGCGCGGCGGCGCTCCTGCTTCTGCAGTCGAATCGCCAGTTCGTTCAGCCGGGTGGACGGAATGCGCAGGTGCTCGCGGATCTCCAGTTCATTGCGGATCTGCGTGGCGGCGAAGTAGCCGCCCACCGCCAGGACCACGGTGAGGCCGACCTGCCACCAGGGCAGGCGGGGCCGCACCACGGGACGGGCGACGGTCATATCTTATGGTCCGCCGGCACGGGCCTGATTTGCCGCCGGCGCAGCCCGCCGCTCCTTCGCCTCCAGCTTCTTCTTGATCCGCTTCAGGCGGAAGACGTCCTCGCGGGCGCGCTGCTCCAGCACCGCGGCGATATAGCGGATCTCGCCGCGGATGCGGGGGATGACCACCTGCTCCAGGGCGTTGACGCGCCGCGTCGTCTTCTTGATCTCCTCGCCGATCTTCTTCAGCTTGATCTCCGTGGCCGCGACCTGCAGGATCGCCGCCAGGAGTTCCTCAAACTGCGCGGCGCTCTCGATCGTGCGGGCGCTGGTGGCGGTGGGGTTGTGCCCGCGCTGCAGCAGCGGGCGGCGCACGTTGCGGACGCCGACCTCGGGGATCTTGGTGCCCCAGACGTTCCGCAGCTCGATGTCGACGAGGACCTCGCCCCGGTCGGTCATCGCCGCCGCCTCGAGGGTCTCCTTCCCCTCGACGGCCTTCGCCAAACTGAGGAAGACGTAGGCTTCCCGCGCCGCCGCGGTGAGGCGTTCCCGCGCCGCCAGAGCCTCGCGCACGATCTTAAAGAAGTCGGCGACCAGCGCGTCCCGCTTGCGCTTGAGCAGGTCGACGCCCTGCACGGCCACGCGCAGCGTGTTCCGCCGCTGCAGGAGGTTCATCCGGGTGGGGCTGACGGTCTCGGCCATGGCTCAGGGTTCCGCCGCCGGCGGCGTTACCGGATTTTCCGTTCCTCCCAGAGTTCCTCTACCAGCAAACCGTAATACTTGTCCACGTGGTCTTCCTTGATGCGCTTCAGCTCGCCCTTGGGGAACATGGAGAGCAGCTGCCAGCCCGTCGCCAGCGTGTCCTCGATGGAGCGGTCCGTCTGTCCCTGATTGAGGAACTCCTTTTCGAAACGCTCCGCGAACTGCAAATAGAGCCGGTCGCGAGTCGTCAGCGCCTCCTCGCCGATGATCGCCACCAGCCGCCGCAGGTCCACCCCGTTGGCGTACGAGGCAAACACCTGGTCCTTCACGTTGGAGTGGTCCTCGCGGGTGCGCCCCTTCCCGATCCCGTCGTTCATCAGCCGGGAGAGACTGGGCAGCGGGTTGATCGGTGGGTAGACGCCTTTGCGGTGCAGCTCCAGGGAGAGGACGATCTGTCCCTCGGTAATGTAGCCGGTCAGGTCGGCGATGGGGTGGGTGATGTCGTAGTCGGGCATCGTCAGGATCGGGATCTGGGTGATCGAGCCCTTGCGGCCCAGGATCCGGCCGGCGCGCTCGTAGATCGTCGCCAGGTCGGTGTACATGTAGCCGGGGTAGCCGCGGCGGCCGGGGATCTCCTCCCGCGCGGCGCCGATTTCGCGAAGACTTTCACAATTAGATACGATCAAACCATTGTCGACGACGAAGTTATGCGCGGGGTCGACGGTGATGTCGTAGACGAATCCATCCTGAGGAAGACACTCGTCGATGGAGACGACTACGTCTAAGACGGTCGCATCGTGGGTCAGGGCGACGAGTCGCGCCAGCTCGGGATCCTCAGAATCGCCTCGAGGCCGGAGGACCTCAGCCCACCTCCGAAACGCCGCTCTCGATGTCCGCCTCGATCCTCCCTCAACCTGCGAGATCGTGCTGGATGGGCCGAGATCGGCCCCTTTCACTCCGTAGCGCTCTCTTAGGGACCGCAGAAGCCGCCCGCACACCCGGGGGGCCAGGTCGAAGCCGCTGGCCACCTCGGCACGATCCACATAGAAAGTCCGGGCCTCGTCCAATCTCCGAGCCTTGGCCAAGTGCCCCGCTCCCACGGTCTCGGCGAACGCCCTGACATAGGGCCCGCTCTCGATGACGACATCATGGACCCGACTGGTCCCGAAGTCACTCGTGCTCGTGCGCGACTGCACGCGGCTCACGATCCCCAACCTACGCAGCAACATCTGGAGGCGTGTCGCGCGCCTGCGGTCGGCAGTCGTCAACTGGATGTGTGGCGCCCGGCCTCCTGAACCTCCAACGCACGACCCGTCCCCGTCGAAGTAGCCTCGCAGAAAAGCCGCAATCAGCGGCTCGGCCAGTCGGAATACCGGTCTCAGATCGTTGGGGATACCCAGACCCTTGGCCACCTGGACCAAGACACGGCTGTTTACCCGCGCCATCCAGACGCCATCCTGGTTCCGGTGCAGCTGTATGGTGAGGCCAGGGAACAAGGACCGGAGTGTCCCCATAAAGCGGTCAACAAGACCGCGATCACGATTGGTGAACGACAGATAGTAGGCGCCCTGACCCTGATTCTCGTAAAGGGTTCCGTCGGCGGCGACCAAGCCCAGGATGTAGAGCAGATCCTCGTTCACACCAACCGCGGCGACGCGCAAACCCTCGTGTCTGCCAGAAGTTATCCGCTCGACCTCGGGCATGAAGAACGCCAAATCGGTCTCCGCGGCTCGAGCGATCGTCTGAAGGTCGCCGACGGTGCAGCGACGTTTGCGGGACGCATCGGTCAGGCGCCCGTACGGCAGCCCCAGCATCAACGCGGCCTTGCGCACGCTGCCAAACTTCTCCCGCAGTAAATTGTTGACCACGCCGTTCTTCATGTGGACGAAGAAGGATTCTGTGGCACCCGCTGCAGCCAGCAGTTCCAGCACCGTCGGGCGCCAGGGCTGATCCACCGGGATCCTCCTGGCACTGTAGATCTCGTTTCCTGGCCGAAGCCTGTCCGCGGGAATCATCTCCGGACCGTTCTGCGTATCGACGAGAATCTTGTGGTCCGCGGTGACGCGCAGTTCACCCCCGGAGCGCGTCCTGATCCGCAGTAGTTTCTGCGGAGCGGGCAGCCTGAAGACGTGGCTCACTCGCCCCGGCTGCACCTGCCCGCTATCAAACGACACAGCGGCTGCGCCGTCAGGATGCTCCACCAGATCTTTGATCGGGATGATCTGACCATCCCCCAGAATGACCTCTGAATCACCGTCCAGACAGTAGTTGGTCATGTCCGTGAGAATGACCAGCACTTGCATGTCCAGGTCGAAGGCCAAGTACTGCGCGGCGGTCAGCGCCAGGCGCGGCGTCATCAACCGCTCGATCGCCGGGTCGTCGGCGAGGTTCTGGAAGACGACGCTGCGCGCCAGCGCCCCGGTGGACTCGAACTGCTCGATGAAGTAAGCCGCCTCGCGCTGCGTGATGCCCATCGCGGCGAAGACCACGGCGAACTGTTCCGCCTCCCCCAGGACCTTGGCCTGGCGGGCAATCTGCGCCGCCACCTCGTTATGCGGCAGCCCCGCGCCGGAGAAGAGCGGCAGCTTCTGGCCGCGCACCAGGGTGTTCAGCCCGTCGATGCTAGAGATGCCGGTCTGGATGAACTCCTGCGGCCGCTCCCGGGCCACGGGGTTGATCGGGGCGCCGATGATGGGCAGGCGCTTCTCCGGGATGAGCGGCGGCAGGCCGTCGATGGGATCGCCGCGGCCGTTGAACCGCCGGCCGATAATCTCGCGGGCGACGCCGAAGCGGGCCACCTCCTCGCGCAGGCTGACGGAGGTGCTGGCTACGTCCAGACCCGTGGTCTCCTCGAAGACCTGGATGACGGCGTTGCGCTCGGAGATCTCGATGACCTGGCCGCTGCGCACCGACTCGTCGGGCAGGTGGATGTTGACGATGGCGCCGTAGGAAAGGTCCTTGGCGCCCTCCACGAAGAGCAGCGGCCCCGAGATGTAGGAGATCGAGCGATACCGCTTTGTCGCCAGTTCCATCCGCGTTCTCCTCCCCTACCTCACGAGCCCGCCGAGGCGGGCTGGACCGCGAACGCCTGCGGCAGTTGTCGAAAGAATTCCGTGATGTGCGCCTCAAACTGCTCCTTCGGTACGTCCTTCAGCCGCGCGACCTGTTCGATGGCCGGCAGGTTGAGGAGGTCGTCCATGAGCATGCCGCGCTTCAGCGCCGCCGACCCCTCGTCGTAGAAAGCGAGGATGGCCTTGAGAATCCCGTACGACTTGGGGAACGGCGAAAAGGCGTCGTCGCCGAAGGCCGACTGTTGCAGGAAGTCCTCGCGGAGCATCTTCCCGGCCTCGATCACCAGCCGCTGATCGTCCTGCAGCGCGTCGGGGCCGACCAGCTGCACGATCTCCTGCAGTTCCGCCTCCTGCTGCAGCAGCGCCAGGGCGCGGTCGCGCAGTTGCTCGTAGTCTGCGGGGAGATTCTCGCGGTACCAGCGGTCGAAGAGCGACATGTACAGGCTGTAGGAGCGCAGCCAGTGGATCGCCGGGAAGTGACGCCGGTGCGCCAGGCTGGCATCCAGAGACCAGAAGGTGCCGGTGATGCGCAGTGTGGCCTGGGTCACGGGCTCGGAAAGGTCGCCGCCGGGCGGAGAGACCGCGCCGATGACGGTGATCGAACCGCGGCGTTCCGGCTGGCCCCGGCAGACCCCCCGACCTGCACGCTCGTAGAAAGCGGCCAGGCGGCTGGACAGATACGGCGGATAGCCCTCCTCCGCCGGCATCTCCTCCAGGCGGGAGGAGATCTCGCGCATCGCCTCCGCCCAGCGGCTGGTGGAGTCGGCCATCAGGGCGACCTTGTAGCCCTGGTCACGCCAGTACTCCGCCATGGTGATCCCCGTGTACACAGACGCCTCTCGCGCCGCCACCGGCATGTTGGAGGTGTTGGCGATGATGACCGTGCGTTCCATCAACTTCCGGCCGGTGCGCGGGTCCTCCAGTTCGGGGAACTCGTCCAGAACGTGGGTCATCTCGTTCCCCCGCTCCCCGCAGCCCACGTAGACGATCACGTCGGCGTCGGCCCACTTGGCCAGCGTCTGCTGCATCACGGTCTTGCCGCTGCCGAAGGGTCCGGGGATGCTCGCCGTGCCGCCCTGGGCCACGGGGAAGAGGACGTCGATGATGCGCTGGCCGGTGACCAGCGGTTCGCGCGGTTCCAAACGGCGGGCCAGCGGGCGAGCGAAGCGGACCGGCCATGTATGCATCAGGCGCAGCTCGCGTCCGTCCTCCAGCCGCCCCACCACGTCCGTGACGCCGAACTCACCGCCGCGGATCTCCTTCACGGGCACGCGGGCGGCGTCCGGCGGCACCATGATCCGGTGAAGGAATCCGAATTCCTGGACCTCGCCGATGACGTCGCCCGGACCAACCTCGTCGCCCACCTTGACCGTGGGCCGGAACGCCCACCGCTTGTCCCGGTCGAGGGCGACGGCGGTGGCGCCACGCTCAATGAAGTCGCCCTTCTGCTGGCGGATGTCCTTGAGCGGCCGCTGGATACCGTCATAGATCCCAAAGAGCAACCCCGGGCCCAGTTCGACGGCCAGGGGCAGGCTCGTGGATTCCACCGGCTCACCCACGTACAGGCCCGAGGTGTCCTCGTAGACCTGGATGAAGGCAGTGTCGCCGTCGAGGCGGATGATCTCCCCGATCAGCCGCTCCTTGCCGACGCGCACGATGTCGTACATGCGCGCGCCGGTCATGCCGCGGGCGATGACCGCCGGGCCGGCAATCTTGATGATTCCGCCTGTAATCGCCACCGCTGCCCTCCTTCTACTCCCGCCCTCCCGCCCCCGCCGACCGCTGCGGGCCCGGAGGGCCCAAGGACTACCGCAGCTTCACGTAGAACCCAATGTGCTCCTTGACCAGGCGGGAGATGTAGTCCTCGCCGCTTTCGATCTCCGCCTTCGGCGCGGGAAACGGCACCACGATCGGCATCTCCCGCCCGCGCATGAGGCGCGTCAGATCCTCGTCCAAACCCTCCAGCAGCGCTTCGTTGACCGCGGCCAGGCCGTAGTCCAGCGCGGCCAGCTGCCGCAAGTGCTCGAGCGCCTCCTGGGGCGTCGTGGCTTCGCGCACCTCCACGCCGGCCAGCCGGAAGCCCGTCGCCATCTCCGGATCCGTGATCACGGCCATCCTATACACGTACCATCCCCTTTCGCGCGAGGGGCTGGGGTGAGCTATACAACGACCATCTCCCGTCGCACGAGGTCACGCGGGATGCCGAGCATCTTGCTGCGGGCGATGAGACGGAGATTCACGACCTCATTGTACTTCAGGGCCAGATAGCCCACCACGATCTCGATTCCCAGCGGGTCGCCCAGGTACAGGCGGGCGGTGCCGCGGGCGAGGAGCAGGTCGAGGGTCTTCTCAAACTCGGTGAGATCGTCCCCCGGCTCGTGCAGGGGGAACCCGTGCGCCCCCAGCGCCCGCCACCCCTGTTTTGTCGTCTCCGGCGCGGTCAGCAACAGAAAGACGTCCTCGCTGACGATGGCCCCGCCGGGGATGAGGAAGCGGCGGCGGGTCTCCGCGCCCGGCGGCTGTTCCTGGCGCACCAGTTTGAGCGCGGTCTTCACGTTGAGCGCATCGACCTCCGCCTGCACCAGTTCGCGCAGGACGGTCTCGTTGTGTCCGGCACCGCGGGCGACGCCGAGCACGTGCTCTGCGTAGTAGCGCCCCACGTGCATCTCCAGCCCCAGCAGGTCGTGCTCCTCTAGGTAGTCGCGCAGCCCCTCCGCCATGGGGATGGCGAAGGGATGCTCCAGCGCGTCGAGCGTCCCGGCGACCGCGGGGATGTCCGGCTGGCGGGCGAGTTCGCGCAGCGCGACCTCGGTGAGCAGTCCCGCCGGCAGGACCGATTCCATGATGTCCTCTTCCGAGCGGCCAGTGTGCTTGCCGCGCAGCACCGCCCGGACGTTGGCCAGGTCCCAACGCAGCAGCAACGCTTCGATCAAGGCCTTGGCTTTACCGTCGCCGAAGCTACGAATCTTCTGCGTCGTGGCGGAGAAGTTGCGCGCCAGGGCCTCATCCACCGCCTGGATTCCGCGGTAGCGGGCGAGCGCTTCCTGCAGGTCCTTGCCGTAGGGGGTGTTGTTCAGCCCCGCCAGGAGCGCATCGAAGGTGAGCGCGCCGAGCAACTCCTCCATCCGCCCGGGATCGAGCAGGCGGCTGCGCATGGCCCGCACACGGGCGTTGATGTAGTCGAAATCCGGCATGCGGCTACCGCTTCACCTCCACAGCGTCCGGGCGACCTCCGAGGCCAGCGTGGGCCGCGCCCGCTCCAGGCGGGAGGCGAGCGTGTTCAGGACGACATACCGGCCGTCGGGAGAGGCCAGACGCACCCCACCCCGAACATCGGCAGCAGATCGCACCTCAGGCTGCCAATTCGCGTCTTGCTGGGCGAGCGTTCGCCGGATCCCCGAGCCTTCCAGTTGCCCTTTGACGAGAGCCACGTCGTCGGGATGCGCTTCGATGATGACGGGCCCGTTGAACCCTTGAAGCCCCTCCTCAATGAGCCGCCCTAACACGGGCGCGTAGCGGGCGCGGTCGTGGAGAACCTGGTCCAGCGCCTCCTTCGCACGGCGGAAGACCTCGGTGATGGTCCGGTCCTTCTCCTCCAGCAGCAGGGCCTGCGCCGCCAGGTGTGCCGTGCCCTGCGCGCGGGCGCGGCTCGTCCGCAGCGCCGCCTCCTGCTGTTGCCGCTGCGACTCCACGACCTGCCGGGCCTGCCCCTCCGCGGCGGCGCGGATCTCCTCCGCCTGCGCCCGGGCCTCGGCGAGGACGCGGTCCCGTTCTGCGGCCGCCTCCTTCTCCAGGAGGGCAAGCAGTTCAGAACCCATGCGTATCCCGCGCTAGCGGATCCGGCCGATGATGAAGAACGCGACCAGAAAACCCAGGATGATCATCGTCTCCGGCAGCGCCAGGAAGATCAGCAGACGGCCACCGATCTCCGGCCGCTCCGCCATCGCGCCCGCGGCCGCCGACCCGATGCGGGCCTGCGCCCAGGCCGTGCCCAGCGCGCCCAGTCCGAGCGCCAACGCCGCGGCCAGAGCCAGCATTCCCGCGCCCAGTCCCAGGCCACCCGTCGGCGCAGCGGGCTCTTCTGCCGCCGCCTGCGCGGCTCCGGCGATCACCGCCACCGCCAGCAGCGCGAACACCGACACACTAACGACCTTCCGCAACCTGTCCACCTCCTGCCTTCTGGAATGGCTGGTACTCACGTCCGGTTTCGTCGTGATACTTCACTTTCGTCAAAAACTCGACCCAGTGCAGACGGGCGGGCTGGATGATGTGCCCGATGATGGTGAAGGCGAAGAACATCGCCTGGCCGATCCCGGCAATCAGGACCGCGATGATGTACCCCCCAATCCCGCCGGATTTCGCCGCCATCTCGCCCAGCTGGTTGGCGGCCAGGGCCAGCGCCGCGGCGGCGATGCCGAAGGCCAGGAGCCGGGCGTGGGAGAGCACGTGGCCCAGCGCGGTGAACGATTCCAGAAACCACATCAGGCTCATGGGCTTGCGCGACGCCACGGCCGCGCCGACGGCCGCCAGGGCGAAGTAGAGGCTCCAGCGGGCCAGCGCCCCCGGTAGAATCTGCGCGAAGGTCCCCAGGAAGATGAGGACCGCCGACAGGGCGAGGATCGTGACCAGGCTCTCGAACACGCCCTCCGTGTGCCGGTGGCGAATGCCCATGACCAGGTGCGCGATCAGCCCCAGGTACACCATGGCAATGCCGGTGAGGATGATGGCGTAGAAGTAGCGCGTCTGGTTCGTCGGGCTGGTCACCCGGTCGAAGATCGGATGATAGCGGAAGAACAGTTCCGGCAGGTTCCCGAAGAACTCGCCGTAGATCACGCCGAAGCCGATCACCCAGACCGCCATCACCCGGATCAGCCAGGAGACCTCTGTTGCCATCCGCGGGGTCAGGCGGGCATCAAGCACCGGCACCGTCCAGGGACGCCCGGCACGAGCGCGGTTACGCAACCACCAGCCGAAGAGGAAGAAGAGCAGGCCGTAGCCCACGTCGCCGATGACCAGGCCGACGAAGAGCGGGAAGGTCACGGCGATCAGCGGGCTGGGATCCCAGGTGCCGTAGCGCGGCGGCGGGAAGAGGCTGAGCAGCATCTGGAACGGGCGGATCCCCGCGGGGTTATCCAGCAACACCGGCACCCGCTCCGCCTCGTGCGGGTCGGCCGGCGTGTCGTAGACCACGACCTCGTTGCCGAAGCGGCGCTGCACCGCGCGGCGCACCGCGGCCACCATCCGCGTCGGGGACCACCCGTGCACGACGAAGGTGTAGCGGGACTGCGTGAGTTGGGGCAGCACCTGCAGGCGGGTGAGGCGGTCCACCACGACGGCGCGCATTGCCACCAAGTGGGAGCGCTGCGCCTGGGCGATCCGCTGCAGCGCGGCGCCGATGCCGTCGATCTCGCCGGGGAGCGCGGCGCGCCGCTCCTCCATCCGCCGGATCGCTTCGGCCGGCGGCAGATCGGCGAAGATACTGGGCAGGCGTAGTTCGCTCACGCCGGCGCGGGCCAGGAACCCGTGCACCGCGTCTGCGTCCAGGCGGTGGAAGGCCGCGACCACGCCGACCTTTCCCTCCTCCACCACGCGGCTGACGACCTCGATGCGGCCCCCGGTCAACTCGACCAGCCGGCGGCGGAGGTCCGCCACGACGCTCAGGTCGCGCGTGCGCAGGATGAAGCCGACCGTCTCCAGCGAGTGGCTGCCCGCGAGCGCCCCCAGCAGCGGCGACAGGACCCGCACCGCGCTCTCGTAGGAGCGGATCAGTTCCAGTTCGTCCTGGAGTTCGCGGCGCTGGCGCACCAGCGGCTGCACCTGCTCTTCCAGGGCGGCGAGTTCCGTTTCCAGTTCCTCGAGGGACTTCGCGGCGAGTTCGTCCGTAGCGGGGGCAGGTTCGACCGGCACGGCGGGCAGCAGCGTGAGCAGGCCGTCCCCGCGGGCGCGCAGGCGCTCCAGGGTCTCGACCTGGGCCCGCTCCGCCGATTCCGGGTTGACGCTGGAGAACKCCTCCGGCGCCTCCTCCGCCTCAATGCGGTCGACGTGGAGGCTGCCGACGCCCTGGACGGTCTCCAGGACCGCAGCCAGGTGCCGCTTCGGCCCGACGACTAGAACCCGGGACATCTCGACGATCACGAGCCCGCCCCTCCGACCACCCGCTCGACGACCACGCGCACCGCCTCGTCCATGTGCTCCGCCGCGCGCCGGTGCAGCGCCTCCGCTTCCGTGCGGGCGCGCCCGACCACCTGTTCGCTGATCTCCCGGGCCTCGGCCTCAGCCCGGGCCTCATACTCCTGGGCGACTCTGGCGGCCTCTTCCCGCGCCTTCTGCAACTGGGCCTCGACCTCCCGGCGGGCCTGCTCGACCAGCCTGGCCGCCTCCTCCCGCGCGCGGGCGACCATCGCCTCCAGTTCGCGTTCCTTCTGCGCGATCAGGCGCAGCACATCTTCCCCGTCCCGTTCGTGTCGCTCGGCCATCAGCATTCGGACTCCGTGCGCCGTGATGACGTCCCCGGGTTCCCCGGGGGGATGCCTAAACTCTGCGCTATGGGGTTGAAAGGGGCCTTTTGACACCCAAAACGCCCTGGGAGACCGTCTCTCCCCGGGCGAATCCCGCCCCATGATAACAAAGTCCTCCCCACCCCGCAAATTCGCTCAACGCGAATTCGCGAGGCCCCGGGCTCCTTCACCGCTGACTCTCGGGGACKTACTAGGGGAGCAACAAGGCGGCGGCGCGGGCGAAAGTGATGAGCGGCTGCGGGTAGAGACCGAGCAGGAGGGTGGCTGCGCCGGTCACCCAGAGGGCCGTCCGGAGGACCGCCGGCTCCTGGATGCGGGCCGGATCCTGCGGCGGCAGCAGGTACATGGTGCGGATGACGTTCACGTAGTAATAGAGCGAGATGACGCTGTTGACCACCCCCACCGCCACCAGCCACAGGAGCGCGGGGCTGCGCTCGATCGCCGCCGCGAAGATGTAGAACTTGGCGAAGAAACCGGCCGTGGGAGGGATCCCGGTGAGCGAGAGCATGAAGAGCGCCATCAGAAACGCCAGCCCGGGGGCCCGCTGGGAGAGCCCGGCGTAGTCCGGGATGTCGTCCGATCCCAACCGCGCCTCGATGAGGGCGGCGATGAAGAAGGCGCCCAGGGTGAAGAACATATAGGCGAAGAGGTAGATGAGCAGGCCGGTATTGCCGAAAGCCCCGCCGAACGCGGCCACGCCGATCAGAATGAACCCGGCGTGGGAGATGCTGGAGTAGGCCAGCATCCGCTTGATGTTGCGCTGCGGCAGCGCGAGCAGGTTCCCCACGAACATGGAGACAGCGGAGAGGCCGGCGATCAGGGTGACGTAGTCGAGCCCCGACGGCGCGATCGCCACCGCCACCACCCGCAGCAGCACGGCGAACCCCGCCGCCTTGGAGCCCACGGAGAGGAAGGCGGCCACCGGAGTCGGCGCGCCCTCGTACACGTCGGGCGTCCACTGGTGGAAAGGGACCATGGAGATCTTGAAGCCGAACCCGGCGAGCATCAGGGCCAGGGAGACGGTCAGGGCGGGGGCGGGGACCGTCGCCACCTTCTCGGCGATCACGTAGAGGCTCGTCGACCCGGTCAGGCCGTAGAGCAGGGAGAACCCGTAGAACATCACCGCCGAGGCCGCGGCGCCGAACAGGAAGTACTTCAGGCCGGCCTCGTTGCTCTTGGGGTTGCCCTTGAGGTACGCGGCCAGCACGTAGGAGGTCAGGCTGACGAACTCGATGGAGAGCGCCACCAGAATCAGGTCGGCGCTGGCCGCCATGAGCACGAGACCCAGGCCGGTGAAGACCAGCAGCGTGTAGAACTCGCCCTCGAACCGCTGGGTGCTCCCCTGCCGGTCCCCCGAGGCGCGGAAGTAGTCCATGGAGGCCAGGATCACCAGCGTCGTGGCGATGATGGCCAGGAACTTGAAGAAGACGGCGAACCCGTCCACGGCATAGGAGCCGAAAAAGACGGTGGTCCCGGGACGGTGCACCGCGCCCGCCAGGCCCCACGTCGGGACGAGGGCCAACAGCAACCCGCCCACCGCCACCCACCCCACGGTGCGCTTGTTCTGCTCCCCGACGAAGAGGTCCACGCCAAGGAGGACCAGGCCCAGCGCGGCCAGCCAGAGCTCCGGGACCAGCAGCGCGAGGTCGGAGGCGGGAGGCATCGTCAGCGCAGCGCCGCGACCAGCGTCGTCATGGCGGCGTTGATGATGTCCAGCAGCGGCCGCGGGTAGACGCCGAAGATGACCATCAGCACGGTCAGGGGAACCAGGGCCACCAGTTCACGGGTGTCCATGTCCGCCAGCCCCTTCCAGCGCGGGTTGGCCGGCCCCAAGAAGATGCGCTGGATGGTCCAGAGGAACATGGCCGCGGTGATGATGATGCCGAGGAGCCCCGTCGCCGCGAAGCCGGGAAAGACGCCGAAGGACCCCAGGAAGATCAGGAACTCGGCGACGAAGCCCATCAGCGCGGGCAGGCCGAGCGAGGCCAGCATCGCCACCATCGTGATCCCGGAGTAGACCGGCAGGATGGCCCCCAGCCCGCCGAACTCGTCCACGCCGCGCGTGTGCGCCCGGTAGTCGTAGATCACGCCGACGATCAAGAACAACGCGCCGGTGATCACTCCGTGGGCGATCATCTCGAAGACCGCCCCGTTCAGCGCCGTGGTGGCTGCCGGGGCCAGGTCGGGCTTGCCGTAGGCGAACGCGGCCGCGGACACGCCCAGCATGACGTAGCCCATGTGGTTGACGCTGGAGTAGGCGACCAGTTTCTTCAGATCGGTCTGCGCCATCGCCACCAGCGCGCCGTAGATGATCCCCAACAGGGCCAGGATGGCGATGAGGGAAGCGTACTGCTGGAAGACCTGGGGGAAGAGGGTCAGGCTGTAGCGCACAAACCCGTAGGTCCCCAGCTTCAGCAGGATGCCGGCCAGGATCACCGAGCCGGCGGTGGGCGCCTCCACGTGGGCGTCCGGCAGCCAGGTGTGGAAGGGCCACATCGGTACCTTGATGGCAAAGGAGAGGAAGAAGCCCCAGAAGGCGATCGTCGCCAGGCGCAGCTGACCTGCCAGCGGCTGCTGCTGGATCAGGCTGAGCACGTCGAACGTCCGCGGCGCGGCGTTGAAGTAGAGCAGCAGGATGCCCACCAGCATCGCCAGCGAGCCGATGAGCGTGAACAGGAAGAACTTGATCGCGGCGTACTCCTTGCGCGGCCCGCCCCAGATGCCGATGAGGAAGTACATCGGCACCAGCGTCACTTCCCAGAAGATGTAGAAGAGAAAGAAGTCCAGGGCCGCGAAGACGCCCAGCATCGCCGTCTGCAGCAGCAGGAGGAGGAACATGTACTCCTTCAGCCGCATGTCCACGCGCCAGGAGTAGACGATGGAGACGGCGGAGAGGAGCTGGGTCAGCAGGACCAGCGGCAGACTGAGCCCGTCGATGCCCACCCGGTACGCGATGCCCACCGCCGGGATCCAGGAGTAGGACTCCAGCAGCTGCATCCCCCCGTGCAGGTCGAAGCGCCCCAGGACGACGATGGACACGTACAGCGAGAGCAGCGACGCGCCCAGGGCGATGCCCCTGATCGCCCGCGGGTTGCGGAAGAACAACAGGAAGATCCCGCCGGCCAGCGGCAGGAAGAGCATCAGGCTAAGCATGGCACCCCCTCATCGCACCAGTCCTCCGATGATGAGCAGGATCACCCCGATAGCGATGACCAGCAGGTAGTTCTCGGCGCGCCCGGTCTGCACGAAGCGGAGCACGCCGCCCAGCGCCTTGGTCCCCCAGCCGATCAGGTTGACCAGACCGTCCACTACGTACAGGTCAAAGACGCGGTAGAGGCGGGTGAGCCCGACGAACACCACGCCGATCAGGTTGACGAAGCCGTCGATCACATAGATGTCGAAGACCCGCAGCACGCGGGAGGCCCACACCGTGCCGCGGACCACCGTCCACCCGTAGAGGTCGTCAAAGTAGTACTTCCGCTCCGCCCACGTGCTGAAGGGTTGGAAGGCCCGCCGCACCGCTGCGGGCGACAGCCAGCGCCAGCGGTAGAGCGCGGCGGCGACCCCCATGCCCGCGAGGGCGACGGCCGTGGAAATCACCGCGATCCGCAGATCAAACGGGACCGCCGCCTCTTCCCCGAAGCGCACGAACCGGCCGAACGGGCTCCCCAGGAACGGTGCGCCAACGAAGCCGATGAAAGCGGCGAAGAAGGCCAGGAACCACAGCGGGCCGGTCATCACCCGGGGGCTTTCGTGGGGGTGGACGACCGTCCCCTGGCCGTGCCCGGACGATTCGTGCGCCGGCGCCCACCGCGGCTCCCCGAGGAAGGTGTAGAACATCATCCGCATCACGTAGAACGCGGTGATGAACGAGGTCACTAAGCCCACGTAGAAGAGCGGCGGATTATTGTGCCACGCCTCCGTCAAGATTTCATCTTTTGACCAGAACCCGGCGAAGGGAAAGATCCCGGCCAGGGCCAGGCTGCCGATCAGCATGGTCCAGTAGGTGGAGGGCATCACCTTCGCCAGGCCCCCCATCTGCTTGATGTCGTTGGTGTGCATGGCGTGGATGACGCTGCCCGCCCCGAGGAAGAGGAGGGCCTTGAAGAAGGCGTGGGTCATCAGGTGGAACACTCCCGCGGTGTAGCCTAGCACCCCGAGACCCAACATCATGTACCCCAGCTGGCTGATGGTCGAATAGGCCATCACGCGCTTGATGTCGTCCTGCACCACGGCGATCGTCGCCGCCATGAAGGCGCTGATCCCGCCGATCCAGGCGACCACCGCGAGCGCCGTGTGGTCGGGCGAGGAGAAGAAGATGAGGAAGAGGCGGGCCACCATGTAGACGCCGGCGGCCACCATGGTGGCGGCGTGGATCAGGGCGGAGACCGGTGTGGGGCCCTCCATCGCGTCGGGCAGCCAGACGTGCAGCGGCACCTGGGCCGACTTGCCGATGGCACCGCCGAAGAGCAGCAGCGCGATCCCCGTCAGCAGGCCGCCGGAGAGGTGGCCGCTCTCCACGGCCTCGAAGGTCTGGCCGAAGCCCAGCGTCCCCAGGTTGAAGAACACCAGCAGAATGCCCGCGAAGAAGAAGACGTCGCCCACGCGGGTGGTGATGAAGGCCTTCAGCGAGGCGCGGGCGGCGGCGGGGCGCTCGAACCAGAAGCCGATCAGCAAATAGGAGCAGAGGCCGACCAGCTCCCACCCCACATAAAGGAAGAGGAAGTTGTCCGCCAGGACCAGCAGCAGCATCGAAGCGGCGAAGAGCGAGAGGTAGGCGAAGAAGCGCGGGTAGCGGGGGTCGCCGTGCATGTAGCCGACGGAGTAGATGAAGATCATCGACCCCACCACGGTGACCACGAGCAGCATCACCGCGGTCAGTGCGTCCACCTGGATGCCCAGCGCCAGCGGCTGCTGGCCCAACACGAGCCAGTTGATCGTGGAGCGGATCGGTTCGGCGCCCCCGAGCAGGCGGAAGAAGAGCAGGAGCGAGAAGACCGCGGCGGCGAGCAGCGCTCCGATGGCGACGGAGGCGCCCTGCCCGGGGAGCCGCCGGCCGAAGAAAACGATCAGCCCGAAGGCGAGGAAGGGGAGCAGCGGGATCAGCCAGGCCAGCGCCGTCATCTCACCACTTCATCACGTTGATCTCGTCGACGTGAATGGTCTCCAGGTTGCGGTAGACCGCCAGCACCAGGGCCAGACCCACCGCGGCCTCGCAGGCCGCCAGGGTGATGATGATCAGGGCGAAGACGTGCCCCGCCAGCGCCCCCGGCGCCACGTAGCGGTTGAAGGCCACGAGGTTAATGTTGGCCGCGTTGAGCATCAGCTCGATGCCCATCAGAATGGCCACGGCGTTGCGGCGGGTGAGGATGCCGTACAGCCCCAGCCCGAAGAGCAGGGCACTGACGGCCAGGTAGTGGTTGAGGCCGACCTGCATCCGTCCTCCCTCTCCCCGCCCTATTGCTCCCGGCGGGCGATGACGAGCGCGCCCACCAGCGAGACCAGCAGCACCAGGCTGCTGATCTCAAACGCCAGGATGAAGTTGGTGAGAAACGCGCCGCCCACCGCCGCCACGTTGGAGCGCGGCAGTGTGCCGGCGACGAGCGGCCAGGGGGTGCGCAGGAGCAGCCCGAGCAGGGCGATGGTCAGCGCGCCGGCCACCAGCCCCCCGACCAGCTGCTGCTCGTTCACCTGGCGCAGGGCCGTCCCCGTACCCCCCTGTGTCAGCATGATCACGAAGAGAATCAGCACCGCGATGGCGCCGGCGTAGATCAGGATCTGAATCCCCGCCACGAACTCGGCCTGCAGGAGCACGAAGAGCCCGGTCACCCCGAGGAAGCTGGGGATGAGCGACATCGCCGCGCGCACCAGGTTGCGGCTGGTGACGACGACGACCGCCGGCAGCAACGTGACGATCGCCAGGATGATGAAGGCGGCGAGTTCACCCACGGGAATCGGCTCGCCCGTCCGCCCTCAGACCAGCAGCCATCCCGTCACCAGCACCAGGACAAACCCCAGCGGCACCAAACCCTTCCAGGACAGGTTGAGCAGCTGGTCCAACCGCAGGCGCGGATAGGTCCAGCGCACCCAGATCAGGAAGAAGACCAGGGCGAACATCTTGATGAAGAACCAGACGATCCCCGGCAGCCAGGGCCCGTGCCACCCGCCCAGGAAGAGCACGGAGGTGAGCGCCGCCATGGCGAAGGCCTCGGCGTACTCGCCCAACTGGAAGAGGGCGAAGCGCATCCCCGTGTACTCGGTGAAGTAGCCGCCGACCAGCTCCGAGTCCGCCTCCGGCAGGTCGAAGGGCACCCGGTTCACCTCCGCCGTTGCCGCGGTGAGGAAGACCACGAAGGCGAGGAAGCCGGGGACGAGCAGCCCGCGGTTGCCCGGCAGCCCAAAAATGTACCAATTCCCGATGCCCAGCCAGCCGCCGCGTTGCGCTTCCACGATTCCAACGGTGGACATGGTCCCCGCCATCATGATCGGCACCATCACCGCCAGCGCCAGCGGGATCTCGTAGGAGATCATCTGAGACGCGGAGCGGAAGCCGCCGAGCAGCGCGTATTTGTTGTTGGACGACCAGCCGCCCAGCAGGATGGCGATGACGATCAGCGAGGCCATGCCGATGAAGAAGAGCAGGCCGATGTTGATGTCGCGCACGACCAGGACGCGGCCGAACGCCGGGCCGAAGGGAATGATGATCCAGGCCAGCAGCGCCGCCACCACCGCCATCAGCGGGGCGACGTTGAAGGTGATGGCATCGGCGTTGGAGGGGACGATGTTCTCTTTCTGCAGGAGCTTCACCGTATCGGCGATGGTCTGCAGCAACCCCTGCGGTCCGACGTGCTTGGGACCCAGGCGCGACTGGATCCAGCCGCTGATCTTGCGCTCCAGGTAAACTCCGAGCATCGCGCCGACGACCGCCAGGAAAGTAAAGACCGCGAGCGCTGCCAGCACAGCCTTGACGATCTCCAAGAACCAGTTCATAGAACTAGACCCATTCCAGGGCGCCCTTGCGCCAGGCGTAGATCAGTCCCATGCCCAGGATGACGATGAAGAGGAGGGCCTCAACAAAGACGAATCCACCCAGTTGCCGATTGATGAACTCCCGGAAGACGACCGCCCAGGGGAAGAGGTAGATGACCTCGACCTCAAAGAGCACGAAGATCAGGGCGAAGAGGTAGTAGCGGATGTTGAACTGCGCCCAGGCCTGGCCGAAGGGGACAACGCCGGACTCGTAGGTGAGGCGCTTCTGCGGATAGTCGGCGCGGGGGGCCAGCAGCCAGACGACCGCCAGCGGCAGCGCCGCCATGATGATTCCCACGACCGCGAACACTGCGACGTAGAGCCAATCCAGGAGCATTCCCGCCTCCGGCCCGATTGCCGCGCCCATCATACGGGCGCGCGTTTGCACGTGTCAACAAAGCTTCAGCCCAGACAGGCACTCTTCGTGGATCCCCGTGGAGGAGGAATGAGAGCAGTTGACTGGACTCCGCACAAACACGCGGTCCCGACTTGGGGCTAGACCAGCCGCCGTGTAGCCAATCGAGGCCGCAGGTGATCGCCTCTTGACATTCAGGTGTAATCGAATAATCATTCGAGTATGATTGATAGCGGGTACAGGCTCGACTATAAGGCCTGCAGAGCTCATCTGGAGAAGCGCCTCGCCGAGTCGGCACCAGGTCGGCTCCAACTACTGACTGGTCCGCGTCAGGTCGGGAAGACGACCCTCCTGCTGCAGTTGGCGGAACAACAAGGCGAAAGAGGGGTGTATGCGGCTTGCGACGGCCCGGAGGCAACGTTACCGGGTTTCTGGGAACGCATCTGGATTCAGTCCGCTGAGGCG